>JAIUNT010000001.1 GCA_020161545.1 Pseudomonadota bacterium
CGAGCGCACTGCCCACACTCGCCCGGCCGCAAGGCGAACAAACCATCTCCCCTCACGCGTCAAACCAGGGATCGATACCCATGAGCACAATCACCACAAAGGCCGGCACCGAAATCTTCTACAAGGACTGGGGACCGAAGGATGCCCAGCCGATCGTCTTTCACCACGGATGGCCGCTATGCGCCGACGACTGGGATGGGCAGATGCTGTTTTTCCTTGGCAAGGGCTACCGAGTGGTCGCTCACGATCGTCGCGGACATGGTCGCTCGGCCCAGGTTAGCGACGGCCACGATATGGACCATTACGCTGCCGATGTCGCGGCTGTGATCGAGCATCTCGACCTCAGGAACACCATCCACATCGGGCATTCCACCGGTGGCGGCGAGGCCGTCCGTTATGTCGCCCGCTACGGCCAGCAACGGGCCGCCAAGCTCGTCATAATCGGTGCGGTGCCGCCGATCATGGTGAAGACGGCCGCCAATCCCGGCGGGCTGCCGATCGAAGTGCTGGACGGGCTGCGTCATTCTCTGGCGACGAACCGCGCACAGTTCTACATCGACTTCCCCTCGGGTCCTTTCTACGGTTTCAACCGGCCGGGAGCGGAAGCCATACCAGGCATCATCCAGAACTGGTGGCGCCAAGGCATGATGGGAAGCGCCAAGGCCCATTACGAAGGGATCAAGGCCTTCTCCGAAACTGATCAAACCCAAGATTTAATGGCGATCACAGTGCCAACCCTCGTCCTTCACGGAGAAGACGATCAGATTGTGCCCTATCACGACGCGGCACTCAAAGCCATTAAGCTCCTTAAAAACGGCACCCTCAAAACCTATCCCGGCTTTTCGCACGGCATGCTCACCGTGAATGCGGATACCCTCAACGCGGATCTCTTGGCCTTCGTCAGATCGTAGGTAGAGGAGTATGGCTAGAACAGTTTAATTTTAGGACAGGAGTGAGGAAAGCGACGTGTATAAATTACACGAGCGACGAACGACGCAGCCTAAAATTATAAGGGTTCGGCTATAGAATGGGTGAGGCGATCCCTCACCTATTCACGCTGTTTTAGGATGCGCGTATTGGCTTACCCGTCTTTGCGCGCGACCCCTAAAAGCTGCAGGATTTGGCGATAGTCATTGGGATCAGCTACGATTTCATGGAGCAAATCTACAAGTGGCATATTGCCCCAGGTAATGGCGCGCCGCACAAGAAGCGGTGTTGGGCTGTGGGGCTCAAGGCGTGCCAGAAAATCAGCGGCCTCCGCCAGACGCTGATAGGCCTCTTCCCTTGTCTTGATGGGGCCCATAGCGCTCACGGCTTTTTTTGCAGATGCATTTGCGGTGGCGTCAAGGTCTTGGCTCACGGAAGTCTCCTGGGTTGTGGCAAGCTCATGGCGGTCTGCCAGAGCATTTGTGCACAGTTGATCGAGGGCTCCAAGGGTTGCACGCAGGCGTGCAAGACTTCCCCCTGCCCCCTTTGTCTTCTCCATGAGGAAAAGCTCAAGCTCTTTAACCACCTTTTGGCATGCTTCAAGATTTGCATGGGCGTCATGATAAAAGGAAGACGGCGTCAGGGTCTGGGAACGCTTATAAAGCGCAAGAGTCACTGCACCCTCTTTTTCCTGCTCCTTGGCAAGCCTTGGATCACGCCTTGCCAGTACATCATTTTGCTGCGCTTGCAAATAGTCGGCGTAGTTTAGAGGCGCTGAAGACAAGTCCGCGGGGGCCGTCAGCGTCACAAAGTGAATGCGTTCTTCAAGTTTTTCATTCATCCATGTATAGGCAGACAGACGATACTCTGGATCGTCTGCGCGCTGCATGGGGTGAATCGTATCCCAAAAACCTTGCGAAAGCGCGCGGCTCAGTTCCAACCCCTTAGCAAGACCCGCAAGGCCATGGAGCATGAACCACCCTTCCGTCAGCCAAGCGGCAATTTGAAGGTCTTTGGTGCGCGTTGAAAGCGCCTCCTGGCATAAAGACACGACCTTATGCCAATCTGCTTTCTTAAGATCTCGCTGCCAAATACCTTGGGGAAGCGAGTCATCTTCCTGGGTACGGGCCTGCTTGATGTCGTCATAGACCTGATCATACAAGAGAAACGCACCACTTGGCGTTTTCCCTGGCATGGGGGCAATGAGTTTGCCCCACTCTTCATCACTTAACTGGAATGGCCCCATCATAACCTCCTAGTTGCGGCGCAAGCGTTTACTTGGCACGGCGTCCACAACCGGTGCCTCATAGGGGAATCGCGGTGCGCCCAAATGCCTGACTTCCTTCAAAGAAATACCCGTCGCCGCATCTGGCTCTGCCGTGATGGGGATATGCATATCGATCTGGCAATACACGCGTGCACTCTGGCTCTTTCGATCCATGGCCAAAGGCGGCTCGCCCTGGTAACACGACTTGTTATAGGCCGTGGGCACCAGGAATTGGAGCACCTGTGGGTCAGGATTTTTGGAGCGGTCCATCACACTTTGATCTGTCGCGTGCTCGCGCAGCAGACGAATCAGACTCCACCTGCCCCGGTATGAGAAGAGCGCCTTTGTGCCCACCACTTCCAGCGCTGGGTTACGCGGATCTGCAACGGGCACACTGTCGGAGTCAACGGCCCACTTAAGGGACACATCCACAGGTGCGCCCACCTGCCAACGACCGGACGCGTCACGTCCCCTGAAGTCGATCTGGTTTGTACCAAAATCCATGGACCAGTCGATGATCTTATCACCACCGATCTCCTCATCTCTGTTAGTGCGGAAGGAGACATCGATGTCAATATGGGGCACTTGATCCTTCATGCCGCGGTCAAGGGAGGCGAGCATGAGAGGCCTGACGCTATCCACCTTGTTCATGAACTCCGTCAAGGAATCTTGAGCGCCCGCCAGCCTTGAGGTCTCAAGGATAATCTGACGATCCTTCTTGTTCAGACTGTCATAAATCTGGAAGAAGGTCTCAACATCGGCCGGATCAGCTTCAAAGGTGGTGCTGCGTCCCGCGTCCTTTGTGAAGGGGAAGCGCCCTGCAAGGTTAATGTTAAAGAAGGAAGCCGCCCTGTTATAGCGCTCCACAGCCCTGTGCCCGCGCAGTGCCTCACATCGGTTCATGAGGGTCACCGCGTAACGGTTGCGTACTTCCAAGAAGTAGTCGCCGTCAGCGTCAAAGCCGTCAAAGTCTCCCAAGTCACAGTTCTCAATGGAAAGCTCATTGATGTCGTATGTCAGGAACTGCTCCAAAAGCTTCAAGGAGTTTCCGGGAGACTGCTTGTCATAGTCCGTAAGAACGCTCGCAATTTTGCTCCAGCGTGTGGCGAGAGGCAAATCGTAAGGCACATCTTCCAGGTATCCAAGACTGAGCAAAGTTAAAATCGGCTCAGCCATGTCCTTGGCAAGGTAAGCGATCTGAAAACGCTGGGCGGTCAGATAGGTACGCATGTCGCCAATACCGTGCACACCAAAGGCCTTGATGCCCACCATAGGGCTTCCATCCCACCACTCAAAGGCTTCATCACGGCCATTATAAAGATTGTCGGCCTCCAAAAGCTTTTCAATGCGCTCCAAAATGCCGTAGTTCTGTTTGACCAAAAGTTCACGCAGGGCCACGCTGCCCTCAACATAGGCACTGGCCTCAAACATCCCCAAAAGCTTCGTAAAGTGAGGTGTTGCCGCCGCCACGTTTTGGACCTGGGATTGCAGGATTTCGCGCGAACTAAAGCCGACAAGTTCGGCTGGCTGCTGTTGGAAGGTTTGTGCCTGTGCCACAAGCGCCGTCACGCGGTCACGCGTCCCGTTGCGCCCCACAATGCGGAAGAGATTTTGAAGACCTTCCAGGGTGCCAGGCAAGCGCGTCGCGATAAACTCATTATAGGCGTCTACCACGTCTTCGGCTTGAATGAGCGCCGTCTCATCCCAGAAGAGGAGTTTACCTGGCTCAAGCTTTGTCACCAGGTTCTGGCTGTTGATGGGCTCCATGAATTTCTCAGCCAAAAATTCACTCAACGCGTCAATGACCCGGATGAGTCCTTCGGACGGTTCACCCACCAGGTGATTGTCGACGATGGTAAAGAAAGGACCTGTCACCCGCGTCTTTAGATCGCTTAGGGTCAGCTTGAATTTTGAGAAAGCAGCGTCCGCAAGACGCGTCATCTCTTTTGCAAGATCCCCGCCCAAGAGGTGAGAGGCTGTGATGTCCTGCAGCATCTGGGCATAAGACACACTGGGCTCAAAACTGGTGTGGTCAATCCAAGACAGGTCGCCGCTGGAAATAATATCCGCAACGGCCACCGTATTTTGAGTCAATTTGCGCAAATCCATGGCATGCATATGGGACAGAGCCCCCGTATGGGTCCAGTGATCAATGTCATTTTGAACCTTCTCAAAAAGAGGGAAGTTCTTATGCACATCGAAGGCGCTATCAATAAAGTTTTTGAAAAGCACACCCATCTTTTGGCCCGCCAACACGCGGAACTGGGAAAGATCGATATTGCGGTCCACAATCCGTGAGAGCGCACCCTCATAGTACTGACTGTGGGAGAAAAAGCCCTTTGGCAAATCCTGTCCAAAGAGGTACTTCACCAAGCGTCCTATATCTTGGATGTTACTGCTGACGTCCAAATCGTTAAAGATCGCCACATACTTTTCAATGTCCGTAATGTCGCGCACATAGTCGGACAACAGACCATAGGAAGGCGACTGCACAGGGTTAATGAACGGCTTGCGCAAATCATTCTTATACTCAATTTGACCCACGGAAACGGTATGCTCGATACGCTTTAAAAGCGCGGAATAGAAGGACGGCAGAATCACGTGGTCATAGGCAATCGCATAAGAGTTCTGGATGCGGTCATCCAACGGACTGAACCAAGAAGATGGCATAAAGAAGGAGAAGCTGCTCACAGGACTTAAATTTGCAAAACCATCCAATATGGACGAAGCCTGCTGATTCAAAAAGTCACGGAACTGCTGGGTGTCAGAGTAGCCGCCCTGCTGCTCAATGCCTTCCATGGCACTATTAATGCGCTTTAAGCTGGGCATAAGCGTCTGATTGCCAACCTCCAAATCCTTGTAGTTTTGGAAAATACCAAAAAGCCACCCAGCGCACACGAGGGCAGCTGCTGCTTTCGAGAAATTTAAAAGACGACTTGTGGAAATCAAAACACGCCGGACAGGCTTTGCAAGGGCGCCTTCTTGGAAGATTTTTTTATCAAAAAGATCGCGCAAGAAGATACCGTGCTCTTTTCGTGCCTGTTTTTCATCAAGGCCTTGGGCGCGCACTTGCGTGTCCTCAAGTACACCTCTAGCCGTCAGCGCCACCCCGTCCTGGGTCACGGCTTTGCCTGAGAAATAGATTCCCCTTAGGAAGAAGCTCTCGTGATAAGCACTCTCTCTGAAAATGCCATTGAGATACGCCCCTACGCTGTCGCGCAGTGTCATAAATTCAAGGGGAAAAAGGAGAATACCGTCCCGCTCCCGGCGTGCGTGTCCCTGGGCAAATATGCCAGCGCGCAGACGATTGATGCTGCGGTGCAAATGGTCAAAGATGTCATCCACCCAGCCCGTGTTGTAGGTTGCATCCATGGCGTAGGGAGAAGACCACCCAAACATATCGCCCTGGGACTCGGCTGGCACTTCTGTTGCAAAACTCTTAAAGCCAGGAATAAGGTCGCACTTGGTCACAAGGATATAGACCGGCAAGCGCATCCCAAGAATGGCCTGCATTTTCCATAGCTTTGTGTACATGTGGCGCGCACGCTCTAGAATTTCAGCCTCACCAAGACGTGAAGACCCGTAAAGCTCGCCAGCTGGAATGGTGATCACAAGGCCGTCAAGGGGCCTGCGTGCGCGAAAGCGGTTCAGTAAACGTAAAAGGCGCGTCCACGACGCATCATCACTTATGGCCTTGTCGTCATCAAGGAATGACTCGCCGTTCACTTCAAGGACGACACCCCTATCAAAAAATGTCCAGCTCACACCGGAAATTTCAGAGTCAACACTGTAGGTTGGTTTGCCAAGGGGGAGCTCTAAATCAACATCCGTCAAAATTTCGCTTTTGCCTGATTTTTCTGATCCGACGAGCATAAACCAAGGAAGGGCGTACTCAGGATGACGCCCGGGAAGATAAGTCTTCAGGATACTTAGCGTCTGGCGAAACGACATGGCACAGTCGTCCGTGGGATTCCATCCCCACCGGGAAAACAGACCCTTCACCCAGGCCTTAAAGCGTTGCCACCTTGTTCCCACGCCGGAAAGGCGCTGGGCAAAGCTTGGGCGTGGATCTGGCGAGCGCGACAGCGCTTGGCGTTTGCGCGCCTGGTCAACGGCCTTGCGCCCCATGACCATTAAAAGAAATACCGCAATAACCGCAAGGGCAATGGAACCAATTAAGAAGAAGGGTAAATATGGTTGATACCCCTGAAGAACCTGTGCGAGCACCTTGCCTCCTCCTATTTCTTAGCCAAAGCGTCAATGCGCTTTGAAACGGTCGTTAAATCCGATGTTGCCCGGTCCCACATGACGTGAGAAAAGACAAGCAGCACGAAGAAAGCCACACCAATGCTTGTGTACCAGAGGTGCTTATCTTGCATTTTTTCACCCTTACCCGACGAAAGTGTATGGGCATAGGCGTCGGGAAAAAGCCGATCTTGGCCAGACAAAAGCGTTGGTTCGCGGTGGTTTATGAAAACGTAGAGCTGACGGCGCCACTCAGTGAGTCTGCCATCGTCATTGAGATTGCGAAATTTCCCTTCAAACCCAAGGCCCAAGGCGAGCAAATAAACCTCAGCCAAGTCCTTGCGCGTGGGGTCACGCTCCGCAAGGAACGTCTCAAGGCGTTTAAAGAAGAGATCACCCGCATCATGGGTGCCAAAAAGGCGAGATTCCAGAAGGTTATCCTCCCAGTACTTGCGTCCATCCCAGTGCAGATTCAAAAACACCTCATCGGCAAGGGCGCCCATGACAAACTGGGCTTCGCGGTAGTAAGCGCTGGCAAACTCTCCCCCCATGCGGCTGGCCTCAACGGCCTGGCGATCCAGAAGTTGGTAGAGCTTATCAAGAATTGCGCCCGCACTTGAGGCAACGGTCGTATCAACGGCGCCCGTGACGTCCGTTGCGCCTGAGGAGGTTTCATGCAGGAGCCAAGTGCCCGTGATCACGCGCTCTTTTTGGCGCACAAGTTCTTCATAAAACTCTTCAAAATCTCGCAGCACAAAGGAGCTATCTCTGTCCCCTACGCGCCTTAATTCGAGCCCTTGTGACATTCCCTTATACCTCCTGGCGCTCCAACGGCGCATTCATTTTACAAAATGTTTTAAATTCTAATCATATTTTTCTTAATTTTTTCTAAAAATATGTGTTCCTTGTGCGCTTTGGTACGTACATCACAATTTCTTGTGGACGGTTTTGATCTGTATCCGCCACATTAAAGATTTGCAGGGTTTCTGTGGCATCGATAAATGAGCGGTCATAGGTCACACTAAAGAGCACAACACCCCTTGCAGGCAGCAAACCCAGATCCTCGTCGGACTCCACAACAACACGCACAGCGCCCAAAATGCGCTTGTCTCGTACCTCTCCCACAAAACGGTCCGTGGCAATAACGGCAGCACTCAACCACTGGGCTACGGCCTTCTCATCCATGGTTGAGGACGCCTTGGCCCCAAAAACAAGGCGCTCTTGCATCCAGGATTGACGCAAAGGCAGCTTGAAAATGCGTTGGGACAGAATCATGGGCACCGTTGTATAGCCTTCTTGAATCTGGTCAAGCATCGTGCCAACAAACTTTGTCACCTCCAAAAAGGAGGGCATCAAATTGTTATGGGCGTAGGCCCCGAAACTGGGCGGCATTTGCCCTGGATGAAGCTCCGTTAGATTGCCAGCCAAGTCACACAGCTTCAGGTAAAGGGCAAAGGGATGGGACGCACCAGCGCGTAAAATCGCCTCAAAGGACAAAAGCCCTCGCGATAGCGCTTTCACAGCGTCCTCGGCCTCAGAGGAAAGAACGTCACCGCCGCCTGTCTTATCGCTGAGGCGGTCTGACAAAAAGGATATCTTCTGGCGCATGCGCTGCGCCAGCTCCATGCAGAGCTTACCCAAGGGATGATCTATGGTCACAAGCAAAGACGCAGGCGTGAAATCGCTGGCCAGAGAATAGGAGTTACCTGTCAGATCAATCTGGAGAACGGGAAAACTCACGTATTGCCCCGACGGCTCCTCACCCGTCAGCAGCAAGAGATTGGGACGCAGTGTCGCAAAGCGCATGCGCCCCTCGCCTGTATTTTCGTCCACCACTTCTTCGCTATCGCGTGAAAGGTACCTTGGCAAATCGTTGTCAACGTTTGCCGCGCCAGGGCGGTAGGTGGGTATTGCCAAGTACACTGTCACGCTTGTGGCATTTTCTTGCTTCATATAGGACGTGACATCAATCTCAAGGGGGGCGCCTTCTTGCTCTCCTAGGATAACGACGGTACCATCGGGCATGACGGCGCTGAGTGAGGTGAAGGAGACAATACCCGACACAAGTTTTGCCGCGTCCAGCTTATAAGTCTCCATCCCCCAATAAAAGGGCGTGGCGTGACTCATATGGAAATGGAGCAACTGCTCGGTGCGCCGGCCATGTTGCTGAAAGTGTTCGGGCATAAGAAGCATGCCCTCATGCCACTGAACAGCCGGGATAATACGGTACTTGGACATTCTTTCCTCCTCACACACTACTTCAACAGCTGCTTCAAGCTCGAAATCTCACTCTTTACACTGGAGACTTCTTTTTTGAGCTCTTGAGCTGGATTGCTACTGCCCTGCGCACTCTTGGGCAAAGCGCCTTTCATGGCGCTTTCTTTGGCATCTTCTTTATCCTGACGAGAGGCAATACTTTGATTGCTCAAATCCCCACTGCAGCCTTGCTCCAACACACAAAAGTCGAATTTTTTCATGCGCACATGGGCGTGCCCTTCACTTGCAAAGCGAATGCGGTGATCACCGGGGGCAAAATAATCTGCAAAGATCACGGCCCCCACAGGCGCATCAGAACGCTGGGTAATGGGATAGTCCCGCACCACTTGACCTGGGGTCAGCTCCCAGTGCCACATATCCACCATGTCTGGATAGTCACGTAAAATTTGGATACGTGAAGCGAAATAATCTGCAGCCTTCATCTTCATGAGGGCCTTCATCAGCTCATCTTTGTAAACCACAAGAACATCAACTGAAATTGCTGAATCCTGGTTGGCGTCACTGTCGAGGGAAATATCCACAAACTCAAGACACACACTCGGATTCTTTTCCGTGTCTTTCTCAAAAAGCTTGAGCCCCTGACATCCCGAAAGAACAAGACCCAGGCATGTCATCCAAACCCCAGCGTATCTTTGCATCAAACCCCGCATGATTTTTCACCACCCTTATTCATTATTTTGCTCAGCAACAGCCACACGAATGGGGCGCTGCCAAAGCCTACCCAACAGCGCTGCCGCCTGCCTGGCTTCTTGGTACGAAGCAAATTGCCCCGCCTTCACCACATAGACAACATCACCTTTTCCTCGCTGCTCCTCCATCACATATCCTTCAAACCCCTGGGCACGCAGCGCGTCACTGGCCGCCAAAGCGTCCTGGCTCATGCTGTATTCCTGCACGACAAGTGTAAACCGGTTGAGGGACGCTTGGGGCACCTGAACCTGAGGCTGAGCCTGGGCACCCTGTGCACCAGCGGGCGCGGTTTTTTGAGCGCCCCCTTGAGAAGACCACAAGGGCTGTCCAGAGGCAGGAAGTGTACTATTAATGGTTGTATTTCCAACACCTGACACAAGAGGAGACACAAAGCTGCCAACATAAGGGCCCAGCGCCGACTGTATCCCCTGAGCCACACGCCCCACAGCTTGACTGGCGGCCATCCTGGCTTGGTTATTGGCAATACGTGCAGCCTGACGCTGTGTTTGATCCGCAAGGGTAGCAGAGCCTTGCCCGCGTCCAATCAACTGGCGCCTTGCATAGGAGTTGGAAGAATTGAGAGAAGCGCCCCGCGAGGCACTGGCCTCTGGCGCAGGAGACTGGGGATTTGCCAAATCTTGCGCCGCGAAAATCGGCGCGGGCGGATAAAGTGTGTAGCACGTCAAAAAGCCACCCACAAAAAAGAGGAAACCCGCCAAGAGGAACAAGAGGAAAAGGAAGAAGAGTTTGAGTTTACTCACAGGACGCTTTCCCGGGCCAGGCGGCGCCAAATGTTGTTGATTTTTGAGGTGCGTCTGATTGAGATCTTGCTCGAGTAAAGTTTGAGGCGTCTGTGACGGGGCGCGCGATGCGTCCACCTGCCCCTGTGGACAAGATTGTTTTTCTTGCTTGAGGGCTGCGTTCAAGGCGTGGCGCCTGACAAGCCCTTCCCATACATCTGCCTTCAGAGCCACCCAACGTGCCCTCCCCATTGTTTTATTTTGTATAGGATCGTACCACGAAAAAAAAGCCCCACGCAATGAAACATATCGCTTTCAAAGGGATCTTGGTGTCTGCGACAAAAAAAACACGTTTTTTTTAAATTGGTGCAAACAAGGCCTTGACAGCTCTGCCCATTATGGGTTAGTTCAGAGCATACCTTTGCTTTGCAAGGGGGTGTAGCTCAGTTGGTTAGAGCGCCGGCCTGTCACGCCGGAGGTCGCGGGTTCGAGTCCCGTCACTCCCGCCACTCCTTTCCTTCCTTTAAAGCGTTTCAAAGATCCTTTTTCTTAGGGCCCTTATTGACAGTTTCACGGCGAGCTTGTCATAGTGTGGGATAAAGTTTTTTTATGATGAGAATGACATGTCCCCCTTGTTATGGAGCTGGTCGAAGCGTGTCGGGGCAAGTTTGATCCCTTTGACATTTTTGTGGCTTTGCGTGTGGTGGGCCCTTTGACTGAGTCGGATTTAGCGCCCCTTAAGCCATGCTCGCTCCACCTTGACGGCTTAAGTGTTTTTTATGGCGAGCGCTGCGCGTTAAGTGCCCTTTCCGGCACATTTCAAAGTGGCACCTTGACGGCCATCGTTGGCCCAAACGGTGGAGGTAAAAGCACTCTTCTTAAAGCCATCATGGGTCAGGTGCCTTATGAGGGGCGCCTCACTTTAGAAGATGCAACACCCAAGGACATCGCGTATCTTCCCCAGCACTCACCCGTCGACCGCACCTTTCCTTTGTGCGTGGGTGATGTGGTCAGCATGGGCCTTTGCCACAAAGGTGGCTTTTACCAAGACTTGTCCTATGGCGCCAAGGATCTTATTGAGGCGGCTCTCGCCAGCGTGAACCTTCCCAGAAGCGCCCACCGGTTTCTCCACACACTGTCCGGTGGCCAGTTTCAAAAAGTCCTCTTTGCACGCCTGAGCGTGCAAAACGCGCCCATTATTTTGTTGGACGAGCCTTTTGCGGCTGTGGACGCCCACACAACCCAAGATTTGATGGCGCAAATCACCAATTGGCAGGCCCAGGGGCGCACCCTGCTCGTTGTCTCCCACGACATGGACCTTGTGCGCACCCATTTTTCCCACACGTTGATTTTGGCCAGAGAAGCTGTTGCCTGGGGCCCAACCCAAGACGTCCTCACCCTGGACGCACTCCATAGGGCCAATACGCAGTTTTGTGAGAAAGAGCCCTGCAACAAAAGAAAAAGGACTTAAGCGTGTACAGCTATTTCATTGAGCCTTTTGTGACCTATGCCTTTCTTAAGAAAGCCCTTGTTGCGTGTGTTGCCCTGTCCATGGGGTGCGCGCCTGTGGGGCTTCTTTTGGTCCTTCGCCGCATGAGTCTTATGGGCGACGCTTTGTCCCACTCCATCATGCCAGGCGTGGCCGTTGGCTATCTCATTGCAGGACTATCCCTGCCCATCATGGGCATCGGGGGATTTTTGGCAGGACTTTTTGTTGCCTTCATCGCAACTTTTGTCACAAGGCGCACGGGCCTTCAGGAGGACGCGAGCTTCGTGGGATTTTATCTCATTGCCCTGGCCCTTGGCACCGTCATCATTTCCGTTAAGGGCAGCAGTCTTGACCTGACCCATATTCTCTTTGGGACCATTTTAAGCGTCACAAGCGAGTCTCTTTTGCTTATTGCAGGCATCACAACCTTTACCCTCCTCACACTCGCGGTCATCTATCGCCCCCTGATCATGGAGTGTTTTGACCCTACCTTTATGAAGGGGCTTGGTGCCAAGGGTGGGTACTATCACGCGACTTTCATGGGTCTTGTGGTCCTCAACATGGTGGCCGCCTTCCAAGGCCTTGGCATCCTCATGGCCCTGGGACTTGTGATGCTGCCGGCGGTATCGGCCAAGTTCTGGGCAAAGCACATCTGGTCCATGTGTGCCTTAGCAAGCCTCATTGCCTTCATCAGTGCGTATATGGGCCTTGTGTTATCCTATCACTATCGTCTGCCCTCGGGTCCCAGTATCATCTTGGTAGCCGGTGTCTTTTATCTCGCCTCCCTTCTTTTTGGCAACCAAAGCATACTCAGAGACAGAAGATCCGCGCCATGAAGAACGCCTACGCCATCCTTTTATGTGCATCCCTTATGAGCACAGCTGCTTTCAGCGCAGAAGTGCCATTAAAAGTTGTTGCCAGCTTTAGCATCCTCGGGGATCTGGTCAAAGAAGTGGGCGGAGAGAGCGTCGATGTGACCACCATTGTCGGCCCCAACGCCGATGCCCATGTGTTTGAGCCTACACCGCAAACGGGCAAGCTTCTCGTTCAAGCGGACATGCTTTTCATTAATGGTTTGGATTTTGAGACGTGGCTCCCACGCCTTGTGGAGGCAAGCAACTACCGGGGCGTTGTTGTCACGGCCTCGCGCGGTATTAACCCGCGCACACTGACCCAGGACGGCAAGCCCATGCAGGACCCACACGCCTGGCTCAGCGTTCCTCACGCGCGCCTATATGTAAAAAATATTGAAGAGGCCCTGTGTGCCAAAGCGCCCCTAAAGTGCAAAGTGTTTCAAGAGCGCAGCAAAGCCTACGGCGCGCGCCTTCACACCCTTGACCAGTGGATACACACGCGCTTCAAGGCCATACCAGACGCCGCGCGGGTTGTGATCACCGCCCACGACGCCTTTTCATATTTTGCAAAAACCTATAACGTGCGCGTGCTGGCCCCCCAGGGCATTAACACCCAGGCCGAGGCCAGTGCCTGGGACGTGGCGGCCCTCATTGATCAGATTCGCGCCCTCAAGGTGAAGACGCTCTTTGTGGAAAATATGGCAAGTCCTAAGCTGATTGCCCAGATTGCCCAGGAAACAGGGGCGCGTATGGGAGACACCCTTTATTCAGACGCCCTGTCCGAGAAGGACGCGTGCTGTGACACCTATGTCAAACTCATGGAACACAATGTGGATTTGTTGACCAAGGCCATGGCAGAGGCGGGGAAAACCCCGCCCCCACAAAGTTAATGGATCAAGTTCAGTAAGCGCCCATAACGAATAGCCAGGGGCCACTTCCAGACCTCCCACCACCTGGCGGTTGTGGAAAAGAAAATGACTTCTGCGCGCCCAACCAAGTTCTCATAGGGGATAAACCCTACGGAATACAGACGGCTGTCGCCCGAGTGATCGCGGTTGTCACCCATCATGAAGTAGTGTCCCTCGGGAACGAGGAATTCTTCGGTATTATCAAGACGCCCTTGACCAAAGGCATCGCTCTTCAAGATTGTGTGGGTGACGCCTCCAGGCAAAGTTTCCTCATAACGCGGCACGTCCCAACCCGCCTCACTAAAGACACGGTTTTCCTCACGCATGGCCCCTTCTAAACGCAGATGGTCCTTAAAGTCCTCAATGCGCTTCATACGGCACGCGTTTCCATTGATAAACAAGACACCGTCTCTCATTTGAATGCGGTCCCCTGGCAGGCCAATGACGCGCTTAATCCACACCTCATCTTGCTGGTTAGGAGGCGTAAACACAGCCACCTCACCCCTTTTTGGAAAGCGTCCAAAGATACGTCCCTCAAAAAGAGGCGGCGCAAAGGGCAAAGAGTACCGGCTGTATCCATAGGTAAACTTTGACACAAACAAAAAGTCACCAATCAGAAGCCCGTCCTTCATGGAGTCCGATGGAATCACATAGGGCTTAAACAAAAAGGTATGGATTCCCAAAACCACCAAAAGCGCTCCTAGTAGCGAGCGTATTTGTTCACCCAACGTTTCCTTCTTTTTTTCTTCGGCCACAGTCGGTCTTTCTTTTATTAAAGTTATACACACTCTCTTTATATAACGCTTCCCATACAACGAGCAAGCAAAGCACGTAATTTTTCGTTATAAAAAAGCCATTGGCACAACCGCGCTTCTTGTGGCACTTTGTCCCATGAATTCTTGAATTTTTATGTGAGAGCGCACGTATGTCGTCTTCCCTTCCCATCCATGTGGTCATTTTGGCAGCTGGCCAAGGCACGCGCATGCGCTCTCATTTGCCAAAAGTTTTCCACCCCTTGTGTGGTGTCCCCCTCATTGAGCATGCCCTCACCCTTGCCCACAACGTGGGTGCGCGTGACGTGACGGCCGTCTTTTCCCCAAGCGCACGCTCCCACGCCCTTGCCCTGAAAGAGAAGTTTCAGGACATCACCCTGGCGTATCAGGACGAGCCCCTGGGCACGGCCCACGCTGTTCTTTGCGCCAAGGATGCTTGGGGGGACGCAGATGGCATTGTGCTCATTCTCTTTGCAGACACCCCTCTTATCACAGCCCCAACGCTCCAGGCTCTTGTGGATTCCTTTCAAGGCAACGAAACCCAAGCCGTGTGCGTGCTTGCCCTGGAAGCGCCCCGGCACCCCCACTATGGGCGCGTGATTTTGGAAGAAGACGGATGCCACGTTGCGCGCATTGTTGAGATAAAAAACGCGAGTGCGGACGAGAAGAATGTGGCGCTGTGTAACGCAGGCCTCATGGCGGTGCGCGCCCGTGATTTAAAGGAGCTTCTTCCCCGTGTCACACCCAACGCGCTGACAAGGGAATATTACTTAACCGACCTCGTGGAGCTGGCGCGCGCAAGCGGCAAGCGTGTATCCTACCGCACAGCCTCTTCCCTCGAGGTCATGGGCATCAACACACGGGCAGATTTGGCGCTTTCAGAAAGCATTTTACAGACGCAGCTGAAAGCAAAAGCCATGGAAGCTGGCGTCACTTTCCTTGACCAGATGTCTGTATATCTATCCATGGATACGGTCTTTGGCCAAGATGTGACCCTCCACCCGCACCTCTTTTTTGGCAAGGGCGTGACGGTAGAGGAAGGCGCAACCATTTTGAGTTTCTCCCACATAGAACACACCCACATCGCCAAAGGCGCAACCGTTGGCCCCTTTGCACGCCTTCGCCCAGGCACCCACGTTGGGGAAGACGCCAAAGTCGGTAATTTTGTAGAGCTAAAAAACACACACCTTGGCAAGGGCACGAAAGTTTCTCACCTCACCTATCTGGGTGACGCCCATGTGGGGCAGGCTTGCAATATTGGTGCGGGCACCATCACGTGCAATTATGACGGCGTGAATAAGCACAAAACGACCCTTGCGGACGGTGTTTTTGTGGGCTCCAACAGCACCCTCATTGCGCCGGTTACCATCGGCCAAGGCGCATATATTGGTGCGGGCACCGTGCTGACAAAGGACGCACCCGCTGCTTCCCTCACCTTGTCGCGAGCGCCCTTGAAGGAAATCCCCGACGGGGCAACGCGCCTCATGTCACGGCAAAAAGCTAAAAAGGCGTCTTAAACGCCCATGACCCTCTTATGTTTTACTAAAGGAGTATGTTAATCCATGTGCGGTATTCTTGGTATCACCAGCGCCTCCCCTGTGGCAGGTCGTCTGTTAAAAGGTCTTAAGCTTCTCGAATACAGAGGTTATGACTCGGCAGGCATTGCTGTTCTGGAGAAAGAACACACCCACCGCCTGCGCGCCTCGGGTAAGATCGCAAATCTTGAGTCCCTCATGTCCAGGGACGCGTGCCTTGACACAGGCGTCATCGGCATTGCCCACACGCGCTGGGCCACCCACGGCGCCCCCACGGACATAAACGCCCATCCCCACACCAGCGAGGACGTGACCCTCGTGCACAACGGCGTCATCGAGAACCATGGTCAGTTGCGTCAAGAGCTAGAGATGGCTGGATTCACCTTTGAGAGCGACACGGACACAGAAGTCGCTGTGCACCTCATTGAGCATTATTACAAGGAAAACGTCAGTCTTTTGGAAGCTGTCCACAAGGCCTCAAAGCGTCTCGTTGGCGCCTTCTCTTTGGCGGTGATGAGCGCGCGTGAACCCGGCACACTGGTCGGCGTGCGCCGCGCGTCTCCTTTTGCCTTAGGGCGCGGGGAAGGCGAGATGTTTTTGGGGTCTGACGCCATTTCCTTGGCGGCTTTTACCCAGCAAATTACGTTTCTAGAGGACGGGGATCTTGTTGTTCTCACCCCCAGCGGCGCCACCATTTATGACGCATCTCTCACGCCAGTTGTGCGCGAAGAAATTCAGTCAAATCTGACACCAGACCTCATGAGCAAGGCCGGTTATCCCCACTATATGCTCAAAGAAATGAGCGAACAAAGCGATGTGTTGCGCCATATTTTGCAGCGTTACACGGAGGACACGACCCTCCTTGAGTGTGACGTTGATTGGGCCAAGATTCCGCGCTTGACGCTTGTTGCGTGCGGCACATCTTATTTTGCCGGAATGGTTGCAAAGCACTGGCTTGAGCGCTACGCGGATTTAAGCGTTGAGCTGGATATCGCATCAGAGTTCCGCTATCGCCAGCCGCCCATGGCAGAAGGAGGAGCTGCCCTTTTCATCTCGCAGTCAGGTGAGACAGCCGATACCCTGGCTGCCCTTGAATACGCGAAGCATAAAGGCCAGTACACCATGGCTCTTCTCAATGTGGAAAGTAGCTCCATGGCCAGAGCCGCCCATAAGGTTCTTCCCCTTTATGCAGGCCCTGAGATCGGGGTTGCCTCCACAAAGGCCTTTATGGCCATGCTGGGCACGCTCGCCCTTTTGACTCTTAAGATTGCAAAGGCACGCGGCGCCCTTGACGCACAGGCAGCGAGCACCCATCTGGAGGACTTAAAGCAGGTCCCCGCGGCACTCGAGGAGATTCTTGCCAGGCGTGACTCTTTGCGAGAGATGGCGCGTACACTTTCTGCGTCACGGGACATTATCTACATTGGCCGTGGCACCTCCTACGCCTTGGCCATGGAAGGCGCCCTCAAGCTCAAGGAGATCTCCTACATTCACGCCGAAGGGTACGCCGCAGGTGAACTCAAGCACGGCCCCATCGCCCTTCTGGACGAGCATGTGCCCGTGATTACCATCGCGCCCCATGATGAGCTCTTTGACAAAACCCACGCCAACATGCAGGAGGCGTTGGCCAGAGGCGCGCGCATTGTGCTTTTCTCAGATCAAGAGGGCATCACCAAGGCTAAGCTTGGTGCCCGCGCACCCGAGTCACATCATATGACGACCTTCACATTGCCTAACACGACGTTCTTGACGGCGCCTCTTGTGTACGCCCTCCCTCTCCAGATCTTGTCCTATGAGACAGGTTTGGAGAAGGGCGCAGACGTTGATCAGCCCCGCAACTTGGCCAAGTCTGTCACCGTCGAATAGTACTTTTAAGAGGGCGCCCAGGCATACCCGCAAACGCGCCCTCTATAACCTTTAAATTTTTTCCTTGCAAATCATGCGCTTCACAAGCATGCTGCGTTTGTGTCTTATTGTTAAAATTTTAGATAAATGCAAATTAAGTTTCTACCCCTCATTTTCCTTGGTCTCAATGCATTTGCTTCATCCAGCGACGAGGAGCCAAACGCCGTTCAGGCGGTCAGCCCTGCGACTGTTTCACAAGAACTAGAAAGCATCTGCAAAACCCTCGGTGAGACATTTGGTCGCACGCGCGCAGCGCCCGTCACGACAGGTAATCTTGATGAGTTGGGTGTCCCAAATCACCAAGATTTGAGGCACTTTTTCCTCACGTGTAATACGCTTAAGTGGCGGCACTGGGATTTTGTAAACGTGAAGCGTCCTGTGCTTTGGACCTATATTAAGACCCATGGACTCCTCGGGGGAAAACTCTTCCCTATTTGCGAAATAGCTGACTCAGATGGAAAGGTATGCCTTCATTTAGAAAAAGGCACCATGGTTGACTTTTTTCCCCGCGGGCGCGGCCCCTGCGGGACCCACGGGCATGCCCATGATCCCCACAACAAGGCCTCTCATCAAGCACGAGAGGATGAGACCCTTACAGAATATCTTGAAAGATATCTTGCGGAGATAAAATCTTCCAAAGGGCCTCTAGGATAAGAGGACGCGCGCTGTTAAAAAGGTTACGGTCTACGGACGTGCGGGGAAGGTAGTATTCGCTGGATTCAAAGTGTAAGTCCCCGTGAAACGTCTCAAGGTGTGTTGTGTGGTGAAGAAGCACAAGATAGCTCGTGGTCTTGTGGGTCCATGCGTCATAGTGCGTCACATGGTGAAGGTTCATGGACTCGCCATCACTCCCAATGGGACAGCGTCCGTACTCAAGACGCTCCAGGTTCGTCTCGCCCTCAATCTCGGCGTCCAAATTCAAAAGGGCCGGGTTATACCAAACAGTGTATCCCTCATGGTCAAAGGACGTATAAGTCGACTGAAAAACACTTGTAAATACTTCCTCTACCTCAGCCCTACGCATGCGTCCTAGGGACTGTACCTGCGCGCGTCGCACGTTTAGATAATCTGTGAACTCGCGCAGTGTACTTTGCTCAAGGACAAGAGAGGACTCTTCGCTCTGGGATTGGTTGGCGATGGCAAGGCTGCGCGCGTGACGCACGCGCGCCAGTAGAGCGTTCTGACGCACACGCCTTGCCAGAGCCTCTTCCATTGTCTCAAAGGATTCTTCAGGATGTGACACACTGGGATGAAGATCTACAAGGGGCACCTGTTCGCCGGAAATTGGCAGATGGGCGGGGATTAAGGAGCGCGTCCAAGTCACGTCCGTTGCCGCCATAAACACATCAAAGGGGACCACATCAAATGACGCGATGCGCTCACGCACACCCTGGCTTCTGATTGCTGGAACCTGTGGCGCGTCCGCATTTCGTTTTGTAGGTGTGAGAAGTGCTTGTTCCGTCGCATAGGTCAGTCTTCGAGGACTGACACCGAATTTGCGCATACTCTGGCTTGTGGAAGGAGTAAATGCGTTATCGCTTGAGCGGGAGCTGGGTGCACGGGTAGGTGTGCGAAGCACCTTCTTTGAACCATGATGCACATCTGCGTGCCCCTGAGCCCTAATCAGCTTGTTTCCTATGTTTTTGTTGTTTTCATCTCCGCGTAGTAAGGGACGCTTCGGACGCGGCAGGGGATTATGTGTTTCAAATGACTGATCGCTGCCTTCATCGTCAGAAAGGGACGCGTAGGAGATCCCGCCCACGGCAAAAAAGACACTCAGGGACAGAAAACTAATCATTTTCAACATGTTAAAAAAGACCCGATCAAATGAAAACACCTTATATGACTCTATATAGGGGGAATACTACTTTGATTCAACACTTTTTTGCCAAATATTTTTGCTATTTTTTTGTGTTTTTGAAGGGTTTATTGTCATTTTTATTTCATGCTATATTCCCAAGGAGATTTACGTGAAGAAAAATGACTTACTGGAACAAGTTGCGTCAAATATTCTTAAAGAAAAAGATGCAAGAGCACGGCGCGCTGCAACCTTTGACTGGCCAGCACGCGCACGCGCAAATCAACTTCCCCCCCTTGGCGACTGGCGCGTTTGGCTGATCTTGGCTGGACGGGGCTTTGGCAAAACACGCACTGGCGCTGAAACAATCCGCGCTTGGATTTCCTCAAAAACAGCGCGGCGAATCGCCCTTGTGGGACATCACCACATGGACGCAAAGCGGGTGATGGTGGAGGGGGAGAGTGGCCTTTTGTCTACCTACCCAGATCACGAGCGTCCGACTTTTGTCTCAACCCAAGGTATCTTGAAATGGAAAAATGGCGCACGTGCCCAGCTCTTTAGCGCTCTGCGCCCAGACGACCTGCGTGGCCCCCAGTTTGACGCAGCCTGGGTGGATGAGCTAGCAAAGTTTCCAGATCCGGAAAGCTTGTGGGACCAACTGATGTTTACCCTGCGCAAGGGAGAGGCACCACGGGTTATTGTCACAACCACCCCGCGCCCCTGCCCTTTTCTAAAAAAACTCATGGCACGGGAAGGACAAGACGTTGTGATCACCCGCGGCACAACCTTTGATAATGCGCCCAACCTAGCGACCTCCTTTGTGGAAGCCATAGAAGCGCGCTATGGGCATACGCGTCTTGGCGCGCAAGAGCTTTATGGGGAAATGGTGGAGGACATCAAAGATGCTTTGTGGACGCCGAAGATGCTTGATGGCGCGCGCCAAGAGGCGACTCCTCCCCTTGTGCGCCTTGTCATTGCCATTGACCCAGCCGTCACAAGCCACGCAAAAAGTGATGAAACCGGCCTCATTGTGGCCGGTAAAGACGCGAAAGGTTGCGCCTATATTCTGGCGGACCATAGCGGACGCATGACGCCTGCCCAGTGGAGCCAAAAGTCGGTTGCTCTCTACCACCAGCATCAGGCCGATAGCATCATTGCGGAGGTGAACCAGGGCGGCGACCTTGTGTCCCATATGATCAAAAGCCTTGACCCGCTTGTTCCCTTTCGCGCGGTGCGCGCAACGCGCAGTAAGCTTACCCGCGCCGAGCCCATTGCGGCTCTTTATGCCCAGGGACGTGTCAAACACGTGGGGCGGGATTTGAAAAGGCTAGAAGCGCAACTGACATCCTACACGCCCGGATGCAGCTCTCCCGATCGTATGGACGCCCTCGTGTGGGCTCTCACGGAGCTCCTCCTCAACGCCCACGGCACCCCCAAACACTTTTGGGTGCCATAAAAGCAAAAAGGCCGGCAAAAGCCGGCCTTTTCTATACAAGCACAGGATAGTCTTGTACGTGTTTATTAGCGCGCCGCAGCTGGTGCCGCAGGAGCCGCCGCAGCTGGAGCAGCTGCAGGCGTTGCAGCTGGTGCCGCCGCTGGCGCTGCTGCAGGAGCAGCCTCAGGCTTACCATTCTCGTCGAACAGTTCAACCTTTGCTGCCGTTTTCACACGGTCAATAAGAGCCTTTGCAGCCTCTTCTTGCAAGCGACCAGCAAGCTCTGGCTTCATCTCTTCAAAGGACTTTGGACGCATGCTGCGGCGGTCCTCGACACGGATGATATGGTAGCCAAAGTCTGTCTTCACAGGCTCGGAAGAAACTTCACCGGGCTTAAGCTTATTCACAGCATCAGAAAACGCAGGCAACATGCCCTCTGGAGTGAAGTAACCCAAATCACCGCCTTCTTTGGCTGAGTTTGGATCAAGAGAATTTTCCCTTGCAAGCTTCAAGAAGTCAGCGCCGCCCTTAATGCGCTTGATAAGATCCTTGGCCGTTGCCTCATCCTTCACAAGGATGTGACGCGCACGTGTCTCTTTCAAATCCTTTGGAAAGGTCTTGACGTAATCATCATAGGCAACCTTCAAAGCCGCTTCTGTGATCTTTGGCGCAATTTCCTTTGACAGGTACGCTTGGAACAAAAGACCTTCTTTCATGCGCTCCAGTTGCTTTTGAACCTCTGGATCCTTTTCAAGATTGGCTTTTTTGGCTTCCTGCACCAAAAGGCGCACAACGATCAGCTGGTCACGCAAACCTTCGAAAAGCTTCTTCTTATCCTTTGCCTGTGCAATCAACTGGGGAGGCAAAGCCTTCTCAACTTCTTTCACATCTGCGTTTGTAATGTTTTCGCCGTTAATCTTGGCAACAACAGTCTTCGCATCAGCCATGGCGAGCGGAGAAACTGCCGTAAGTAAACCTGCTAGCAATAGGCCTCGCAATACGGAGGAGGTCATGGATGAATCCTTTCTACTTCCTGAAATAAACCTCACACATATCCTAACCATTCCGCTTCATAACGCAAGGAAAACTTAAGATTCTCTTGGTGTGGTAAAAAAATAAGTCACATTATGCACCTCAAAGCAAAATGCACGCGCCTTGTCGGGCCACAAAAGCCCCTGAAAACGCACGCTTTGCCTCTTGCTCAAGGTCTTCTAGAACCATATCGGTATGGGATGGATCGTGGTGATAGATGGCCATGCGCTTAGCGCCGGCAGCAAGGCTCAGCCTCACACCCTCTTCCCATGTTGAGTGCCCCCATCCCTTGTGGTTTTGGTATTCTTTCTCCGTATAACAAGCATCATAGACCATCAGATCCGTATTTTTGATATGCTGCAAAATAATAGGGTCAAGACCTTCACCCTCCGCGTGCTCTGTATCACTGACATAACACACACTTTTCCCACCCGCTTCCAGTCTATAACCACTTGCGCCGCCCGGATGATTTAAAACAAACGGAAGAATGCGCCCGGTCTCACCGATCATGACCTCCTCACCATTTTTAATGTCATGAAAGATAATCTTTGCACGCAGTTGCGACAAGCTCACAGGAAAAAGTGGATGATTAAAAAGCACTTTATCGAAAAAGTGCCCAATGCCCCCACGCAACTCTAGCATTGTGGCATAGATGTGTATGGTCGCGTCTGGCTCCCATATTGGCGCAAAGAAAGGAAAGCCAATAATATGATCATAGTGGACATGGGACAAAAAGAGATGAATTTCCTGTAAGCAAATGGGCATATCCTTGATGGCCGTGCCCAAATCGCGAATCCCAGTGCCCGCATCAAAGATAACCAGTGAATCCCCAAAGCGTGCACTCACGCAGCTTGTGTTGCCCCCCACACGGCTATGGTCCGGTCCACAGCACGGGATGGATCCGCGCACACCCCAAAAGGCAACCTCCATCTTTATCCCTGTCTTTGTTGTATCCTTTTATAAAAAAAGAGTACGTCATCCTAGAGGACAAACA
The DNA here is from genome assembly GCA_020161545.1 of Pseudomonadota bacterium. Taxonomy (GTDB): domain Bacteria; phylum Pseudomonadota; class Alphaproteobacteria; order Caedimonadales; family UBA1908; genus JACESU01. The sequence goes on from JAIUNT010000001.1 coordinate 22,870, forward strand.
AAGCAAAATTTAATATAAGCTTGGCTTATACCTAATTTGGAAGGATTTAATTTTTCCATGCCGCTTCAATGGGTTTAGACTGATAACGGTGACACAAAGCAGGGAGGCACGTCGCCATGATCGCTTTTATCAAATCACTCTTTGGGGGGGAAAAGGCCATGGAAGAACACAACTTCACCACAGAAATTGACGAAATGTCCGATGCTTTTATTTACAGCCTAAACCTGGACGAGCAAGATATGCACCCCGGCATTCATGGGTAAAGGGCGCACAACGCTTACTGCAAAAGGCCGTTTCTTGGGCGTGAGGCACACACAATAAGTGTCAGGGAAACCCGCAAGCCGAGAGAGCCTCTTGGCGCCAGCATTCTCGTAGCCGCCGGCGACCCGCATCTGTCGCAAAGGTAGAAAATCTCAATGTGATGATGGGCTTATGACTTTTTTTGAGACATAAATAAAGGGCAACGCTCTGCGTCGCCCTTTCAAAGAATGTCTTGCAAGGGGTTATTTCTTACGGAAGGTATCCAGGGCTACAACCTTACTAGGGGTCTTTTTGCCTTTCCCCTCGCCCTTAGGCGCGGCGCCACCGTTATCCGAGGCAGGCGCTGGCGCCACGGGCTCGAACTGCAAACCAAACTTCACCGAAGGGTCAAGGAAGTTGATCACTGCACCAAAGGGAATGGTCAAAACCTCGTGCTTATCATCAAAGCTAAGTGTCACACTAAAGTTGTTTGCTGTGACCTTGAGATCCCAAAACTGATGCTGCAGGACAATGGTCATTTCCTCGAGATACTTTTCGCGCAAAGACGCAGGCATCACAACATCCGGCCTATTCGTTTGAAAAGTAATGTAAAAATGATGAGACCCCATAAGTCCCTTTTCAGCAGTCTGCACAAGTGATTCGCGCACCACCTGCATCAAGGCCTTTTGTACCATACGGTCGTAGTCTAGCTCCATGGACATTTTCTCCTTGCCCGTTTGTGTGTCAAAGCCCAGCTCCTTGAGGTTGCTGCTCCCACACCACGCATCCCGAGCCTTTAAACAAATACACCTTTGGGTATATACAGCCTTATGCTTTTTTTCAAGATGTTCTGTAAATGAAAGCCGTGGCATAATAAATGCGCGAAAGGAAAGTTGACTTTTTAAGTCGGAAAATGTAGTATTATTAGTGCGCGCGAAAGGAAGTGTGTGTAATGAGACTAGGAGTCAAAGGACGTTATGCAGTAACAGCCATGGTTGATCTATCAGGACAACCAGAGGGACGACTTGTGACCCTTTCGGATATTGCCCATAGGCAAAATTTACCTCTGGCCTATTTGGAGCAACTCTTTGTAAAACTGCGCCGGGCGGGCCTTGTTGAAAGCACAAGAGGCCCTCAAGGTGGGTATCGCCTGGCAAAGGAGAGGCAGTCCATTCGTATTGAGGAAATCATTTGCGCCGTCGAAGAAGGACTAACCTTCACGGCTTGCTCCACACGAAAAGGATGTCTCAGCCCAGGGGCCAAGTGCCTCACCCACGATCTGTGGCAAGGTCTTGACAACCATGTGCGCCGCTATCTACACCTCCACACACTGGACGATTTAAGCAATGGACGCGTTCATGCAAGCCTACAGTCCAGGGACATGCACACATGACGAGGCAAATCCACTACCTTGATTACAATGCAACCGCCCCCATGACGCCTCGCGCAAAGCAGGCGCTTGTTGAGGCTTTGGGCCTTGTGGGCAATCCTTCCTCCATTCACCATTGGGGAAAGGTTCAAAAAAACGCTCTGGAAGAAGCAAGACGCAAAATCCTCCATCACCTCGGGGCTGACAAACATCGCCTGATCTTTGTCAGCGGCGGCACAGAGGCCAACAACCTTGCCCTGACTGGCACTGGCGCAAAACGGGTCTTTGTCTCAAGCGCGTCCCATCCATCTTGTGCGACCCTGCCCCATGTCACGCCTGTCCCTGTGGATGGAAATGGGCGTGTCAACCTTGAAGCACTGGTCTCCATGATCGTTGCAAGCGACACGCCTTTTCTTGTGAGTGCCCCCCTTGCCAGCCACGAAACTGGGGTCATTGAGCACGCAGATCAGCTCTTAACATGCGTGCGTGCCTTTGGGGGCCTCATGCATTTTGACGCAGTACAAGCCGTTGGGCGCATGGCTGTGTCTCTGGACACGCTGGACGCAGATCTTTTGAGCCTCTCTTCCCCCAAAGTTGGTGGACCTGCGGGGGTTGGTGCGTTGATTATCAAAGGAGCTCTCACCCTCACGCCCATGCTCTATGGCGGCGGGCAAGAGTATTTCGCCAGATCAGGCACCCAAAACACGCCCGGTGCGGTCGCCTTCGCGGTGGCACTGGAAGAAGCGCTCTCCCAAGACTGGGAGGACGCAAGAACCGCCCGTGACTTGCTTGAGAGTCTCTTAAAAGCACAAGGCGCTCACATTATAGGTGACCAAAACCCACGCCTTCCTAACACAACCTGTGTGCATATGCCTGGGGTCAGCGCCCAAGAGCAGGTGATCTTCTTTGATGTGGAAGGTTTTGGCGTCAGCGCCGGAAGTGCGTGCGGCTCAGGACGGATCCAAGCTTCCCCTGTGCTCACGGCCATGGGTTTTGTGCAAGCGGCACAGGAAAGTATTCGCATAAGTTTATCCCCACACACGCCAATTCATGTTATAGAGTCCTTTATTACGGTGTGGCGCACCCTTTATGGGCGCGTTCAAAACAATAAGAGAGTGTCATGACCTGCCAAATTGCCCAAGGTGCTGATCGCCCCATCTATCTTGATTATCAAGCTACAACGCCCTGTGACAGGCGTGTTGTGGACGCGATGATGCCTTACCTAACCCAAGAGTTTGGAAATCCCCACTCCAGCACCCATGGCTATGGATGGCGGGCCCTTGCCGCCGTTGAAGAGGCACGCGCACAGGTGGCAGCCTCCATTGGTGCAGGCCCTAAGGAAATCGTCTTCACATCAGGCGCAACCGAGGCCAATAACCTTGCCATTAAGGGCGTCATGGGCTTTTACAAAGACATTGGCAAGACCCACTTTATTACTGCTCAAACGGAACACAAGTGCGTCCTCAACAGCGCCAGACGCCTTGAGCGAGAAGGCTTTACCGTCACCTACTTGCCCGTTGACACAAATGGACTCATCCGCATTGAGGACTTAGAGGCGGCCATCACGCCCGCCACAGCCCTTGTCAGCATCATGGGGGTCAACAACGAGATTGGCGTCATTCAACCCCTCAAAGAAATCGGCGCGCTATGCCGCCAAAGGGGTGTGTTCTTCCATACGGACTGTGCCCAAGCCCTGGGCAAAATCCCCCTGGATGTGGACGAGATGAACATTGACCTTATGAGTCTTTCTTCCCACAAGATCTATGGCCCTAAGGGCGTGGGCGCACTTTATGTGCGCCGCAAGCCCCGGGTGCGCCTTATGCCCCTCATGGACGGCGGCGGACAAGAGCGCGGCATGCGCTCTGGCACTTTGGCACCGTTCTTGTGCGTGGGTTTCGGGCACGCATGCCACATTGCCATCCAAGAAATGCCAGCGGAAAACGCGCGGCTTCTTGGTCTTCGTGACCGGTTCCTTGCGCGTATACGCGCCCATGTACCCGACGCGGTCCTGAACGGTGACTTAAACGCCCGCGTTCCCGGCAACCTGAATGTGAGCTTTGCCTACGTTGAAGGTGAAGGCCTAATGATGGGCATTAAGGATTTGGCGCTGTCCTCAGGCTCTGCCTGCACGTCCGACTCTTTGGAGCCATCCTATGTGCTGCGCGCCCTTGGCGTGGATGACGGTCTGATTCATACCTCCTTGCGCATAGGTCTGGGACGATTTACAACCGAAGAAGAGGTTGACTACGCGGCGCAGCGCATTGCACAAACAGTCCTTAAACTGCGCGAGATGAGCCCCCTTTGGGAAATGGTGCAAGAGGGTATCGATTTAAAAACCATTGAGTGGAACGCACACTAAAACGCGCGGCGCAACCGAAGGAAGAAAAACATGGATTACAGCAAAAAAGTCGTTGATCACTATGAGAACCCTCGCAATGTGGGCGCCCTTGATAAAAATGATGCACGGGTTGGTACTGGCCTTGTGGGTGCGCCTGCGTGCGGTGACGTCATGAAACTGCAAATTCAAGTCAGCGATGAAGGTATCATTGAGGACGTGAAGTTCAAAACCTTTGGATGCGGCTCAGCCATTGCTTCAAGCTCCCTTGCAACGGAAATGGTAAAGGGCAAAACCCTCGACGAGGCGCTCCAAATCAAGAACGTAGACATTGCGGCGAGTCTTGCACTGCCGCCTGTAAAACTGCACTGCTCAGTCCTAGCGGAAGACGCCATTCGCGCCGCCATTGAGGACTATCAAAACAAAAACGCTCACCTAAGCAAGGCCGGCTAAATTCCATGGACGCGCCCAAGAAAAGCCTGTTCACCCTAACAGACGCGGCAAGAGACCGCGTGAAGCTTCTTTTGGCCAGTCGTGGCAAGGAAAGCGCCGGCATTCGTGTGGGCGTGCGCACAAAGGGCTGTAACGGTCTTGCCTATACCCTTGAGTTTGTGGACGAGCCCACACCAGGAGACGAATGCGTGAAGGATGGGGACGTGACCATTTACATAGACCCCAAGGCCGTTCTTTTTGTGGTGGGCACCCAGATGGATTTTGTGGAAGGCGAGCTTGAGTCGGGCTTTCTTTTCAAGAATCCCAACGAGAAGGGACGTTGCGGATGCGGAGAGTCCTTCCGTGTCTGACCCCTTCACGCTTTTGGGAATTGAGCCAGGCTTCTTCCTTGAACGCGCGGCCCTGGACACCCATTTGCGCCAAGCACTCTCTTTTTGTCATCCAGACCGCTTCGCAGGACACAGTGAGGCCCTCAGGCGAGAGGCTGAGGAAAAATCCTGCGCCTTGACCCAAGCCTTTGCGGATCTCAAAGACCCCATCAAACGCGCGCACTGTCTTCTAGCGCACCTTGGACACACGGGCGATCTGCCCACCATGGAAGCGGCCTTTCTCGCCGAAAGCATGCTACTTCAAGAGGAGATTGAAGAAGATCCACGCGCCCTCATGCCGCTCCTGAGAAACCGCTTGTGTGAAATGGAAGACTTTTTAGAGCAAGCTTTTCACGCCCGCGATAAGGATGCCTTTGCCCGTCATCTTGGACACTATCTCGTTTTCAAACGCCTTGAGGAACATGCCCATGCTGCTGCAACTGCTTGAGCCAGGACAAAGCACAAACGAAACAACATCACCCCATAAAGTTGCCGTTGGTATTGACCTTGGTACAACCCACAGCTTAGTGGCCATGGTCAAGGACGGCAAGCCTGTAACGCTCACACTCAACCATGGGCATGTGCTTATGCCGTCGGCAGTCTACACCCAGGATGGGCACGTTTTGACAGGTCACGAAGCCCTTGAAAAAGGCGCCCAGAACCCAGCTGCTCTCCTGACCTCCTTCAAGCGTTTCATGGGGGACACAAAGCACCCAGAGGAAAACAAAGATGCACTCTATGCCTCCGCTAAGATTCTCGCGTGTTTGAAAAGGCGCGCCGAAGAGGCCCTCGGACACGGCGTTTCCCGGGCGGTTATCACGGTGCCTGCCTACTTCTCGGAAGCCGCACGTAGCGCCACACGCCAGGCAGCACAGCTTGCAGGTATCGATGTCCTGCGCCTTGTGAGCGAGCCCACGGCAGCAGCCCTTGCCTATGGCCTGGAAAAAAGCGCCCAGGGTCTTTACCTTGTGTACGACCTGGGAGGCGGCACCTTTGACGTCTCTCTTTTGCGTTTGGAGGGGGAGGTCTTCCAAGTCATCGGCACAGCTGGAGATACAAACCTCGGAGGGGATACCTTTGACGCCCTTTTGGCCGCGCACCTTGAGGCTGGTTTTGGGGAGATGGACGAGGCCCATCAGAAAAGCTGCATGCGCCGCGTGCGCACCCTTCGCGAGACCTTGTCCAATGAAACACGCGTTTCATACGGCGACAAAACCCTTACCCGCGACCAGTTTGAGGCGCTTATTGCCCACCATGTTAACCATACCCTGGCCCTTGTGGAACGCGTCCTTTCGGAGGCCCACGTGGAGGCAAACGCCCTCCAAGGCATCATCCTTGTGGGAGGCGCCACCCGCACACCCCTCATCCGCAAAAGCCTAGAGGCACGCAGCCAGGCGCCTGTCTTGGGAGACATGGATCCTGACCATGTGGTTGCCTGGGGCGCAGCCCTACAGGCGCATGCCCTGTCCAGTGGCTCAGGCCCCCTTCTCATGGACGTGCTGGCCTTGTCCCTGGGACTGGAGACCATGGGGGGAGGCGTGGAAGTGCTCTTGCCCCGCAACAGCCCCCTGCCCATCTCCAAGACCCAAAGCTTCACAACTTTCCAGGATGGACAAGCGGCGATCCTCATCCACGTGGTTCAGGGTGAGGCGCAAAATACCAAGGACTGCCGCACCCTCACACGCTTTGAGGTGTCGGGTCTGCCGCCCGTGCCTGCGGGCATGGTGCGCCTCCAGGTGCGCTTTACCATGGACGTGGACGGGCTTCTCACCATCACCGCCAAGGAAAAATCCCAGGAGCTTTTCCAGGAGGTCAGCCTCAAGCCCACCCACGGGTTGTCCCTGGATGACATGGTCGCCCTTCTTGCACGCAACGGATAAAAGAGGCCACGTGGCGCGCTGTGTCGCGACCATCTCGCGACGCGCAAATGCGCCTTCTTTTCTGCCAAACACACTCACAAAAAATATCAACTCAGGACGATAATATGACAATGCGTTACCTTTCCCTGATGGGGTTTTTATCAATTTCATTTTTGGCAACACCGCCGGCCATGGCAACAGCACGCGCAGCGCATCTGGATCTTGACCTGCGCACGGTCATGAATCCGCATGGGGTCACACATGATGAGTGGCAAGCCATGTTTGAAGATGTGAGATCCTCTATAAAGGAACAGGAACCGGGCGTAAACGCATTTATTGATCTTTTTAATGGTTACTTCGCAACACTTCAACCAACCGCATTGGAGGAACATAAAGAGAAATATAGCCAATCCCATGGCAAAGACCTCGTCACGCATCGCCCCCGTGTGCAGCTCCACGACCTCCCTTCAAGAGAATCTGTTGAGGACGTCATAAAGGCCCTTTCATGGGTCTGGGACATGCGCCTTTTTCTGATTGCGCACGTTGACGGCTTGTATTTTGAATCCACAGAACCAATCGTCACTCTTCTTTCAACGTGCAGAGTACTTTTAAACGCATTTAAGACACCCCTTACACCCCTGCAATGTACACACGCAGATATGGCCCACGGCACAGGCATCAAAGGAAAGGGCGCAAGCGTGATCATTATCGAAGATTCACTTATCTCTGATCACGCTTTTTTGCAAGCAAGTAAACGCATACGCATTGATTCATCCGGTAACGCCCTTAACTGTGAGGAAGCACCAAACCACGGCGCCCATGTCACAGGGATCGTCCATCAAATTGCCCCTGAGGCTGATATTTTGGTGATGCGCCATGCCACAGAAACCCTCCTCTTGGCAACATCAACAAAAATCATCAACACGTCTTATGCGGAAATGCTCCCAACGTTTCATCTCCTTTTAGACAAAGAAAAGAAACCGTTACAAGACGTCATAGCCACAGACAGCCGCCATGGGGCCCTCCATTTTCACCCAGCACTTTTGTGGGCGATCAACAAAGAGATACAAGGTAAAAAGAGGCAAGACGATTGCTTTGTGTACATCACACAGCTCGCATCACCTAACGGCACGGATGATGCAAACACAGTCATGGCAAAAGCTGCCCAACAAAGCTTCGATGACGCACAGGAACAGCTTCATAAGTACGTTAAGCTCTTTCAAGGAAAATTAAGGATTTTAAGCTTTGGTAATTTGTACGAGCAAGAAGAATGGCGCTACTACGCGCTACCCTCACTTGTGACAGAAGATACCTTTTTAAATCAAACAATTCTTGTGATAAATGTCACGCGTGAAAATAGACTTTTTCCCTCAAGCAATCGCCCCGATGAAACGCTTAAGGAACTGATGCAAGATGTTATGGAGAAAGGCGGCATCCAGGATACGCGTGTCATTGACCAGCAGCTGGGTAAGGTTCAAGAAGCGAGCCTGTGTGCAGTGGGCACACATGTGTGGTCTGCTAGTGCGCATAGCAGCTATGAATGGCACACAGGAACGTCCATGGCAGCGCCCATGGTGACGGGAGTCGCGGCCCTCATTGAGGGGGAACATCCAGACTTTTGCGCAAATGACATTCGGGAGTGTCTTCTCTATTCAGCCAAACGTACGTTTGTTATTGGCGAGGGTGAGAGCGCTGTCCATGTTGTGGATTTGCCGCAAGATCAGATTCAACGCTTAAGGGAGGAAGAACGCAGAGGACGAGAATACGCCGCTTTTGATCCCGCTCAATATGGCAGAGGGATCCTGGACGCCCACGCAGCCCTTCAATACGCATCCTTCAAAGCGGCCCATCCCAGCGCCCCAATTGATGTTATTGTCCATATGATGCAAGGGTGGGCACAAACAAGGGATTAGGGACCAACACCATCACCCTTAAAAAGGATGTATAGCGAGAACAGTTTCATTTGATAACAGGATACGAGGAAAGCGACGTGCATAGGTATAGCAAAACACCTATAAAATGATAGCGCATGAGCATTTAAAATCAGTATTAGGAAGGCGAGGGTAAGCCGCGTGGAGCTTATAGAGACATAAGTGAGCACGGCTTATCCCGACGCCTGACGACATAATCATTTTAAAGGGTATGCGCTATATACACGAGCGACGAGTGACGCATTATCACACTATAAAGGTTCGGCTATACACTATGTCTCCTCCCAGATAATGTCATAGGGGGTCATATAAAGGCGCCTACCTGGCTTGTCCCGATCTTCGGGGTCCAGGATACCGCCGTCAGGATGACGTAAAATCTCCCACTCAGATTTACGCCCTCGCAGATGTGAATGCGGATTTTGAATAAGAACATTTTTAATATGATCAGGAATGAGCGTGAGATTCACGTGAGTCCCTTGAATGAAAAGTGTCGAAATTTGTTCTATTCTCAAAAGATCCATCAAACCCTTTTGCCCGAGGTATCGCCCCTCAATCTCAAGTATTTTCAGATTCGGAAAATGATCTTCTAGTCCACGCAGCGCAACAGGCGCGTAACTGAGATAAGCGTCGTCCAATATCAATGTTTCAACGGCAGGCATATCCTCAGTAAAGGAAATCTCATCTCCTCTTTCAAGACCGGTAGGAGATCTTAAGCTGAGCGTTTTAAGCTCCTTGAAATGTCCCAAACCAGACGTCTTTGTTTTCCCTGGGTTTAAAGTCAATGCTTCAAGGCTCCAATTGTCGCCCTCGACAACCAATTCTTTGACATTGGTGCGTGACAGATTAAGCTCATCTATCTGCAAGTGATGAACACCTTCAATGGTCTCAAGCTGCTCAGGCATGAACATCCAGTTATCTTTCGGAAAAAAGGACCCATGCGCTCGCAGCGCTTGCAGTTGGGATTCAGAGTGGATGTTCATCGAGGGACGCGCGACCAAATGCTCAAGGCCCGTCACTTCTTTGGTGCGCACAGGGATAGAAAGTTTCTCTAACTGCGGCATGTCTTGTGTGATGCTGATCCGTTCAATGGGAAACTCCAACAACTCAAGGGTCTTGGCGCCCTTAAAAACACTGATATCCAGCTGTAAATGATCAGCAGTGGACGACGTAGGCTTACCTGAGAGCGTCTTAACACTGGCAAAGGCCAAAGGAAGACGCGCGGTCTTGGCTGCAAGTTGTATAAGACTGGGGGAAATCTGATCAACTGAAGCCCTATCACGCCATGTAAACTCCTTGAGTAGACCCGCAAGGGTGTGATCAAGGGTCCCCATGACCTCGTCACTGTAAGACGCTAAATCTCCTGCCAAAAGACCGAGCACAAAGGCTGTAATATGACTGTTCCCTTCAAAGTCATGACCCATGAGGCTGGAAAAGAGACTTTCTTTTTGCGCAAGATGCGGGTCCATTGCACTTGCAAAAGAAATCAAACTTGATTCCACACTGCCTTGTGGAACAAGATTTTGATCCTCTAAAAGAGCTTTTAGCTTTTGAGTGTATACAGGCCCAATGTCATTTTCTTTGGCAAGTTTGAGTTTTGAAATCTCCCCATGCCCCCGATCCATATCAAGGGTAAATTTAAATGCATCGTTCACAGAAATAGAAAGCTTTCCATAAAGACGCTCACCGTCTAAATAGTGACGACTTGAAATGCGATACGTGTGATGGGGATTCAAAAATGTGAGGAGTTTATCAAACTGCTCCTCTAACCATGCTCCATGTGGCGACTCTTCAGCATATGAGTTTTGCTCCCATACTTCTAACGCTTCATACCATGCCTCTTCTTCATCAGAATTTTGAAATTCTGGAGGATTTTTATATGGGTTCTCAGGCGTCTTAAAAGGCGTCAAGCCAAAGCCCAAAATCTTCTCAAAAACATTCAAGATATTCTCAAAATCTGTCTCAAGATCATGGGTACCGGCCCCTGAATTTTTGATATCGCTCCCATAACGAATGACGGAATCTGACTGTGTGGACGTACTTGCGCCTGTGTGCCCTTCTGGAAGATGATTTAAATCCCCCACAACACGGTTCCACAAAGAACGCATGGCGGGAGAACCTGATTTGGCCGTGTGCACATCGGACTGAATTTGAAAAAAATCGAAGAGATGTTGAATATAGGGGTTCTGAATGCCTTTACTTTTCAGGTGATCTAGATCAAATTTGTGCGTTTTCTGATCATAGAGAATAAAGTTAAAGATATGGCGGATGGTCATTTCCCCGCAATCTGCAAAATGCTTCTTGGAGACTTCTAACCGCCCGTCCTGGGAAAGAGGTGCAATACGCAGAAAATCGGCCACCCCGTCTTGACGCGCACGCAAAGAAATAAGCCCCTGAATGTCCTGTAACGCGCCTTTAGGGGCGTAAAATGAATCATTGGCGCGGTCATAAACCCATGCTCTTCCGTTACTCAGTACGTTTGTGTAGGGAACGCTCGTACCCTTTGTCAACCTCACAAGGTTGTAAATATCATCCAGATCAAAGGCAGAGTCTTGAGGACCATCTTGCTTTTCCATGAGGAGGGCGAGATCTTTTTCGTCATCAAATAAATTGCTGCCATGGGGATTGGTGAAGGTGTCCTCAATAATTTTATTTTCAGCGGACTGAAGGCGTTGCATCTCTTCCATGTAACCCCAAAGATCTTCCTGTTTGTCAAAATGGAAGCACAAAAAACCAAGGATGACTTGCTCAATGGTATGAACCGGCGCAAGCGTTTTGATCTCTTGTGCATCATTGGCAACGGCTGTGCCCGACGAAGAGGGAGCCGCACCCGAAGAAGACGCGCCTGTGACATCAGGAGAGGGAGAGCGAGTCTCTCTTTTTTTGGGCGCACGCACAGGTTGCGCGGGCAAAGGCGAGGCACTTACTTCCTCATGGGAAACGGCAAGGGCTATGTCAGCGAGAAATGGATTGAGGTGCGCGCTAGAGAACTCTTGATAAGAAAGGCTTTCCTTTATGCGCTGACCATAGCTTTTCTTAAGCTCCTCAAGGCGTTTTTGATGCGCCTTGGTGACTCTTCCCTCATCCAAGGCACTGTATTTTTCAGTCAAACGCAAGGTTGAGACTTGCGCTAGGTGATTTTGGATCGCAGTGCGCACGTCTTCCACATAACACATTAAAAGAGCAACTGTTTTTGGGCTTTCAACATAGTTTGAAAAGTGCTGATGATTTGTGTCACCTCCCACAGTGTCGCCCAGATTACCATCCACAGAAGGAAAAAGCACACGTGTCACACGCCACAAAGGATCATCGGATTTATCATTTATATAGCGACGCTCTTGAGCGTCATCTTGATCGTCATCATTTGGCTCTTGCACACCCCAATGAAACCGAATGTTGGGAATAAGATGATCAAGGGCAACACGCCCCACTGTAGGGGAAAAATACTTCTTCTTAAAATGCCGTGTGACACCCTTAAAAGCAGCGTCAGGCACAGCCCCATAGGACGACGCCGTTAACAGCAACGAGCCAAACAATGATGAATAGAGTATTTTCTTAAATCTGCGCATCCTAAATACTGAACATGTAAATCAATATTATTTATATCACAAATTAAATAACAATGTGTTAATTTTGCCACAACAGACGAGAGGTTAAACTTGATCGGATGTTTGCCCCTCAACCACACAAAGTCATATGGTTTTCAAACGCATCTTGCCATAGGATCGGGCGCGTTCTAACATGATAGAAAAGCGAACAAAAAGGATCGCCATGCCCCATCTTCTCACGCTTTTTTGCATGTGCCTTTGCACAACACTCTGCATTGCCCCCGCTTTTGCCAGCGCTGAAGAATACGATGTTGTTTGGGGCCGCGTCCGTTCAAAACAAGTGCATGTAAGGCCCGAAGATGTGCCCCCCCTTCCACTGGACACACTCATCAAGCGCAGTGTCGACTCTGCGCGCACCGTGCGTCTTTTAGACAATGTGCGTGGGTGCAAGGGCGTCTTAGAGGGCCTTAACTGGCAAGACCCCAATGCCTTGCAAACCCTTAAACCTCTTTATGAGCACGTAGCACGCATGGTTGGTGAAACACGAGAATTTAAGAGATATCAAAGTCTTTATAAACGCTTAGCAACCCAAACTTTATTGCGGCTTCTATCAGAACCCCATGTCACATTTCCCATTACCCTCAATGCCATGGAGCGCACCGAAAGTTGCTGCGCGTCCCAGGCTTATCAACTCGCGGAAGCAACAGGTTCTTTTGAGCTTCGCGCACAGGCGCGTGTGATGCTTGTGGCCAAGACCCATGCACGTGATGTGATGCTCAGGGAGCGCGTCGCTTCAAAAGGAACCCTCCTCATGGAGGCCTACACGCTTTTTCCGTCCCACAAAAAGCCTGCTAAGGCAAAGGCGCTCCTATCCCTTCTAAAAGATTGGCCCCGTGAACCCCTCCACCTGGAAGGGCGCCTTTTCACACGACAAGACTGCGTCGAAGCGCTTTACAGTTTGACAATGAGCTGGCGTTTTCCTTTAGATCTGAAAGCGCGTGTTTACAAGGATCTTGGCAAACACTGGGGTCAAACCCGTGGATTTTGTGTCGGTGGCCGGGATATTAACAGGCGCGATTTGAAAAAGAAGGGATACGCCCTGGCCTACAAACTAGAGGCACGTCTCCCTGTGCGGTTATCCAACACGCCCCTTTCCCAGGATATCACACCTCGCTTGCCTTCCCCCGATCCAGGTCCGGTTCCCTCCCCAGAACCAGCCGCGCTGCCAATCCCTTCATTTAGGCCCAAGGCAATGGAACTTCCGCCCGCCTCGGGTGGACGCACACAGCAGCACCGGTCACAAAACGGTGAATCATTTTGAGCCTGGCCAACGCTCACTTTGCGCATTTTGCCCACGCAGCGGTCAAGGTATTGCAAATTTTATCCTCCAGAAGTACTTAGCATTTTCACTTCAATTCAGTACACATCTTGCCAAAAGGGCAGGAACAATTTAGCATGATGTTTAGATAAACAAGAAGAATGGTCATGTCTCAGGTTCTTCACGGTTTTTTTTGCTTATGGTTTTGCGCCGCTGCCGCCATTGTCCCCGCCTTTGCAAGTAACGAAAAGTATGACCTTGCGTGGGGAGGTCAGCCTAGAAGAAAGGCTCCCCCAAGGCCAGACATTGTTCCCTCCCTTGATCTGACTCCTCTCACAAAGCCAACTGTACGCTCTTCACGCGCTGCCGCCCTTTTGAAAGACGCTCAAGAGTGCGAAGAAATTCTATCAAACCTCAAGTGGCAAGACCCCCGCGCCATGGAAATCTTGGCGCCCCTTTATGAGCGCGCTGTAAAAGGGATGGGGCGCAACAATAGGGACGCCTATGCGCGCATCGCAGCGCGCGCAATGCTGCGCATTCTGCGCGAGCCCGACACCCACTTTCCCATCGTGCTCCATCACACCCCTTGCGACAGAATTTACTGTACTTATTTGGCCTACCCCCTGGCTGAGTTGACTGCTGAGCCTGAACTCCAGGCGCAAGCACGCACTATTTTGGTGAAAAACATGCCCAGTGAGGGCCTCTATCTAGGAGGCGCCCTGACTTCAAAAGGTGCCCTCCTTGTGGAGGCGTATACGCTTTTTCCTTCCCATAAAAAGGCGGCCAAGGCAAAGGTGCTGCTTTCCCTTTTAAAAGATTGGCCCCGTGACCCCCTCCACCTGGACGAGCGTCTGTTTACACGGCAAGACTGTGTCGAAACTCTTTATCGTCTGACCCTGGCCAAACACTTTCCTTTAGATCTTAAAATCCGTGTTTACAGGGACCTGGGCAAACTCTGGGGTGAGACCCGTGGGTTTCCTGTCGCAAGTCGCGTCATAGATAGAAAAATTTTGAGGAAGAAGGGCTACGCCCTGGCCCACAGCCTGGCGTCGCTGCGCGCTATGCGCGCATGTGACGATCCCATTTCGCCGGATATAACGCCGCGCCTGCCCTTCCTTGACCCAGGTCCCGTGGCCCCCCCAGAGCCCTCCATGCTGCCACTGCCCACATTTATGTCCAAGGCAAAGGAGCTGCCGCCCACCTCCCAGGAACGCTTGGCGCCTCACCCCGTGGCCCAAAAAGAATCGTTTTGAGAGTCTCCCATGGCCTGTGTCACGCAAGTATTGCAAAAGAGTTTATCCCCGGAAAGCACCTCCTTATGCAATTTTTGAGCTTGATTTTCTTTTCATTGCTGGCAGTTGGACCATTATGCTTCGCCTCGGATGCGATGGATCCGCAAGAGATAGGGGGGTCAGGCGTCCTATACATGCCTGTACCTACCTCCCCCTTTGACTTTGGGCTTGACCTGCGCCAAGACCTGCTGGCCATCCAGCAAGAGTGGCGGTCCTCGCAAATCACTAGGTGGGCGGCAGAACTCAGAGATACAGAGTGGTGTGACCAGTTCGCAAGGAGCAAACTGCTGCGCATCTACCGGGACATCAAAGAAGCATCCACCATCTGGGAACCCCAAAAAGTAACACACATTGCCCTTGTCGCCCTTGAGGGTGAGACCCTGTTGCGCTTGGCTAATAACAGACGCATCTCATTTCCTCTCTATTTGGAGGGAGAGCCTCGCTCGAGGAAGGACTGCGCGACCAAGGTTATTGCCCTTGGCCGCTACTGCGCCAACCACACCCTCTCCTTAAAAGGATATTTGGCCCTTGTAAAACACACAACTGAGGACTTTGTCCTGTGTAAGGGTGGAGCTGCCATGACCAAAAGCGCACTGCTATTATCATCTTATTTGCTTTTGTCCCAAGCCAACCACGGGCAAAAAATCCTTACACTCATCGCGTTATTGGAGTACTGGACGGGGGGTGATATCGTTTTGAATAATCAGATTTTTTACCGCAAAACCTACGTTCAAATGCTTTTTCATGAAACCCTTGGTCAGCATACGCCGTTAAATTTGCGCCTACGCGCCTACAACGCTTTGAAGGATCACTGGCGCAGCACGGGTGCTTTTACAGTGGATGGCTATATTGTGAAAAAAAATACCCTGGACACAGTCGCGGGGCAAATCTTGTCCCGTAGATTGCAAGCACAAAGAGGCCCCGAGAGCGTGCACGTAAGCCCCCTCCCACTGGGAGCCACTGCTAAAGCAGTTTAGCTTCATGGCTAAGGCGCCAGTAACGGGGTTGACTGCGTCACAGGAGTTGCACACATCGCTGCGTGAATGGGGTTGGCTTACCCGTGTAGGCTCAAGCACGCCCGTACTATTCTTGTAAGTGACACCATTTGAAATGCTGTTGCGCGGTCGTTTAAGAGGTGTTTAGCTATAGCATTGTGTGGACAAATAAGAAGAACGATCATGTCCAAGATGCTTCATGCACTTTTTTGCGTCTGGTGCTGTTCCACTGCCGCGTTGGCCCCCGCCTTTGCAAGTGAGGAAGACTACGCTGTCACGCGCGGCGATCAGCTTAAGAGACCCCCTCCACCTAGACCCGCGTGTGTTCCCCTTTTGAATCTCACGCAGATCCAGAAGAAAAAAGTGGATTCGCCTCGCTCCATCGCCATTATGGAAGATCTGCACTTGTGCACACAAACTCTGCAAAACCTGAAGACGGGCGCCCCTCAGGCCCAGGAAATGCTGACCTCACTCTACGCACGCGCCACGACAAATGCGAATCTTGTCAGCCACACCCCAAAGTACCGTAATGCTTACCAGCGCTTAGCAACAAGCACGCTGTTACGTATGCTGGCAGAGCCCCATGTCTCTTTTCCAATCACACTGGGGGCAACACCCTGCGACAAAGTTTACTGCACGTACCTTGCCTGCTCCTTGGCCGAGAAAACCGGCGACCTAACCCTGAAAGCCAACGCGCTTATTAGCCTTACGGATCACACCCAAGGACCAAGTGTTTTTATGGGAGGAAAAACTGTATCAAAAGGGGCACTCCTTTTGGAGGCGTACGCTCTTTTTTCCTCCAGGCACAAGGTCCAAAAAGCAAAAGCTCTTCTTTCTCTCTTAAAGGTTTGGCCCGAGGCACCTCTTCACCTAGATGGGCGTCCCTTCACACGTCAAGAATGCGTTGAGACCCTTTACCGCCTTACCCTGTCCAGGCACTTTCCACTCACCCTGCAAGAACAAATCTATCATGACCTCCAAGATCTCTGGTTGGACACGCGCCCGTTTAACGCAGACATACCAAACATTAACCTCCTTGCCATAAAAACCATGTGGGCTGCTGTCTGCATTGCCCTCTTTGAAAAAAACCATGCTACGGCGCGTGTACACCAACAAGATGAAAATGACACAACGCCGCGGCTGCAAGTAAAGGTACAAGAGCGCGCACACGCAGTAGGACCCGCGAAAGGGTCGACTGGCTCGGCACCATGCGCACTTTAAGCTTTTAAAAGCAAAAGGATCACGCTAGAGATAAAGGCGGTTTAGACAGGAATTTTTTTGCCTATGATTATCGTTCGCTTGATTTTCTTTTGTGCCGTCATGTTGACTCATGGGCAGTGCACGCGCGCCTCTTCGCCCTTGGAAGACCCGAACGCCAGTCTGGATTGGCACAATCAACCAAGGGGTAGCTCACCCTGGGATCACGGACTCGACCTCGTCAGGGATATTCCTTCTGTTGCGAGGGCCAAAGTCACCCAGCTCGACAAGTGGTATATGGCACTGAATAAAATTGGACGGCACAGCCCCGACGCCTCAAGCAAGTTCTTGAACATCTACCATCACGTTCAAAACGCCCTGAGCATGTGGGACATCGACGCGTGTTTTCAAAGCAGACTCTTAGTGCTACAGGGCGAGACCCTCTTACGCATGGTCAATAACCCTTACATCTCTTTTCCCATTTTCTTGGGATCCCAGCGGATAACGAGGCTCGCATGCACGCACGAGGTCATTGCCATAGGACAAGAGTGTTCAAATCATCATCTCGCAACAAGAGGTTATCTCGCCCTTGTGAGGCAAGCGGAAGGCGACACGGTGCCCCTCAACAGCGCGCCCATATCGAAGACTGCCCTTCTCCTGGCAGTTCAGGCGCAGTTGCCAGACAACGCTTTCGTGCCCAAAGCCCTGAGCCTGATCGTGCTCTTGAAAATCTGGGACAGACCAGATTTCCAATCAGATGGCCATGTCTTTGAGCGCAAAGACTATATGAAGCTTCTTTTTCAGTTGAGTTGCTCCACCCGTATCAGTAACAAGCTACGCCAGAGTATCTTTGAAACCTTAGAGGATTATTGGATGGACACGGAACCATTTCTTGTGGACGGCTTTCTGGTCAACAAAGAAGAAAAAAGGGTTGTGGTCTATGACCTGACGGACAATGCGTCTCCATCCCAAAACGTCAAGGCGAACCCGGACGAGACTTCATTGCCCTCGACCACGGTGCCCTTTGGGTGAGAAAAACCTAGAATGCACAAATCTTAGTAACCAACACCTGTGAGTGTCAGGCCGCAGGCTGGGGCTGTGGGACCAGCCCTGCGGCGATCTTTGGCCTCAAGGACATCTGTAAACTGCGCAACCGTCATGCGCCCCCTTGCCACAAGCTGGAGCGTGCCCACAAAATTGCGCACTTGATGATGGAGGAATGAACGCGCTTCAATAAAGAAACGCACATCCCCACCCTCTTCTGTAACATCCAAGCGATCAAGGGTGCGCACAGGGGAGGTTGCTTGGCATTCGCTTGCGCGAAACGAGGTGAAATCATGGGTGCCGAGCAAGACTTGGGCAGCCTCTTGCATGAGAGCGACGTCAAAGGGTGGCGGCAGGCGCCAAGCGCGGTGGGCGTCCAGCACAAGGGGGGAGCTTCTCACCACAAGACGGTACATATAGCTGCGCGACGTGGCGCTAAAGCGCGCGTGAAAATCCTCGTCCACGAGCTGCGCGTCAAGGACACTCACGGGCGCGTGCTTCAGGTGGGCGTTAAGGCCCCCGCACAGACGCCAGGGGTCCCACTCTTTTGCCAGATCCACATGTCCCACCTGCCCCGTTGCGTGGACGCCAGCGTCTGTGCGACCGGCGCCCTGCACAAAGGCGCCCTTCTCTCCAAGTTTTTCAAAGGCGTCTTCCAGAAGGGACTGCACGGACACGCCCTGCGCCTGGCGCTGCCAGCCAACTAAAGTCGTGCCGTCATATTCCAGAAGCAGTTTATAGCGCGGCATGGGGAAGCTCGAGCTGTGTGCCTGGCGCGATAGTCAATCCGTTTAGGAAGTCCTTCAAAGCCATGGGCGCACGCCCGGGGCGTTGAAGTTTCAAGGGCACAAAGGCCCCTTCCCCACATGCAATGACGAGGTCATTAGTCAGCACAAGGCCTGGTGTAGCCTCTTCTTCAAGGGGCAGAGCTTTCGCCTCCAACACCTTGATCATCTCCCCCCCATGGGCAAAAAACGTGCCGGGCCAAGGGGTAAGGGCGCGCACCCGCCTTTCAAGCTCTTGCGCCGATCGGCGCCAGTCAAGAAGCCCTTCCTCGCGCGTCACTTTAGAGGCGTAGGTGACCCCTTCTTCCGGCTGAGTGATGCCCTTAAGGGTACCAGCCTGGAGACGCACTAAAGTTTCCACAATCAGGCGCGCGCCTAGATCACTTAAAATGTCGTGGAGATGAGGCGTTGTGGAGGTTGGTAAAATGGGCACCTCTTCCATGAGGAGCATGGGGCCCGTATCAAGGCCTGCGTCCATGCGCATGGTGGTGATGCCTGTACGCGCGTCTCCCGCAAGAATTGCCCGGTGGATGGGCGCCGCGCCCCGCCACCTGGGCAGGAGTGACCCGTGGATATTCAAGCAGCCGTGCACGGGAATGTCTAAAATCTCCTGGGGCAGGATGAGGCCATAGGCCACCACAACCGCCACATCGGGCGAGAGCGCACGAAGGGTCTCCTCGGCCTCAGGCGTGCGCAGGGTCTTTGGAGAATACACAGGAATCCCAAGCGCACGCGCGGCTTCCTCAACGGGACTTGGCTGCAGCTTATGGCCGCGGTTAGCCGGACGAGGAGGCTGACAGAACACCCCAACGATATCGTGGCCAGCTTCTTTAAGGGCGTAAAGGGCCGGCACACTAAAAGAGGGCGTCCCCATAAAAACTAGTCTCATTGAGGCCCCTCCTGGTGCTTGATAAAGTTATTTACGTCGTAGCGCTTCCGCCGCACGCAGCGCACGAGCAAGGGTCAGTTTACGGCGCAGAGCACTGAGATGATCCACATAAAGGATGCCGTTCAAGTGATCAATTTCGTGCTGCACACACGCCGCCAAGAGGCCCGTCGCTGTGATTTCTTGGGACTTGTTGTGCTCGTCCAGATAGCGCACACGCACCTCCTTGGGACGCCACACATCTTCGTACTGCTCAGGCACAGACAGGCACCCTTCTTGAAAATGCTGCTCATCCGAACTGGCGAAAATAATCTCAGGATTTGCCATGAGAAGGGGCGCCTTTTGGTATTCAGGACCCACATCAATGGCAAGCACCCTCTCAAGAACCCCAATTTGGTTGGCGGCCAAGCCAATGCCTTGGTCTTCCCATTTCATGGTATCCAGGAGATCACCCATCAAATCTTGAATACGTCCATCCACTTTTTCGACAGGCAAGGCCTTGGTGCGCAAGCGTTGATCCGGGACAGCGAGAATTTTTAAAACAGCCATAGTCTACTTCTTTACTTTTTCATCTTCATCAAGAGGTCTTGCCTCATCGGGCAGCAAAATGGGGATCCCATCACGGATGGGATAGGCAAGGCGCGCACTCTCGCTGATCAGCTCCTGGGCCTTGGAGTCATAGCGCAAAACCCCACGTGTTATGGGACACACAAGGATTTCAAGAAGCTTTGGGTCAACGGGTGTGGTCACTTTGCTCTCTTTCTAGTTCATAAATCCGCCAAGGGGCGTTTCCTTCTTGAGGCACGCAAGCTCCATGAGCGCCGCCAGGACGCGGGCACGGTCCTGAAGGGTTGTGGTCTCCAAAAGCGCCTGCTTCTCGTGGGCCTCAAAGGGGCACATCATGGTCAGAGCCGTCACTAAAGTCTCGTCACCACTCTTGAGCACCTCGTCCCAGTTTGGATGCACATCCAAGCTTTGGCAATAGGTGCGCACGGTGCTGAGGAAATGATCGCGGTTTTCAACCAGTGTCTCGTCCGCTTCAAAGGCGTCATAGGCGTAGGGCTTGTAACAAACCTTGGCGTGCTTCGTGCCGTAGGGGCCTGTCTTTTCCTCAAGGATTTCAAACCTTGCAAGACCCACCACGATCACAAAGGGCTCTGCGTCCTCGTTTTCGCTAAAAGCCACAATACGCCCCAGGCATCCTGTTTTAAACAGAACCTGGTTGTTCTCGTCCTCTTTGGCCACTTGCACCACGCCCACTAAGCGGTCTGCACCAAGGGCCTGATAAAAAATGGGCGTCTGGCGCGGTGTCAGCTGCAAGGGAAGTTGCCCTTTTGGCAAAAGAATCACGCTATCCATTTCAAGAAGCAGGATCTCCTCTGGTAGAACCAAGGGGAGCTTCACGGGTTTTTGTTTGAGCATTTCACGCCAATTTGTCATGTTTACGTCCTTGACCTTATATGGGCACGCCTGGGTTTATTCTCAAGCAGAAAATAGCCCGCGTCTTCATTTTATGACGCCGCCTGCGCATCAAGCCCTTGATTGTAATACGCTTTATACCAAGCAGCAAACTGGGTAAGACCTTCCTCGATGGATGTCTTTGGATCATATCCCAAGTCATGGCGCGCCGCACTTATGTCAGCAACGGTCTCCACCACATCTCCTGGCTGGAGTGGCTCATACTTTAAGCGCGCGCTCACGCCCAAAACACGCTCGAGGGTGTGGATAAAGTCCATGAGGCTGTCGGAGCGATCGTTGCCTAAGTTATAGAGGCGGTGGAAGGCTTGCTCCGCGCCCGGGGCGTGGTCAAGGGCCGCGAGAGTTCCGGCCACAATATCACCCACAAAGCTGTAATTACGGCGCATGCGGCCGTGGTTAAACACCTTGATCTCCTCGCCCGCCAGCATGGCGCGGGTGAACAAAAAGACCGCCATATCGGGTCGCCCCCAGGGACCATAAACCGTGAAATAACGCAGGCCCGTTGTGGGGATCTGAAATAAATGGGCATAGGAAATGGCCATAAGTTCATTGGCGCGTTTGGTGGCGGCGTACAGGGAAATGGGCCTGTCCACGCGGTCCGAGACCTCAAAGGGCTGCTTTTCATTGTTGCCATAGACAGAGGAGGAGCTGGCGTAAATAAAGTGCTGGAGCCCCTTAAGAGAGCGCACGCCCTCCAAGAGAGTCAGGTACCCTATAAGGTTACTGTCGCCGTACACCAGAGGGTTTTCCAGGGAATATCTCACGCCCGGCTGGGCCGCCAGATGAATCACATGGGTGATGTGGGCATTGTCCTTAAAAAAGGCCGCCGTTTGCACGCGGTCCGACAGATCAAGCTGGGTGAAGGTAAAATTTGGATGGGGGTCAAGCTGCCCAAGGCGCGCCCTTTTCAGGGTGACATCATAGTATTCATTGAGGCAATCAATGCCCACCACGCGGTGCCCTGCCTCAAGAAGCGCCTGCGCCGTATGGAATCCAATAAATCCCGCACATCCCGTCACCAGTACCGTTTTCATGCCTTCTTCGCCTTACTTTTCCCGGAATAAAAATCCATGGAATAGTCTTAGCGTGCCAAGGCGCCCATGTAAAGAAAAGCCTTCCCTAAAGCCCAGGCAGTTCCACCGTAGCAGCGTGCGCGCCCCTGCCTTGAATACAGACAAAAAACTGCCCTCCAAGTGTGATGGAAACACCGTGGGACGCCTCAAGGCTTTGACACAAGACAGGCGTGTCCTTGCTTCGACAATAGACGTTGCCTATTATTTTCAAAAACCGCGGACGGAGTCTGCCCAGAAAATATTCACAAAACGCCTCCCCACACTCAGTAATATCCAGGTGCGCCAGCGTGAGCGTTTCAAAACCCCGCTGGTTCAAGCACCCCACCATGTCTGGTGTCAGGCGCATTTTGACGGAGAACTCTGGGTCCTGTGACAAATCATAAAGTCCTAGGTTACGCACCTGGGGCGCCGTTTTGAGGATTTTGAGCGCGCGGCAAACCTGGCCTTCGTTGGTGGAGATGAGGATGTTGTAAAGGTTCAGGGACCTAAATGTGTAACACTTTTGAAAAGCCTCAAGAAAATCAGCGTGCTGTAAGAGCACTGCAAAGACTTCAATGTCCAAGCCAAGCTCTTTAAGACGCGCAGGCCCTTTCGTGCCACGTAGGTGGTGGACGAGGGCAGGTTTGAGGCGCTTTTCATCACACATCACACCAAGGTTGAGACTTTCTAAACACGGATGATCTTGAACGCGGCGGACCAAAATCCCTTCAAAGGCACCTAGGTGCGCCCTTTGCGCTTCAATATCTCCTGCAAAACGGCTCCGGGCATCCTCATTAAGATGCTCCATGACCGCTTTGAAATCCCTTTGACGAAAGTCCACCTCCCGGGAGTCATAGCGTATGTACGCCGCCGCAAGGCCATGGGCGAAATCACAGGGGGTGGTCTCTACTTCATCGGCGCTCGCCTGGCACTGGGACAGGATCACCACGGAAAGAAAAACAAGGTGCGTCAAGGGCATTTTGTGATCCTTGCGACGGCGCCCTCGCTAATTACGCGCGTAAGGGTCACCAAAGGGATACTGCACGTAAAACGCGCGTTTTATGTGAAGGGCAGCTCTATCTTGACCCTTAATGGCCAGATTGATGCGCCCATGGCTTCGGGCATCACAGTACATATCTGTGCGCACCCAAATGTCTCGTGGATGGCCGGCTTTTGTCAGATAATCGCAAAAGGCCTCGCCTGACCCACGCACATCCAATGTATCAAAGATTAACGTGTCCACCTTGCACCGAGAAAGAGCCTGTACCATACGGGGGGTCATTTGCAATTTTTCAATGCCGCCCTGGGACAAAGGAACCTCATAAAGCCCGAGACTGCTAACGCCAGGCATACATGACACAATCTCCAAAAGGGAACATACTTTGTCCTCGTCCACGCGGGTGCGCACGTTATAGAGTCTGACGGCGCTCAGGGAGGCGGATCCCCGAAACGCCTCATAAAAGCCAGGGTCCTGCAGCAACTTTGTAAAATCATGGATATCGAGCCCTAGTGCCCTGACCATTGACGTGCCGGCAATGCCTGTCAGTTTCTTTGTCAAGGCAGCAGCGTAAACGTGATGGGTCCCCTCGGGCATACGAAAGGAAAGACCCACGCATTCCAAATGCGCATGGGTTGAAAGCAGTGACGCCATGTGCCCGTGCAGCTCCCCCTGGTTCTGGTGTTGCTCGTCCCACTCTTTGCAGGCCAAATGAGCGTGCCGTAAGAAAGAGCGCTCGGCCAGCTTCATGGCGTCAGCGCCCACGCACACATCCACGCCGTTGTGACCGACAAGGGCCCTTGCAAGACCAACGGACACAACATCCTCCACCGGGTCGTCACCGCACGCCGTGGGGACAGCACTGGCAAACGCCGTGCACGGAAGGACGAGAAAAAAAGAGAGTAAAATTGCATAGTTCATAGCGTACACGGGCCATAAGACAAAATGAGACAATGTCCAGACGCAGCACCCATGTCAACCAAATTCGACAATATGACAAGTCCCTTGCGGGGATTGAACGGTGTTACAGGGCGCGCCCCGCTCTCTAGGATAACGCCCTTTTATAGGGACTGCGTGCGGGCATTCACAGCATCACACAACGGGTATAACCTGCTCTGAATTGCGGGCAGCGTCGCGTGAAGCTGGAGATGTTGTAGGGACGTGTTGCCCATGAGTGCGTCGCTTAGGATAGCGCCGTAGTCATCACACCACTGGAAAATATCCCAGATAATGAGAGTGCGCAGGCCCTTGTTTTGCTTTAAATAGGCCGCAAAGCACATAAGGGACGTTTCCTTGTCAAAGACGCCGCGCATACACAAGGTGTGAAGATGTGGCCAGCGCGCCAGTACGTAGGGATAGTCACAGGTTATATAGAGGGGCAGCGCATAGGAAAAATCAAGGGACACGACATCCTCTAGACGACACAAATCTTCCCAAGACTTATAGGCCCGGGTGCCGTAAAAGCGCAGCCTTAAGGCGTGCGCTTTTTTGAGCGCCTTGGCAAAGTCCTCGTGCTTGAGAAGCGTCTCAAGGGTTTGGGCACTCACACCAAGGGAGCAAAACCCATGCCTTGCCCCCTCCCGGCGCAAATGGGCCGTCAGGCCAGTGGCCAACGCCTCTTCTTCTTGGGGGCTCCAACCCTCAAGATCCGTGTGGAACCCACCAAGGGGCCTATCGACGCCAAGGTGCGCCAGCGCCTCAAGACGGTAGGCGCGCAACTCATTTGGGGACAGCTGCTCAAAATTGATGCGGCAGCTCATTTGCACGTCCACGTACCCATGCATCAGGTGTATTTCCGGTTCCTCGTGGCTTGCCAAAACCGACGCGCTTAACAAAACGAGAGGTGCGAGAAAACGGTGTAAAGACACCAGCGCAGATATGATACGGGAGTACATGATTTAGATGTGCCAATATTTGCATCTTTATTGATAAATATGTCAATAAACACATTGCAGAGAAAAAAACAAGACATATTGACAAAATTCATACCATTGCATAGGGTGATTTCATTGAAAATAACCATAAAACTCTTGAAATGACATCGGTTTATCTTGCGATCCTGATTTGTTTTTTTCTGTAAAATCTTTCTCAAGTGACATCTTGGAGCCAGCTCCTCAAAGCGCCAGCACCCCCATCACGAAAGCGCCTTTCGATCATGATAACCACGTCCAGGCCTCAGCCCAGGACATGCTTGAAGCTCTCTATGCTAAGACACTGCCAAGGCCTGTGATGACACATCTGGTTTCTTTTTTGGACGACGCCAGCCTCTTTTTTCCTTTGGAAGACGCAGCTTGCTTTGCCGCGAATGGGTGATGAGGAGATGGGCACCCAGCCCCAGAACAGGCAGGAAATTCTCAGGCGCATTGCCGGGTCAACGCACATCTCTCACGCCGTCGCTGTGCGCTATCACCCCGACTCAATACCCGTTTATTTCTCGGCTCAAGGAGGTTGCCCCTATGCCACCTTCAGACAAGAGAACATGACCACCTTGGCAAAGGCCCTTTCATCCCCTTCTCCCTACTGCAACTTAAGATTACCAGACGACGAGGACAGGCGTCCTGCCCTTCTGCCCCTGGCTGTTGCCATCGCCCAAAACAAGACATGCACCACACTCAAACTGCACGATGCGTGGTTTACAGCGCGATCGGTCCCTTTGCTGACCACGGCGTTAAAAGAAAACAGCCACCTGCGCACCCTTAGTCTCGACGATAACACCATGGGCGATACGGGCCTCGTTTTACTTCTGGGCGCGCTCCTTGATCATCCTTTGGAGAAGTTGTCCCTTCACGCCACAGGGCTCACCAAAGCAAGCGCACCTTATCTGAAAAGATTTTTAGAAAAGAATACCATCCTCACATCCCTCGACGCTTCTTTCAACGAGCTGGGAGATGAGGGAATGACTCACCTTGGCCTGGCGTTGACGAAAAATGCCTCACTGCAGCGCTTGGGGCTTTGTGTGAATGGCATTACGAATCGAGGAGCCACAAACTTTGCCAAGCTTGGCCTCGCCCACAATAACACGCTGAGTTTTTTGAAGCTCCACTCCAACCAAATAACCCATGACGGCGCCGTCGCCCTTTTTGAGAATAGCTGCAAGACCCTCGCCATCAGCCTATTTTGGAATAGCGGGGCGAGCGCCAAAATCCGGCAGCATATCGGGGACTCGACGGCAAGTCGCATCAATTTTGGTTAGGTATCCCGCTAAGCCCATATGACAGAAGTGGACAAGCATTTTAAATCAGGACGAGGAAGGCAATCGTCAAGCCGCGCGCAGCTTACATGGCAGTCAAGTGAGCACAGGGTAGTCCCAAGCTGACTTTGTCACCATTTTAAAGGATTTGTGCTATAGAGTGGGTCCGGGAGGGAGAAGCTCCTCCTTGGAAAAAAGGGCGTAAGTTTGCAACTCAGCGAGTTTCCCATCAGACCTAGGCCAGCCGCCTTTCTGAGTGTACTCAAGCTTAAACCCAAGCTTGAGGGGAACTCTCGTCGAAGGGGTATTTTCTGCATCACAGTAAATCTCGACCTTTTTAGCGTTAAGCGCTTCAAAGGCCAAGAGCGTCATGGCATGGACGGCTTCGGTGGCATAACCCCGATTTCGTCTCATTTTGCGTACAAAATAAGAAATACCAAACTGTGGAATGGCCCAGTGCGCTTGGAATGGGGGAAAGGCACACCGCCCCACGACGTCCCCCGTCTCTTTTTCTATGATGAGGTATCTGATGAAGTCCCTCAGGATAAAATCAGCGTGGTGCCTGCGGCACTCTTCTTCCAGCGTCTGGGGGATTGGCACACCTGTTGGCCAGTTGAGCCACTTAACATAGTCTTCGTAACCATCCAAGACGGCGTTGTGGAGTTTTTGACCAAAGCCTGCCTTTGGCATTTGCAGCATGAAGCGCGGTGTTTCAATACGTTCGGGCAAATCAACGAGCACTTTATTCATCGCAGTTCTCTCACCATATGTGTGGGTTAACCTCAGCTCAAGGCAATCTGCTCCATGAAGGCCGCCATATCTTTTTCTTTCGCACGGCTCTCCAGAAGGGCGTGGGCGGGCACACGTCCCGTGCGGGCAACGTCCTCCAAGGGCAAAAGATATGCAGCCGCCTCTTCCTCCCCCAAACGCCCAAGGCCTTTTTTTGCCATGGGCAAAATGTCGCGGGCAATTTCTTGTAATGTCGCCTTGCCGATGCGGCTTGCGAGACCTTCCACTGGCACACTTTCTTGGGTCGCCATGATATCGGCAACGTCCCAGGACATCACCAGGTCATGGGCCGCCTGAAGGGCCTCTTCGTCATAGAGAAGCCCCGCCCACAGGGCAGCCAATTGACACACCTGGGGAAAGGGCGCACTGTCGGCGCCGCGCAACTCCAGGACGTTTTTGAGGCGCACTTCAGGAAAAAGCGTCGTCAGGTGATCTAGCCAATCCTGCATGAGGGGTTTTTCTCCGGGCAGCTCCGGCAGATTTCCAGCGAGAAAATCCCGGAACGATCGCCCCGCCACATTGATATAGGCCCCCCGACGCTTCACAAAATACATAGGCACCGACAGGGCGTAGTCTGCGTAACGCTCAAACCCCATATTGTCCTCAAACACAAAGGCGAGGAGCCCACACCGATCAGGATCTGTGTGATTCCAGATATGCCGGCGGTAGCTTAAGTAATGGGTCTTTTCCCCCTTCACCAGGGGCGAGTTTGCAAAAAGCGCGGTCGCCAGGGGTTGCAGCGCCATGGCCACACGCATTTTGCGCACCATGTCTGCCTCGCTGGCGTAATCCAGGTTGATCTGGGTGGTGCAGGTGCCTGTCATCATTTCCTGCCCCAGCGTACCCTTCTTAAGCATATAGGGCGCCATGACCTTATAGCGCGCCTTGGGCATCCAAAAACGTTCCTCCAGGCTTGTGACTGGATCATACCCCATGGACACGGCTTTAAGCCCCAACGCCTCGCACGACGCCACCAAACGCCTTTGATAGGCCTCAAAAAGGGCCGCAACCTCCGCAATACGCGCAAGTGGCGGCGCAGAAAATTCAAACTGCCCCCCGGGCTCCAGGGTCAAAGCGCCCGCTGGCAGGTCAAGACCGATGATTTCCTCGCCTTCTTTGATAAAGGTGCCTTGGGTTTTTTGAAACAGCGCCAGCAGAGATTGAATTTCTTTGGCCGTGGCGCGCCTTGAAAAATCACCTGCAAAAATAAGGGATTCAAATTCCATCCCCATGCGCCAACGCTCCCGTGGCTTGCACGCGTTTATAAAAGGGCTTAATAAATCAAGGGGCTGCTCGAGGGGTTGAATGGGTTTTCTCCTTACTGGATAGAAGACTTTTGTGACACGCAGGGTACCACCAGTTCCCCCCTCACAAAACCATTTTAGCATTTTTCTTGGCAAACGCTCTCTTTTTAGGTAAAGATGTGCAAGGTTGATGATATAGACGTTTAAGAAAGTGAAGTACTATGGCCGTTCCTAAGAGAAAAACCACCCCGTCTCGCCGGGGTATGCGCCGCGCCCACGACCGTCTGACGATTGTGCGTGCGGGTGAGTGTAACAACTGTGGCGAAGCAAAGCTTCCACACCACCTATGTGGCCACTGCGGCTACTACAAGGGACGTGACGTCCTGCAAAAGGCTCCAACTGCTTAACCTGACATAAGAAGGGTTGCATTTTGAGCATCACCATTGCTGTTGATATCTTGGGGGGCGATCATGCCCCCCTTGTTCCCTTGGAAGGCGTGGCATCAACACACGATACCTTCCAAGATGTGTCTTTTCTCCTGTTTGGCCCCCAAGAGATCATCCAGGATTTCCTCGACAAAAAACCTCACCTCAAAGACAGATGCCACGTCGTTGACGCTCCCGAGCATGTCACCAATGACACACCCGCGCGCGACGCCGTAAGAGGCCTGAAAAACTCCAGCATGCGCCTGGCCATTGAGGCTGTGCGTGATGGAAAGGCCCAGGGCGTTGTCTCGGGGGGCAACACGGGCGCCTACATGGCCCTGTCCAAGATTATCCTCAAGACCCTTGAGGGCATCGACAGACCCGCCATCACTGGCACTTTGCCAAGCCTCAAGGGCGCCATTGTGATGCTCGATCTGGGCGCCAACGTGGAGGCCACAGCCGAGCAACTCTGTCAGTTTGCCCAAATGGGTGAAGCGTTCTCGCGCCATGTTCTGGGGCATCAAAACCCTTCCGTTGGCCTTTTGAACATTGGCTCTGAGGAGCTCAAAGGACATGCGGACCTCAAGGAGGCCTACGACATTATTAAGGCCACAAAAGCTGTTGCCAACTTCCACGGGTATGTGGAAGGGGATGACATCATGCACGGGACAACGGACGTGGTGGTGACCGACGGCTTTACAGGCAATGTGTCCCTCAAAACCATGGAGGGTGCTGTCCATTTTCTGGTGGGTGTCTTCAAGGAAGAGCTTTCCCGCAAACTGCGCTTCAAAGTCGGCGCGCTCCTGGCCAAGGACGCCCTCACGGCCTTTAAGCAACAACTAGACCCCAGGCACCACAACGGCGCGCCATTTTTGGGCCTGAAAGGTGTGGCTGTCAAAAGCCACGGCGGTATGGACGAAGTTGGCTTTTCCAACGCCCTTGGCGTGGCCATCAACATGGTATCGCGCGATCTCAATAGCCATATCCTGGAAGAGGTGCGCCGCATCCAGGGGTTTGAATAAAAATGGCGCCCTTTGCAAGGGGGCGCGCCTACCTTAAACTAAGACAACCGTTAGCCATAAGGATTTAATCATGATCATGTCACCCTACGCTCTGTCTCACCGCTCTGTGATTGTGGGATGCGGACATTATCTGCCTCAAAATGTTGTCACAAATGAGGAGCTCTCCAAAACCGTGGACACCACCCATGAGTGGATTGTTGAGCGCACAGGTATTCACCAGCGCCACTTTGCAGCCCATGGCGAGCTCACCTCAGACATGGCCTTTGACGCGGCCAAAAAGGCCCTCAAGATGGCGGGCATCGACGGACAAGATCTTGATCTGATCGTGCTGGCCACCACCACCCCAGATCTGACATTCCCCTCCACCGCCACAAAGGTGCAGGCGATGCTAGGCAACACAAAGGGCCTTGCCTTTGATGTGTCCGCCGTGTGCGCAGGTTATCTTGTGGCCTTAAATGTGGCGGACAATTTCATTCGCCTTGGGCAAGCAAAGACGGCCCTTGTCATCGGTGCAGAGCGTCTTTCCAGCCTTCTTGATATGCAGGACCGTTCCACGTGCGTGCTCTTTGGCGACGGCGCGGGCGCGACTGTCCTTAAGGCCTTTGACGCTCAAGAAACAGACCGCGGCATTATCGGCATTCATATGCAGTCCGACGGAAACTACCGCCACATTTTGTGCACTGACGGGGGTGTGGCCTCCACAGGCACACCTGGCAAGGTGTTCATGGAGGGGCGCGAGGTCTTCCGTCACGCCGTGACAAAGCTTGCGGACTCGGCGGACGCGACTTTAACCCATTATCAGGTAGACCCCAAGGATCTCGACTGGCTTATCCCTCACCAAGCAAATATTCGCATCATCGAGGGCATGGCGAAAAAGCTTCACATGTCCATGGATAAGGTCATCACGACCGTTCACAAGCACGCCAACACGTCCGCTGCCTCCATTCCCTTGGCACTCTCCTGTGCCCTGGAGGAAGGCCGCATTAAGGAAGGCGATCTCATTCTCCATGAGGCCATCGGCGGAGGACTTGTGTGGGGCTCGGCCCTCTTAAGGTTCTAGTCCCATGACCTTCGTTGTCACAGACGCCTGTGTGCGCTGTAAATACATGGACTGTGTGGAGGTGTGCCCCGTGGACTGCTTCCACGAAGGCGAAAATATGCTGGTCATTGATCCCCTCACCTGCATCGATTGTGGGGTGTGCGAGATCGAATGTCCCGTCGACGCCATCCAGGCAGACACCGTCGAAGGGTCTGAGAAATGGGTGGAAATCAACCACCGCCTCTCCCGCACCTGGCCCGTCATTCGCCTCAAAGGCACCCCACCCCCAGACGCCGACGACTGGAAGGGGGTCCCGGATAAATTCGAACGCTATGGCAGCGACACGCCTGGCAAGGGGTCGTAGGAACACAGCCTGGGTACGCTTAGCCCACTGGCCCCCCCTCTTGCCGCCGCATGGACCATGCCTTGATAGACAGCCATGGCACGAAAGCAGGCTTTCAGCAGAAAGACTGTGATGCCACACATGAAAATCAATACAAGCAGGCGGGTGTGCCAAGTCAAGGTATTTTGGTACCACGCCGACAACTCAATGCTGCTTAACGTGTTCTTTTGGAGAAAGAAAAAGATGATGGGAAAGCAACTCAGCAGTGCCAGACCACTAAAATGTGCCCGCTTATACTCTTCGTGAACGCCTTCTTTCAAAAAGCCGTTTGTGCCTCTTTGATATAAACTAGGTACAAACCAAGACACAATTTGGGCCAGCAAAACAATCATATACAACATCCTCCACCAACAATCTTCAAAAAAACCGATTTTTTCTAAAAAGAGGACGAAAAGTAAACTGCCAAGGAATCTGATAATTAACGCGGGGGCTATGCGCTGAATGGCTTGCCCTTTCGCACCTATACGACTCACAAAACAATAGACATAGCTCACAATTGTAACTAAGAAAAAATTTAAATCGCTTTTTGGCACATTAAGGCTCTCACAGAAAAAATGCGTCTCTTTACATACAAACGCGAGAGACTGTCCTATGAAAGTGACCAAAACCATTATCCCAACATCACACAAATACTTATAAATCCCCCGCTTAGTGCCCAGCACATAAACGGTCTTTACAAAACCAATCTTCATGGCTCTTGGTGTTTTAACAACCAAAGAAAAGCGCTCTCTCGACATTTCTCTCCCCTGTGGCCTGAGGGTGAGATTTTTTACGGCCCTTGCCCAATAACTACTTTGAAACAATACGCTCACCGCTAAAAGAAGATGAAAGACGTACAAAACCCATGAATGTTCTAAGATTTGGGGAAAGAGGTTACCAAGGGTGACCGGAACTGCGCCGATATAGAGCGGAAAAAAATTGCTATCAGGTCGTCTGTGAAACTTTCCCTCTAAACCGTCAATTTTCAGCACGATCAGACATGTACAATAAAGCGCAAATGCTGGCACAAAAAACTCAAGCACATGGATCCATACATCTGCGTTATGAAAGGCAAACACGAGCGAGACTAAAAGGGCATACAGCGCAGTGCATCCAACAGCAATCTGCCAAGGCATTAGGCAGTATTTAGCGTAAGACCCAAGGGGCTCGCCATAAACTGCACTGTGAAGGTAGGCTCGCACCATGGGCACAAATGACATCATAAAAAGAAACAGTGTCCCATGCCAAAGCTCATGACCCCCTATCAGGGAGAGAGTCACCTCCCAAAAAAACAAGACACTCGTGAGAGCGCCCAAAAGTAAGGGCGCGAGCAGAAGGCACACTTTTCCCCAAGAAAAAGGGTAAACCCACGAAAAGCTCATGGTAAGGCTGTCAAGGGCAATCTCACGGTCTGGACGCGGATCCGTCTGGGAAAGGGCAACGATTTTTGGCATAAAGAGAGACTTCAAATTGCTTGTTATTTTTGTTTTGATCATTCTTAAAGAGGTCATAACATCTCCTTGTTTTCATTAAAAACATCCATGCGCGAGGCACAGCCTTGCGCAACATCTTCACCTTGTTTGTTTTATTTCCTCCCAGCAGGGGCGCGCGGGATAAAATCCCTATGCCCCTAACCCGATCATGCGCAAAAATATAAAAATGTAAATAAAAATTTTGTAACTTTACATAAAGTCAAATATCAAGACACAAAAAAACGCAAAAATTACAATTAATCGCTGAATCACCAAAAATCATAAAAATTGCGAAAACACGTTGAATCAACAAAAATCGTTATACTCTTCTAAAATTTCCTCACCACCACCTCGCAGACCTGTGCTGCCTTTTTGCCATTTTGGCGGTGAGTGTTAGGACTTTTCTAACTATTTTGCGTTCATGATTGGGGGAAACAAGGGGGAGTCGTTTACATGAAAAGTCTTTATTTTCTCATGGTGTTTCTCGGCGCCACACAGCTCCAGGCATCGGCCCAAGAGGTTGTTGACGTCCAAGAGCAACAAGGCGTTCCGCAAGTGCAAGCGCTCCCCCTTACCAGTATGCCTGCCATTCACCGTGGTTTTGTGCGTGAAGAGGGGGATACCTTCACTTTTCATGTCATGGCAAAGGCCCCAACAAAAAGGGATTGTTATGGGGTGGCAAGCCTCAAAAACGTTGCAAATGACCAGGAACTTATTAAGATTTTTGAGATGCCAAGGGCTGATTTGCGTATCGGACGCACCTCTTTTGCGGGCCTTGATCACAGCAGCAATTATCAGCTGAAAATCGGGTATGCGCGTGGCGCACCTCCCACCAGCATTGAAGGGTGGGGAAATGTTCTTAGCGCAAATGATATTCAAATCAACTGGGGCACCATTGCTGATCGTCCTATTACCACCCCGCCGGCCGTGGCAAGTAATGTGGCCAGTTTTGTGTTTGGATCCTGCAACCGTTTTGTAAAAATTGGCTCCATGACCTTTATGGTGGGTAAGGGCTCACGCATGTTCCAAGCCATGGCCGATGACATTGCCCAGTACGCGGCGGTGGGTTTTGCAACGGACGCAGTCGTGACACTGGGCGACTGGGTTTATAACGATCCCCTCATTTGGGGCATTGGAGAGAAAAAGACCTTTGAAGAGATCGCGAGCCTCTACGACCTGACCAACACAACCACGGGCGCCAAGGCCCTCCTTCAAAGTGGTCCGCCTCTTTACCAGGTATGGGACGATCACGAGCGCTATAATGATGTCACGGGAGAAATCCCCGACCGCAAGCGCGCCCAGGCAGATGCCGGAAAAAGGGCCTACGACCTTTACCAGCGCCCCCAGGGCGCGGCCACACCCCACAACTGGTACCATATTGATGGGAATATTGACGGCTTTGTCATGGACCTGCGCTCGGAGCTTTTGCCCTCCCAATCCTTAGCCGTCAGCCAAGATCAATTTGACGCACTGGAAGCGTATCTCCTTGACCCCGTGCGCGCAGACCGCCTAAAGCCCGTTTTCATGTCGACAACGGCCCTGTGTCTTCAAGGAGACGCGTGGAGTGCGTCAAGAGCGCAGCTCAGGCGTCTCATGGAAATCATACGGGACAATAATATCCGCGGCGTTGTCATTTGCGCGGGAGACATCCACGTGGGTGTGTCAGGTATTTGGCAATTTGGAGACGACAATCACGGCCCCCACGTCCTTGAGGTGGCCTCCTCCGCCTTCCATAAGATCAGCCATAACAAGGACGCGCTGCTGCGCCCCAGAGCAGACCTAGGTGATGGCCTTGTCCTCAATGCCGTGGGAGGATTGTCCCACACCACCACGGAAGATAACTATACGCGCATGATCCTAAACCACGCTGACATGAGCGTGCGCATCATCAGGAAGGACCCTCATGACAACCTTCTTGAGGATCTTGTGTGCAACATGGAAACCGGCACCCTTCAAGACACAGATGGCTCAAATGCCTTGTATCGGCGCTCACCCGCCGACTAGGCGCAACACGTTGCCACGACCCAGGCATACGTGCAGGGTGACGTCCAAGCGCCACCTAATACACGTTGAATTTCTTTTTTTTCTCAATGAGATAAATGACGTCACCCTCTTTATGGAGCCAGTACTTTCCGTCCAAGGAAGTCGACAGGTTATGCCCCATGGTGTCCACGCTCTTGATCTCAACCTCCGTCGCCCAGGTGAAGGTGGCTCCTTTTTCCAAAAAGGCCGGCTTTAGCTGGGCGATGATCGTGCGCGCAACCTGGGGAGAGACGGGCTTATCAAAAATGACACTAAACTCGTAAGTGTCGCCATTCTCATCAAACTTGCCGCGCATGTCGTGGTAGAGACCCCACAGCCTTTGAGCAAAATCTGGCGCAATCTTAACGTCTTTTTCCTCAAGGAAGTGAGAGGGCGCAGGCGTCGATGCCATAAGCGGACCCCACACACACATGCCCAACGCCACACACATCATTCTCAGGAGTATCTTTGCTTTCATTGTTTTTCTCCCTCTCAAAAAGCGAACAATTCCACCCTATCATTACACAGTTCACAGACCCATGAAACGCAATAAAAAAAGACAGATCTCACTTTTTGCCATGCTTGCAAGATCATGCATCTTAACGGTTCTTTTATTTTTTTATGACATAATGAACGTGTATGGGTTGCAGGAGACAAAGACAT
This sequence comes from Pseudomonadota bacterium, assembly GCA_020161545.1. GTDB lineage: Bacteria > Pseudomonadota > Alphaproteobacteria > Caedimonadales > UBA1908 > JACESU01. The sequence continues at coordinate 58,263 of JAIUNT010000001.1, forward strand.
GAAAAATACCCTCATCAAACCCCGCGAATTCAAGCTCACCACCGCCGAGATCCTCTACCACATGCCCGATTATCCCAGCCTGATCCAGAGCTATATTTGGCAGGAGCTTGACGCCACACCGGATTTTCCTGAGCTCATGCGCTTTCTCGCCTTTTGGTCCAAGAACTTGGAGGGCCCCATCCACAAGGTCACCATTACCCATGTAGATCCCGTGGAGGAGCCCCGCCTTCATTATACGACGCGCTCCTTTGAAATCCACTAGTCCACTAGAGTGCTTGGCGCTCAGCGCACTCTAGTGCCAGAAAACACTTAAGTGGTCACACTGAAAGGCAAAGAGCTTTTCTGGTGCACTCAGCTGTACCTCTATCTCCTGGGCCCTGACTTTGAGACGATCGACGAAAAGCCCGTTTTCTGACGCAACACGCGGCGTAGCCAAAACACTAGCTGCGTACTTGAGCGCTTGTACGTCTTTTCCCGCATAGGTGTAAGCCAAGGCCGCTTTATACGCGAGGTAAGCCCGCAAGACATCTCCCTGCGCCTTATTACCCTCGACCTTATAAATGCGAGCAAGGGCAAGGGCATTCTCTTTTTGTAAGGCGTGGTACTCGTCACGGTCCGCAGCAAACAGAGCGGGCATTCTTTCAAGCCCTTGCACCAAGTTCACAATCTGTGCGTGGTAGTATTTTCTTTGGGCGGGCGTTGGGGTGCCGTCAAGGCCTTGTTTATAAAGATCAATGGCTTCGAGCCGGTTGTTGTATATGCTGTGTGAAACGGACCCTTCTGCATCTTCACCAGCGAGGATCTTGCCCCCGTAGGCGACGGCCAGCTGAGCGCACACTTGTGCCTGGGGGATGCAGTCTTCATGGAAGAAGGTGCCAAAGGGGGGAAGCGCCATGTCGCTCGTGGATTTCATGGACTTTGTTGCCTCCTTTAAGTCCTCTAAAAGGGAAATGAGGTGTGGCACAGCAACCAACTTTTGGTGAAGATCATAGCCGGGCTCGCTCAGCTCGACATTCAGGCGGAAAAGGCCGTAATGGGCAACACTGACCTTTTCCCTCGGATCTTGCACTTGTTGGGTGCGTTTGTGACACAGGTCTGCCAGTGCCAAAGCCTCGTTGCAGGTCCACACGGTCTTAAGCGCTTCGCACAGATAGAGGATACGTGATGAGAGGTCACTGTCTTCTTGGGCGGCAAGGCCGAGATAAGTCGTTCTTAACTTTGCTTTTTCCTTGCCCCACTGCGGCGCGCGTGCCTTTTGCTGAGCCAACTCCATAAGTGTGGCTTTTGTCGCCTCGTCTTTGCCTTCTTGGAGACGATCAAAAAAATGCTCAGATGCAAAGCCATAGGCCGTGTAATACCTTAATTCATCGTCACACGCCGACGACCCACTCGCACCAAGATTTGCACATGAAAACAAAAGGGCCGCGAGTCCAAGCATTAAAGTATTCAGTTGATTTTTTTGCATTTTCATTTTCTTCCTGCCTTGCCAATACGCAAAGCACTCTAGCCACCCATACCCATTCTGTCCAGGTGGCAACTTGACGTTCGCGCGTTTCATTCTAAGGTCGTCAAGACTTGTTGCGGATGTACGTCAGATTGTTATGATAACCCCAACGTCATTGCCAAACGCGAGGCCCCCCTTATGGACACAGAGAAAAACACCAATCACAACTCCCTTGCCTTCCTTGTCTATACGACCCTGGCTGGGGCGCTTTGGTTCCTTTATTATGGGATGACGCAACTCATCATCCTGGGGATGCGCTATTTTATTTTAGATCCAGAGGGTACCACTTGGCTTTATCAACGAGGATTTTTTAGCGCCACCCTCAGCGACGTTGCGTCCATGCTTCTTTTAGGGGGTGGGCTCTTTTTGCTTTTTCGCGTGCAAGAGGTGCGCGCTTTTAGCGCGTCAAGCCTGACCCTAGACGGGCGCGTACGCATTTGGCTCCTGCGTCTCATGATGGTGGCCACAGGGGCCTCGGTGGTGGCTGATCTGTGGTTCATCTTGCGCGCCGTCTTGAGGGGTGAAGGCGCCCTTGACGAGACCCTTTGCACACTCACGACCCTGATTGTGGCAAGCGGTATTCTCGCCTTTCTCGCGCGCAGCACCCGCGGCGCCCCCTCCCCCCAAAGGCCTTTGAAATCCCCAGGAGATGCGGCTGTCGTGTGCGGCGCCCTCCTTGCGACGGGGGTGTGCATTTGGATGGCGCCTCCAAGCCTCATGAAAATACTGCGCGCTGATCATGAGACCCTCAAGGCTCTCACCTCCACCCAGCAGGGTATTGACGAATGGGTCACGCAGACAAACGCGCTACCACGCGCCCTTGATGAAGCAGCACAAAAAATTCTCACACGCCACAGCACGGTCAGCGGCCTTGGGGACAACCTGGAAGAGATCAATAAAAAGGTCGCTTACGCCGTAGTCAGCAAGAACCAGTACCAGCTGTGTGCGACTTTTGAAAGAAGCTCAAAAGAGTTCACCCTTCTGGGCCTGTGGCGCAGTGCAAAAGATCCATTCCTGCGCTTCACACCGGGTAAAAACTGCAAGGTGATCACCGTCACTCTGAGTCCAGCCCCCCCTTCTTCCTAGGGCGTTTTTGCACGAATGCGCATTTTTTTGCATTTACCCCCTTGCAAAAAAACATAGGCACGCTATTATCCCCCTCGAAACCAGCGTTTGTTTGTTGGGCGGGCGTAGCTCAGGGGTAGAGCACAACCTTGCCAAGGTTGGGGTCGAGGGTTCGAATCCCTTCGCCCGCTCCAAGATTCAAAACGGTTCTTCTTTTATTTCCTTACGTATTTATGACAATTTTGCCTGTGCCTTCATGCCGTTATAAGCGGCCCATGAGCATCCACCCAAAATCAGACTCACCCCGAAAAGTTCAAAGAGCGTTGGCGCTTTGTGCCACAGGAGGCCATCAAGCCCCAGCCCCCACAAAAGCGACACATACTCCAACGGCGCCAGAAGCGTGACAGACCCCCAGCGAAAGGCAAGGGTCATGGCGACTTGTGCCGCCCCGCCAAGGGCGCCAATGACCACAAAAAGAAAAAGGGTTTCAGGGTCGTAGACATTCTGAGAGGCAACAACAAAGGGCGCGCTCACCAAAAGACTCATGCCCACAAAGCACGCCATAACAAGGGTCGTGCTGTCTTCACGGGTGAGACGACGCAGGCTCACCTGGGCAACCGCATGGCACGCGCCCCCCACAAGGGGAATAGCCAAAAGAAGAGGATCCTGAAGGTCAGGCGCGCACACGAAAAAGACACCCACAACACCCCCCAAAAGGGCAAAAAGGCGGCCTCCCCGTAAAGGTTCTTTGAGCCAAAAGGCGCCCAAAACGCCCACAAGGAGCGGCGCGCAAAAGGTAAGGGCGTAGGCGTCCGTCAGCGACATAAGGCGAAAAGAGGCCATAAACAAAAGGGTTGCCATCACGGACAAAAGCGCGCGCCCCCCGTGGAGCCAAGGTTGCTGCGTCGCCCAAGGACGGGCGTGCTTTTCGCGCTTTGCCAAAACCAAAAGGAGGGGAAGCGCAAAAAGTCCGCGAAAGAAAAGAATCTCGACAACGTGAATATGGCTGGGTAGCATCTTTACACTGGCATCTTGGAACGCGTAGCACGCCATGGCAAGAAGCATCACCATCATGGCGTGGCGCATGTTAGAAGGGATTGTACTTTGCAACTCTGGCAATCTGATCGCAGCTCCTGTAGGGTGTGTGTCACATGAACATACCACACAGGAACCCGCAATGTCCTCCTCCCAGGCTTTGGCCATGACGCTCGCCTCCTCTTACCCCTACCTCGACGCCCTCAATGCGCCCCAGCGGGAGGCAATTGAAACCTTGGAGGGGCCTCTGTTAATTTTGGCGGGTGCGGGGACTGGCAAGACCCGTGTGCTGACAACGCGTATTGCCCATTTATTAAACCTCCACATGGCAAGGCCCCACGAAATTTTGGCGGTCACCTTTACGAACAAGGCTGCCAACGAGATGCGCGAGCGCCTCACGCATCTTCTGGGGCGCGAGGTTGAGGGCCTGTGGCTGGGCACCTTTCACTCTTTGTGCGTACGCATCTTAAGACGCCACGCTGAGCGCCTGGACCTGAGCCCCAGCTTCACGATTCTTGACACAGATGACCAGTTGCGTCTTATGAAGCAACTCATGCGCGCCGAAGGCATCGACGAGAAAAAGTGGCCGCCCCGTGTGGTGCTGGCCAATATTGGACGCTGGAAAGACCGGGCACTGACCCCTGAGAAAGTGGGCGCTGGTGATGTGAAGACCCCCGAGGATCCGTCTGTGCAGCTCTATGGGTATTACCAAGAGCGCCTTGAGGCCCTGGACGCCCTCGACTTTGGAGATCTGATCCTGAAGGTCATGGAGCTCTTTAAAAGCGCGCCGGACGTCTTGGCACACTATCAAGAAACCTTCAAATATCTCCTGGTGGACGAGTATCAAGATACCAACGTGTCCCAGTACCTGTGGCTGCGCCTTTTGGCCATGGGTCACCGCAATGTATGCTGCGTGGGGGATGATGACCAATCCATTTATGGGTGGCGCGGGGCGGAGGTGTCCAACATCTTGCGCTTTGAAAAGGATTTTCCCGGCGCCAAGGTTGTGCGCTTGGAGGAAAACTACCGCTCAACACCCCATATCTTGGGCGCCGCCTCGGCCCTCATCGCCCACAACCGGGGACGCCTGGGAAAAACTTTGTGGACCCAGCACGCGGGCGGCGAAAAAGTGCGCGTCCAGGGGGTGTGGGACTCCCAAGAAGAGGCTCGCTTTGTGGCCTCGGAAATCGAAAACCTCATCAGTCGTGGGGAGAATCTGGCCCAAATCGCCATCCTTGTGCGCGCCAGCTTCCAAACCCGCGAGTTTGAAGACCGCTTCATGACCCTTGGCATTCCCTACCGCGTCGTGGGAGGCGCGCGCTTTTATGAGCGACAAGAAATCCGCGACGCCCTGGCGTACTTACGCGTTGTGGCTTACCCCCAGGACGGCGTTGCCTTTGAGCGCATCATTAACCTGCCGCGCCGGGGCATTGGCGCAACAACCCTTCAAACGCTCCACCACCATGCGCGCGCCCAGGGAATTTCCTTGACCCAGGCCTGTTATGACCTCCTGGACACCGACGAGCTACGTGGTAAAACGCGCACCAGCCTTGAGATGCTTTTGCGGGCCTTTGAGCGATGGCGTGAGACAGCCAAAACCATGTCTCCCCACGAGATTGCGCGCATTGTCCTTGACGAATCAGGGTACACAAGTATGTGGCAGGAAGATAAGTCCGACGACGCACCCGCACGCCTTGAAAACCTGAAAGAGCTTGTGCGGGCGCTCACGGAATTTGCAACCTTGCCTGAGTTTTTAGACCACGTAAGCCTCGTCATGGACAACAACACCTCCACGGAAGGGGAGCGTGTCAGCCTCATGACCATGCACAGCGCCAAGGGCCTTGAGTTTGAAACAGTGTTTCTGCCAGGCTGGGAGGAGGAGCTTTTCCCCAGCCCCCGCTCCGTGAAGGAAACGGGCCAGGAAGGGCTTGAGGAAGAAAGGCGCCTCGCCTATGTCGGCATCACCCGCGCCAAAGTGCGCGCCTTTATTACCCACGCGGCGAACCGCTGTATCCATGGGCGCTGGCAGTCCAGCCAACCCTCACGCTTTCTGGATGAACTTCCCAAGGAGAATATCCTCACTGCGCGGGTGGGAGGTGTGAAGACGACCCATCTTGGATGGTCAGCAGCCTCCTACACCCAGGATATTGTGGCGCCCGCATCAAATCCCTACAAAGTGGGCGAAAAGGTCTTCCACATCAAATTCGGGTATGGCCACGTGGTATGCGTGGAGGGAGATAAGCTCACCATCGATTTTGCGAAGGCTGGCACAAAAAAGGTCGTCGCTTCTTTTGTGGAGAAAGCATAATTCCCGACTCTTCTACTTTTCTTTTACCGTTTTTTAAGAAAGGGCGCACACAATAAAGGGCATATTCGCGCAAGTGTTTAATAATGCTATGGAACATGCCCATCATGATCATCACCAGATAATGATCCAGGATTTTAAAACGAGATTTTGGATAAGCCTTTGCTTATCACTTCCCATATTCCTTCTCTCTCCCATGGAGGGAGAAATGCTGGGCAAGCACGCGCTTTTGGTGTTTCCCGGCAGCGACATTGCCCTTTTCTTTTTAGCCTGCGCCCTCTTCATCTATGGCGGGCGCCCATTCTTGACGGGGCTAGCCCAAGAAGTAGGCCGCAAAGCGCCCAGCATGATGACCCTCATTGGCATCGCCATTTCTGTTTCCTTCGCCTACAGCGTCAGCGTCCTCATCACCCGCCGCGGCACCCTTTTCTTTTGGGAGCTGGCCAGCCTCATTGACATCATGCTCCTTGGGCACTGGATCGAGATGAGGGCGGTCATGGGAGCAGGACGCGCCCTTGAGGCCCTCACACGCCTTATGCCAGAGCTCGCCCACAAAATTGACGAAAGCGGCGCCCTAGAAGATGTGCCCACTCCGAGTCTTCAAAAAGGAGACCTGTGCCTCGTGAGGCCAGGCGAGCGCTTGCCAGCGGACGGCGAGATTATCCAGGGAAAAAGCGCCATTGATGAGTCAATGCTCACGGGAGAGCTCGTTCCTGTTCTCAAGCAAGTGGGCGACAAAGTCCTTGGTGGGTCCCTCAACACGGACGGTGCCCTGAGCATACGTCTTAACCACCTTGCTGGGGACACATTTTTATCCCACGTCATGACGCTCGTCCAAGAGGCCCAGGAAAGCAAGTCTAAAACCCAAACCTTGGCTGCGCGTGCAGCAAGCCTCTTGACATACATTGCCCTCATTGCTGGAGGGGTCACCTTCTTTTTCTGGGGAATGAGTGCCGGCATTTCTTGGCCCTTTGCTCTCGAGCGCGCCGTCACCGTCATGGTGATCACATGCCCCCACGCTCTGGGACTTGCTATCCCTCTGGTTGTGGCTACCTCCACAGCACTTGCCACCAAACGCGGGATTCTTGTGCGCAGCCGGGAGGCCTTTGAAGAAGCGCGCCGCGTAGATGTGGTTTTGTTTGATAAAACAGGCACCCTCACCACAGGATTCTTTGTGGTACGCCACGCTGTCTCCTTTAATGAAGCCTACTCATCCCAAGACATCCTCAACTACGCCGCCTCCATTGAAATTGCGAGCCAACACCCCCTGGCGAAAGGTATTGTGGCAGCCGCCAAGGCCCCCCTCACAGCCCAGGACTGTCGCCTTTTACCTGGTGAAGGTGCCCAAGGAACCGTGGACGGACAAGACGTCAAAGTGGTCTCGCCGGGCTATGTGGAGCGCGCACGCTTTCCGTTTGATGAGGCAAAAGTCGCCTCTCTCTCGGCACAGGGGGAAACCCTTGTGTTTGTCCTCATCAACAATACGCCTCAGGGTCTCATCTCCCTCACCGACGACATTCGCCTAGAGGCAAAAGAAGCCGTAAGCACGCTGCAGTCCCTAGGCGTCAAGTGCTACATGATCACAGGGGACGCCACCGCCCCCGCCAAACGCGTCAGTGAGGAGCTCGCCATGGACGGCTACTTCGCTCAGATGCGCCCCTCACAGAAACTTGAAAAAATACAAGAGCTGCAAAGCACAGATCTGCGGGTTGCCATGGTGGGGGACGGCGTTAATGACGCGCCGGCTCTGGCACGTGCAGATGTGGGCATTGCCATCGGCGCCGGAACGGACGTTGCCATGGAAAGCGCCCATGTGATCCTTGTGCACAGCGATCCGCGTGGGGTTGCCTCTCTCATACGCCTTGCCAAGTCCACCTATGCCAAAATGATTCAAAATCTTGTGTGGGCCACGGGATACAATGTGATCGCCATACCACTGGCCGCTGGCGTCTTCATCTCTTGGGGACTTTTGCTCCCCCCCACCCTGGGCGCTGTTCTCATGTCCGGCAGCACCCTCCTGTGCGCTATAAACGCTAAACTTTTGAAAAGCTAGCTCATCCACTCACGTGTTAACAATTTTCTTTTCCAAACCTAAAGACTCAACTTAATACTTTGTTCATCTTTTTCTGGGATTATGTCGGACGACATCACGCCATAGGAGAATCACTATCATGAAGATTGAGCAAGGATCTTGGTCTCCGGAAAATGGTTTCAGTAACACAACACCCCTCGAGAATGCCCAGTGGGTTCTTTACTTTTCTTCGTTCCAAAATTTAAAGGAAGACACCTTCTTTCCCGCACTCAAGGCACGCTTCCCCCATGCCCACATCACAGGCGCCACATCAGGCGGCGAAATTGCGGGCAACACCACACAGGACGATAGTTACGTCTACGTGGCCACCCATTTTGACCACGTGCGCGTCAAAACAACCATCTGTCCCATCACCCACAACCACCTTAATCCTCTAGAGCTCACACAAGGGTCCTATGAATGCGGGGTGACGCTTGCCAAGGACCTTGCGCAAGACAAGGATTTGAGGGCAATTTTCCTACTCAGTGATGGTATCCCCGTCAACGGCAGCGCCCTTCTCAAAGGCATCAACAGCGTCATAGATCCGGCCCACGTCACCGTCACGGGCGGATTTGCCTGCGACGGAGGTCCTTACGTGGAGACACGTGTGGGATGCAACGCACCCGTGGCATCCCACCAAATTGTGGCTGTTGGTCTTTACGGCGACGCCCTTGAGGTAAAAGTTGGCTGCGAAGGCGGGTGGAGCGAGTTTGGTCCCATCCGCCAGATCACCAAGGCCCATGACAATGCGCTCCTTGAGCTCGACGGCAAACCAGCCCTTGATATTTACAAGCAGTACCTCGGCGATGACGCTAAAAATTTACCGGCCTCGGCACTGAAGTACCCCCTCGGGATTTGGGATCAGAATAAGGAAGGTGCCCGCTATATCATTCGCACCATCCATCAGATTGTGGAAGGGGATCATACCATCCATTTTTCTGGGGACGTGCCCCAGGGATGGAAGGCACGCCTCATGTGGGGCCGCTTTGACGCCATTGTCGAGGGCGCAGCCAAAGCGTCCAAGCAAGCAGAGCCCACAGACCTCACGGGACCATCGTTGTCGATTCTTGTCAGCTGCCTGGGGCGTAAGGTCCTCATGGGACAGCGCGTGGCTGAAGAAATTTCTGCCTCCGCCGAAGTTCTCGGCAACGATAACACACGCATTGGGTTCTACTCGTTGGGAGAAATCGCCCCCCACGAACTTTCAAAGGAGTCGGCTTTCCACAACCAAACCATGACCATTACGACCTTTTATGAAAAGGTGTGATCATGGGCATTTTACAAAAAGACTTTGATATTAAACATCCACTTCTCAAAACCCAACTTGATCGCATTAACATCTTGCCAGAGGACGCGGGCGTTGTCGCCTTCATCAAGGATGTGGACCAGACCTATCATGAAAGCGATGAAGAGCGCCGCTTTTTGGAGACAACCATGGAGGTCATGTCGAGAGAGGTCATGGAGGTCAACGAAGATCTCTTGAAGCGCGCCGATGAGCTCGCAAAACTCCAAGAGCGTTACTTCCTTGTGGCGGCGGCGGCCAACGACGGCATCTGGGACTGGGATGTGGAGAAAGATATCGTCTACTATTCTTCGCGTTTCCAGGAAATGATCGACGGCGTCTCCCATACCATGAGCACCATGCAAGAATGGTTTGACCTTGTGCACCCCGACGATATTGACTACGTCAAAAAACAAGTCAATCGACATTTAAACGACGAAACACCCCGCATTTCCCTGGAATGTCGCTTGCGGGGAAAGGGCGGACATGAGCGCTGGTTCCTCATCAATGGTCTTGCCTCAAGGGATGAAAACGGGAAAGTCAAACGTGTGGCGGGGTCTCAAACGGACATCTCCCAACGCAAAGAATATGAAGCTTCACTTTATAAAGCCGCCTATTTTGATGAGCTGACAGGTCTTTATAACCGCGGGTCATTCATCAGCAACTTAGAGCAAGTCATCGCCACAAAAAAGCGCTTAGGAGAGCTTCCCGCCGCCCTGATCTTCTTGGATTTGGACAGATTTAAGCAAATAAACGACACCTTAGGGCATGCGTGCGGAGACGAGGTGCTCAAGCGCGTTGCCCATATTTTGCGCACCAATACACGCCCGACAGACATTATCGCAAGGCTGGGCGGTGACGAATTCACCATGATCCTCAACCCAATCGAAAGCATGGAAGAAGCCCTCGAGATCACCCAGCGCATCCTAACTGCGCTCAATAAAAACCACACCATTTTGAATAATGATATTTACCTTTCCGCCAGTATCGGGACGTCACTCATTGACAATACGCGCATGAGCGCCGACACCATTTTGCGTAATGCGGATCTGGCCATGTACGAAGCCAAGCAGCAAGGCAAGGCGCGCGTGGAAATCTTTGACCGCGCCCAACACGATCGCCTTTTGCAACGCATGCGCTTAGAGACGGACTTGCGCAAAGCCATCGAGATGGGTGAGCTGGAAATGTACTATCAGCCCATCATTAACCTTGATACGGGATATGTGGCCTCTTTTGAAGCCCTCATGCGCTGGCACCACCCCCAGATGGGGTTTGTCAGCCCTGGCCTTTTCATTCCCATGGCTGAGGAAGCCGGCCTCATTAACGCCCTTGGTCAGTGGTGCCTGGAGACAGTGATCAAGCAGGTCAAACACTGGCACTCCAAGCGCGGGGACGAGTGTCCAAAGGTCAGCATCAACGTATCCGTCAAACAGCTCATGGATGACGCGGCTTACAATAAAATGATGGCAACCCTTAAGAAAATGGGCAAAAATGCGCGCTTTATCGGTATTGAAGTCACTGAATCGGTCATTGTGGGAGACCAAGCGCTTATCCTAAGACGCCTGAAGGAAATCCATGACATGGGGATTTTGCTCAGCCTGGATGATTTTGGGACTGGGTACTCATCCCTAAGCCACCTGCATGTGTATCCTTTTGATATCATTAAGGTTGACCAGAGTTTTGTCGCCTCCATGACCATTGATAAAAAATCAGAGCGGATGGTGCACAGCATTATTAAGCTCGGCCATGACTTGGAGTTGCGCATTGTTGCAGAAGGCATTGAAACTATTGAACAGATGATCATGCTGCAAAGTAGTTTATGCCACTATGGCCAAGGGTATCTGTTTGCCAAGCCCTTGCCTTCACAAAACGCAAACCATGTGGTCTTGGGCAACCAGCGCTATGACACGGGACCACAGTCCCTTGTGTGTGCCATTGGGGGTTAAAGGATTATAAGCCCTGGAGCCACGTATCAAGGAGGGCGTGGGTAGCGTTCAAGCTCTCTTCAACGCCGGTGGGCACATTAAAAAGGGTGACCCCTGTCCCCGTCAAACCATAGCCTGTGACTTTTGCGGGAAACGAAAGCTCCCACGTTTTGGAGGAAAGTGTACTGCGCGCAACAGCTTGCCTCAGCGCCGCCTCGTGCCCTGCACGCAAGACCGGATACCACACCATCAGAGTCGCCTCACACCAGCGCGTGGCAAGATCCTCAGCAAAGTCCACGGTGCGCGCGTACTCCCCCTTGTCCTCATAGCTTGGGTCAATGAGCACAACGCCCCGCCGCGGGGTGGGCGGGGACAGCGCCCACACGCCTTGGTACCCATCGCGCTTAGAAACATGGGCGTGGGAGTGGGCAAAGTGACGACGCAGGTGATCAAATTCCTGGGGGTGCAGCTCCATGAAGTGGAGAGCGTCATCGGGGCGTAAGAGAATCTGGGCAAGGGAGGGAGACCCGGGATACATCTTGGGACCATGGGCGCGCACAAAGGTTGCCAGCGCCCGCATAAAAGGATGGTCTTTGGGCAGCACCCGGTCTTTGAGTAAGCTCAAAATGCCAAGCTTGGCCTCGCCAGTTTTCTTGGCCTCGGGTGCGCTCAGGTCATAGACGCCACGCCCTGCGTGGGTCTCGAAGTAAGACAAGGCCGGTTCCTTAGCCGCCAGATACTCAAGGAGCACCGCCAAGAGGGCATGCTTGTGAACATCTGCCAAGGAGCCGGCGTGATAGATATGCTGGTACGAAAACATGGCCCCATCTTAGTGAACTGTGTCTCCTTTGGCAACAAGAGTTGGTGGGTTCCATCTGTCCTTCATGACCGGAATGCGCGCGAGTTGCTGTTTGTCTTGGCTTGTCAAAACAAGTCCTGCGTAAGTGCCCTTCATGTCCACCTCATCCCATGCCATATAGGCCAAGGCAAAGGCCTCCCTTGGCAAACGCGCACCCTCCCCAATGGAATCTGCAAAGGTACACGCCGTCCACCAGCTGAGATAATACTTCAATGTCAAAAGGAACGCCCCATTATCGAACATTTCGGCCTTGAGAGGCCCCATATTTCTGCGCCAGTCTTCATAAATAGGCAGCACACCTTTGACAGGCGCGCCTCCCTCGTCCTCGAACCAATACCCAAGTCTTGCTTCGACGGTGTCTGTGTAAAAAATGCGCTTCTGCGCAAACTTTTCAGCAAACCTGGCCGTTTCTCCCGTTGATAAATGAACGAGGAGCGCCTCTAAGAACGCACTTGTGGCATGAAATGGATAACCACGAGGCGCTTCAGGTTTAAACATACGCGCGAGGGGGTCCAAAAGAGTCTCGGCGGGTGCAATCACCGCCTTATACATTGTGGCGTGTGCAATGGCATCTTGGTTTCTTTTGATGGCCTGTTCAAGAGTTTGGGCGGCTTCCTGTCCTTGCTCCAAAAGTGCCTTTGAGCGCAAAAGCTCCTGGACCTGGGCGTTGAGGTCAACTTCCTCCGGCACATCTTCCTCTAGAGTACGCATCAAAATACTTGGCCAATCGGGCGTAAAGGTTTTCAAGGCACCCTCAAGCCCGCCGGGCACTTTAAGCATGTCTAAGGTCCCGTCGGAGAGACTGCGATTAAGATGCACAATCTCACCATTTGCCATGAGTAAAAGGCTTTGTATGGCATCAACGCCCGGGCATCCTACATAAAAATGCATGAGACTTATCAAATCCCTTTGGGTTGCCGCGATAATGGCGTCCTTCACAGGGAGTGGCTGTTGGGCACGCAGGCGCTCCAGTTGCTCGCTAGCCAGCTTAAAAAAAGTCGACAACTTGCCCTTATCCAAGGTTGGCACTTGCTTGGCAGCTTGAGCAAAAAGCTTGGGGTGCTGGTTTTCTAGAATACCTATAGTCTCCCCCGCAAAGGCGGCCCACTCGTTTGCGGGGTGTGCTATGCCTTTAAGCAAAAGTGCATATACCGTATAAACCCCCGGGCAATAACTGACACGCTCCTCCTTTTCATTAAGGGGAAAATTGTCTGGCCGCCAAAACGTCGTCATGGTGTCTGTGTAGTCATTGAGAAGCGCACTGTCTTCAAAGCGCGCAAGGTGAGCGGCGATACTAAGTTCTTTTTCCGTAAACACGACCTCTTGTGCACTCGCCCATAGGGACGTGCCCCAACAGACACAGAGCAACGCTACTTGTAATACTTTTCCCATGAAAACCTCCCTTTTTTTCAAAATTCATTTGGCAAGCCCGTCCTTAAAAGCGCCGCTACTCCCACTGCCAATCCATCTTTTGCTCATCTGCCACATGAATCTGTCCCATAGGCGCCGACACGTCTTGACCATGGACCAAATTAAAAATCACGGGCCACTCGGGGGTGAATTGTTTCATGGAGCCAATCAGGTCTCTTGTCATATTCAGGCCACTGAATGCGTGCGTCTGGGTGCTTTGGAAATGATTCAGCTCGTCTTTCGCAACAAGGGCGATTGCTGTGATCACCTCAACACTCTCCATTTCTGGGGTGTCTGTTTGGTCATGCATGTTCACAAAGGTGCGATAAGCGCCCATCATGCCTGCACAGTCCCTGTTCACAGACGCAATGAGCCCAGGTATCCAGGGATAGGTTTGCCTTTGAGCAAAGCCCTTTAGCTCTGCTTGTTGCGTGGCAACAGTCCCCTCACAATCAGATAACTCAAGGGTAGAGAGTTTTATGACTGCCATGCCAAACTCAAAGGGCTTTGCGGCCATCATAGAATCCTTCGTCTTTGTCACAAGAGTGTGCCTTTCACCCTTTGGCGCGTCTAAGACGTTTAGAAAATAATCATAGAGAATGGAGAGACTTTTAGACTTTGCCATATAAGGGGCCGACCAAAAGTCTTTCTGACCCTTAAGGTACTGCCGAAGCAACTTTGCGTCTTGCGTCTCTTCTTGGGTATTACCCGAAACACAGGGGCTGAGGATTCCTTCCGGTTCATCGATCATACCAGCCTGCTCTTGGGCACTCGCCCAAAAAGACGCACTCCAACACACGCACAAGCCTATTACTTTCAAGGTTTTTTTCATAAGGAACCTCCTTTTTTCAAAAGACTAGCAGAGGAAACGCGCCGGTCACAATACGTAAAATATATGTATCTTTTCACCTTTTATGTTAAATAGGGAACAATAAAAAATCTTCAACAAGGAAAACCCCAGTGTCCCAAAAAACCGTGTGGCTTTACGGCACCCACGCCGTGAAAAGCGCCCTTTTAAATCCTAAGCGCCGTATTATGCGTGGGCTTGTCTCAGCCAAGGCAGATCTTGAGGCTTACGGCCCCCTGCGCGCAGGTGTGTCCTGGCGCGTGGCCGACAAACGGGCTTTTGAAGAGATCTTTGGATTTGGCGCCGTTCACCAAGGGGTTGCCATTGAGACCGTTTCTTTGCCCACCCTTCACCTTGAAGATCTGGACGCGGCCCAGTCCCTGCCGCCCGTGATCCTGGCCTTAGATCAAGTGACAGACCCCCATAATGTGGGTGCCATCATGCGCTCTGCCGCCGCCTTTGGCGTGAAGCATATGGTCATGCAGGACCGCCACAGCCCGGATCAGCTGCCCACACTTGCCAAAACAGCCTCGGGCGCCCTGGAGCATGTGGAGATCATCAGTGTTGTGAACTTGTCTAGGGCCCTCGAGGATCTCAAGAAAAAAGGATACTGGGTGGCGGGCCTGGATGAGCGCGGGCAGACCCTTGGCGAAAAGCCCCTGCCCTCCCCCCTCGTGCTGGTTTTGGGCGCCGAAGGTAAAGGTCTTCGCCCCTTGGTGGCCAAAACCTGTGATATGTCTGTGCGCCTGCCCACAAGCGACGCCTTCCCAACCCTCAATGTGTCGGCCGCCGCCGCCATTGCCCTTTTTGCCGCCACACGAGGAGCCTAAGTCCCATGCCTTTCTTTTTGAAATCTTTGACCGTCTTTGCCCTGATTTATCTGATCACCTATTTGATGGCGTTTTTAGGGCTTATCCTGCCTACCCAGGTTTTGCCCATGCTTCTTCTCGGTGTGGCCGCCTATCTTTTCGGCTCCATTCCCTTTGGCCTTGTGTTCACAAAGCTGTTTGAAGGCAAAGACCTGCGCCAAATGGGGTCCGGCAACATTGGGGCCACCAACGTCATGCGCACGGGCCGCAAGTCTTTGGCGCTCGCAACACTCATTTGCGACGCGGGAAAAGTCGCCTTGATGATCGCGCTGACGAAGCACTTTCACCACACTCAGACAAGTGTTCTGTGGGTGGCAAGCCTAGGTATTTTGGGGCATCTTTTCCCCCTCTGGCTGTCCTTTAAGGGCGGCAAAGGCGTGGCCAGCGCGGCCGGCGCCGTACTTGTTTTATCCTGGCCTGTGGGCGTTGCGGCTATCATGTGTTGGCTTCTCGTCTTTCTCATAACCCGCCTGTCGTCCCTATCAGCCATTGCGGCTCTAGCGCTCGCGCCTCTTGTATCTTACGCACTGGCAGAACCCACCCCCCTTACCCTCTGGCTTTTAGGGCTATGTGCGCTTATTCTGGTCAAACATAAAGAGAATATCATGCGCCTTATACAGGGCCAGGAGGGCAAAATTGATTTCACTTCTTCAAAGAAAGACGGCTGATCACGCGTCCCAGCTTTCACAGGACGCTTGGGATAGCCTGCGTTTACTGCGCAGTGAAAACGTAGGCCCCGTCACCTATTTTACACTTTTGCGCACCTACGGGAGCGCCGGTGAGGCCCTCCAGCATCTGGATAGCCACGCGGCGCGCGGAGGGCTCAAGCGCCCCTTAGTCTTGGCCGACGCCAAGGCCATTGATACAGAAATCACCAAAACCTTTGCCTTTGGCGCCTCCTTTGTGTTTTTTGGAGAAGGGCCCTATTCGGCAGATCTTGGGGCCATTTACGACCCCCCACCTATCTTGATTTGTAAGGGAAACGAGGCCCTCATGGCGCGCACCTGTGTGGGGATTGTGGGCGCCAGAAACGCCTCCCTGAACGCTAAAAAATTCACCAAGCTTCTGGCACACGGCCTGGGCTCAGAAGGTGTGTGCGTTGTCTCAGGCCTTGCCCGCGGCATTGATACCGCCGCCCATGAGGGAAGCTTAGACACGGGCACAATTGCCTGCGTTGCGGGCGGTATCGACACCATTTACCCCCCAGAAAACAAGGACCTTTTCGCACAAATTATGGAAAAAGGCTTGGTAGTCACAGAAACGCCTTTTGGTGTTGAGCCCAAGGGATCCCTTTTTCCCCGACGCAACCGCATTATCTCAGGCCTGTCCCAAGGGGTGATTGTGGTGGAGGCGGCTCTGAAGTCAGGGTCCCTTATCACGGCGCGCCTGGCCCTTGAGCAAGGGCGTGACGTCTTTGCGGTCCCAGGATTCCCCATGGACCCCAGGGCCCAGGGCACCAACGCCCTCATTCAAAATGGGGCGACTCTCCTGCAAAAACCATCGGACGTTTTAGATACCCTGCACAGGCGATCCTTCCGACATAACCCGCCCCGACAAGACTCAACCATTGAGGAAGAAACACCTTTAACAGACGCGCAGCTTGCCAGTTTACGGGATGAAGTCATGTCTCTTTTAAGTCCAACGCCGATTTGTATTGACGAATTGCGCAGGGAATGTCACATCTCAAACGCAACCTTGTCCCTTGTATTGTTAGAACTTGAGCTGGCAGGGCGCGTGAGCCGCTTGACGGCAGGCCAAGTATGTGTTCGCCTTGATGGGGTCTAGAGCCCCTTCATATTGATGAAGAAAGAGAAACGGTAGGACCCGTCCATGAAAGTTGTTGTTGTCGAATCCCCCTCCAAAGCAAAGACCATCCATAAGTACCTAGGACCAGACTATACGGTCCTTGCAAGCTTTGGGCACGTGCGGGATTTGCCACCTAAAGAAGGCTCGGTCAAACCCGACGATCACTTCGCCATGACCTGGGAGGTGTCCAAGGACTCGGTCAAGCATATGCGCGATATAGCCTCCGCACTCAAAGGGGCAGAAGCCTTGTACCTGGCCACCGACCCTGACCGCGAGGGAGAGGCCATTTCTTGGCACATCAAAGAAGTCCTTGAGGAGAAAAAAGCGCTCAAGAATATTCCCGTTAAACGCATTGTTTTCAACGAGATCACGAAGCAAGCCGTCCAAGGGGCGCTGACCCAGCCACGGGATTTGGATCAAGGCCTTGTTGACGCTTACCTTGCCAGACGCGCGCTAGATTATCTCGTGGGCTTCACATTGTCTCCCGTTTTGTGGCGGCGCCTGCCTGGCAGCCGGTCGGCCGGACGCGTGCAGTCCGTTGCCCTTCGCCTTGTGGCCGACCGCGAGAGCGAGATTGAGGCCTTTCGCGCCCAAGAGTACTGGAGCATCACCGCAACTTTTGAGACGAGCGCGAAAAAGAAAGTACCCGCGCGCCTTATGACCCTGGATGGGCGCAAGCTTGATAAGTTTGACATCACCAAGGGTGAGGACGCCAATGCCCTCGTTGAGGCCGCGCGCCTTGAAGCCTATCACGTTTCCAAGGTTGAGAAAAAGCAAACCAAGCGCCATCCCGCACCCCCCTTTACCACCTCAACGCTCCAGCAAGAAGCCGCACGTAAGCTGCGCTTTTCAGCCAAGAAGACCATGCAGCTGGCCCAGCGCCTTTATGAAGGGATTCAGCTGGGCGGGGAGACCGTGGGTCTGATTACCTATATGCGTACGGACAGCGTCAACATTGCTGGTGAGGCGCTGGCCCAAGTGCGCGACTATATCGGGAAAACCTGGGCTCCCACTTATCTGCCCAAAGCCCCGCGCGTCTACAAGACTAAGGCCAAGGGCGCCCAAGAGGCCCACGAAGCCATCCGTCCCACGGGTGTTGTTCGCACGCCGGAATCACTCAGCACGCTCCTTGATAAGGATCAGCTGGCCCTTTATACGCTTATTTGGAAACGCTTTGTGGCGTGCCAAATGGAAAGCGCCCTCCTTGACCAAGTCAGCGTGGACATCGCCAGCGCGTCCACCCGTTTCGTATTTCGCGCCAGCGGCTCCAGTATTGCCTTTGATGGATTTTTGACCCTCTACGTTGAGGGACGCGATGATGAAGATGAGGGAGATGACGGCGACGACGAAAACACGCGCCTTTTGCCCCCCTTGACAGAGAAAGACGTGCTCTCGCTCCTGGAGATGCTGGCCAACCAACACTTCACCCAGCCGCCACCCCGTTACTCAGAAGCCAGCCTTGTGAAGAAACTTGAAGAGCTGGGCATCGGCAGGCCTTCCACATACGCCTCCATCTTGTCGACGCTTCTTGATCGCAGCTATGTGCGCTTAGAGAAGCGCTATCTTGTGCCAGAGTCCTTGGGTCGTCTTTTGACCGCGTTTTTGACCCAGTACTTCAGGACCTATGTGGAGTACGACTTCACAGCCGCACTCGAGGAAAAACTAGACGACATCTCTGAAAACACACGGGCCTATCTCGATGTGTTGGCCTCCTTCTGGAAAGACTTCGACGCCGCCATCATTGAGGCGCAAAAGCTGCGCATCACCGATGTCCTCTTGATGTTGGAAGAGCATCTTGCGACGTATATTTTCCCCACCCACGCCGACGGATCCGACCCACGCCTTTGCCCCCAGTGTAAGAAGGGCAAGCTTTCCTTACGCCTTGGTAAGTACGGCGGGTTTGTGAGCTGCTCTGATTACCCCGCATGTTCCTACAGCGCGCCCCTGGCCGGCCTTGGTGCCATGGAGGAAGGCGAGGCACAAGGGGCTTTCGAGACAAAGGAGCTGGGCAAGGATCCCGAAACGGGTCTTGCGGTCACCATCCGCAAGGGTCCTTACGGCTTTTATTACCAGTGGGGTGAGGCCGAAGGCAAAACAAAGCCCAAACGCGTGTCCTTGCCCAAGGGTGCCTCCCCTGAGGCGGCAACCCTCGAGCAAGCCCTCAGCCTTGGAGCCCTTCCCCGCACCGTGGGCGTTGACCCCGAAAGCGGTCAAACCATTACGGCAGCGCTGGGGCGCTTTGGCCCCTATGTGAAGAGAGGCTCAACCTTTGCGTCGCTGACCAAGGACGATAATGTGTTGACCGTTGATCTGGAGAGAGCCCTGGCCCTTTTCGTGATTTCCGAAGAAAAAAAGCGCGCAAAAGGCGAAAAAGGAGAAAAAGAAGGTGAAACGCCTAAAAAGAAATCGACACCGGCCAAAAGAACGCCTAAGAAGACATAGTTTTTATATTTGAGTTAAAATGACGTCTTTGAACACACCTTTGCCCACGCCAGAAGAATTGCTGGCCCTCCTGGAGAGCGCTGGCTCCCCTTTATCCATGCGCGAAATCGCGCACCTCTTTCATCTCAAGGGCCAAGCCCGCGCCCAGGTGCGCGGCATTCTCAAATCTTTAGAGAAAGAAGGCAAACTCCAAAGGCGCGGTAAGATCTTCGCAAAGCGTGAAGCCACCCAAGGCCCCAAAACCATGATGGTGCGTGTGGTGCGGCCCCATGACAAGGGCGTGTGGGTCGTGCCTTCCCAGCCCCAAGACGATATGGCAGATGAGCAGCTTTGGATTGCAGACCCTAAAGGCCGTTTGGAAGCGGGGGATGACGTTCTTGTGTCCCGCCAAACAAGTACCCTGAAGGTGCTGCGCATCCTAAAGCACGAAACGCAGACCCTCAGCCTTGGTCTTTTTGAAAGCATCGGTGAGGGCGGCCTCTTCATTCCTGCCTCCCGCAAGGATCGTCAAGAGTATGTGGTGGCACCGGACGGGCGCATGAACGCCCAAAACGGCGACTTTGTGGAGGCGCAGGTGCGCAAAGAAGGTGGGCGCCGCTTTACGGCCCGCATCACCAAAGTCTTTGGAGCACTCGAGCGTGGCAGTCTTTCCCCTGCCGACATTGCTATCGCCCAGTATGATCTGCCCCAAACATTTCCAGACAAAGCCCTTGCCCAGGCAAACGCCGCCAAGCCCATGGACCTGGGCGTGCGCGAGGATCTGCGGCACCTGCCCCTTGTCACCATTGATGACGAGGACGCCCGGGACTTTGACGACGCGATTTTTGCAGAAAAAGACACAGACCCAGGCAACCCAGATGGGTGGAAACTTGTGGTGGCCATTGCCGATGTGGCGGCCTATGTAGAGGCCGGATCTCCCCTCGACGATGAAGCTTACAAGCGCGGAAACTCCGTGTACTTCCCGGACCGCGTGATCCCCATGCTGCCCGAGGCGCTGTCCAATGAGCTTTGCTCACTCAAGCCCATGGTGGACCGGGCCTGTATGGCGGTTTTCATGACCATTGACCGTCAAGGAAAGCTCAAAAGCAGCCGTTTTACACGCGGGCTCATGCGCTCGGTGGCGCGCTTAACCTATAAACAGGTCCAAGAGGCTGTCTCCCACGGCGCCCTGCAGCCCTGCTGGGACAAGGATTTAGTCCCCAAGGTTATCACGCCTCTTTTTGGCGCCTATGAGGTTCTTCTTGGCGCGCGCGAAAAGCGCGGGGCGCTAGAAATCAACCTGCCTGAGCAGAAAGTCCTTTTCAATGACAAAGGTGAGGTCAAAAGTGTCGAGCCAAGGCTGCGCTTTGAAAGCCACCGCCTCATTGAGGAGTTCATGGTGCTGGCCAACGTGGCCGCCGCCATTACGTTGGATGAAGCGCACCTGCCTTGCATGTTCCGTATCCACGATGAGCCTTCCATGGAAAAAGTCGAAGCCCTCATGGACTTCTTGAAAAATAGCCCCCTCGAACTTGCCAAGGGCCAGCGTATGAGCCCGAAGGTGTTCAACCAGCTCATAGGGCGCGCGGTGGGAAGTCCCATGGAACGCGCGGTGAACGAGCTTGTACTGCGCACCCAGGCCCAGGCCGAGTATAATCCCCAAAACATCGGGCACTTTGGTCTTGGCCTTGCGCGCTATTGCCATTTCACCTCCCCCATTCGCCGCTACGCGGATCTCTTGGTGCACCGTGCCCTTCTCCAGACCATGAAAGCCTATAAAACACCTCATTTTTCTTACACCAACAAGGACTTTGAGGAGATTGGCCAACATCTGTCCCAAACAGAAAGACGCGCCGCCATGGCGGAGCGCGAAACACTTGAGCGCTACCAGGCCCTGCGCATGATGGAGCGCGTGGGCGAGGTCTTTACGGGATTTGTGTCGGGTGTGACAGACTTTGCCCTTTTTATCTCCCTGGAGCACGAAGGGGTGAGCGGTATTTTACCCCTGCGCGATTTGGGAAGCGATTACTACACCTTTGATCCCAAGCACCACCGGGTTGTGGGCAAGCGCACCAAGCGCGTCTTTGCCCTGGGCGATAAAGTCAAGGTGAGGCTCGAGGGCGCCATGCCCCTGAAAGGCGCACTCTCCTTTGTTTTGGCCGATGATAAAGGCGCACGTACACCCACGCGCTCCTCCAAACCTGTCTCTAAAGGCCATAAAGAACGAGCCCGCCCGCCAAAGGCTCCAAAAAAGAGCCACAGAAAGCACTAATCACCATTTGCCTTCTGGTTTTCTGACGGGATTATTTGATATGCTTTTCCCATAACAGAAAAATCAGGAGGCTATTAGATGCAACAAACTCAAACCCTTCATCCAAAGGATCTTTACTCACTTCCAAAGGACGCTGTCATCCTTGACGTGCGCTCAAAGGAAGAGCACGCCGTGCAGCGCCTCACCCTGCCCCATATCCACATTCCCATGGAAAAGCTCTCCGCCAAGACGTTTCTTCAAGATAACAATGTCACCCACAAAACACCTCTCTATGTCGTTTGTGGAAGCGGCAAACGCGCACCAGTGGCGGCCCAGCTTTTGCGTGAGGGCGGCTTTGACGCTGTGTTTGCCGTTGAAGGTGGCCTGCGGGCATGCGCGGACCGCGGTCAATCCATGGTTCACGAAAAGGCCCACTCCTCGAAAATTTCACTGGCTGGGCAAATGCGTGTGACCCTTGGCTTTTTCATTACCATTCTGTCGCTATTCTCCCTGGGGGGCGTCACGCAACTTCTGTGGGGTCTTTTGGCCATTGGCGTTGGATGTATGCTGTGTGACGCAACAGCCTACCGGGCGCTCACGCGCATTTGGGCTAAAGCCCCTTGGAATAAGTAGCGTTAGCAATGCTCAACACAGAAAATATTCTTTTTGGCGGGCTTGTGGGCGTTGCCTTGGGCCTAACGGGAAGCGGGGGATCCATTTTGGTGATCCCGTTCCTCGTCTATGGCCTTGGCCTTCCCCTCCACACGGCACTGGCTTTGTCCCTTTTGATTGTAGCAACGCTTTCCTTTGTGGGCGCCGTGCGTCAAGGTCTGTCTGGCGAGATTGCGTGGTCTCAGGCCTTAAGCTTTTCCATTTTTGGCATGGTGATTTCGCCCCTTGTGCTGCACCTCACCCGCCATGTGAGCCAGGAAATACACCTCACGCTCTTTGGCATTTTGATGCTTTTCATTGCGCTCAACATGACCTTTCCCTTTTTCAAAACCGCCCAGGGCCCATCCCTTGAAGGCTCAAAACCCAGCGCCACAAGTTTGGGGCTGGGTGGCGTAAGTGTAGGGGTTTTGTCCGGCTTTTTTGGTGTGGGCAGCGGCTTTTTGATTGTGCCCCTCCTCACCCTCATCTTTCGCATGCCTTACCGCTTGGCTGTGGGCACATCCCTGGTCGTTGTGGCCCTCGTATCCTTTTCGGGATTCATGGGCGCTGCCACCCTTGGGGGCCCCCTGCCCTGGCACATTGTGCGTGACTTTATCATGGGCGGAAGTGTGGGGATTCTCGTTGCCTCAACCCTTGTCTCCCGGGTCAGTGAAACCCTCTCCAGGCGTATCTTTGCAGTCCTCCTTCTTGTGATCGGCAGCTTTATGCTCTATGAGAATCTCACCCACGCAAGCAGAACCTGACCTTTGTCAGGAGTAAACAGGCGCCCGATCTTTGATGCGCCAGGCAGACCCATACAATTTTCATGAGAAGTAAGATTTTGATTGATATCTCAAATTATACATCGTTTTTTCACGACGGTTCTATCATAGGTATTCAGCACAAGGGAGATATCATTAAGATCTCAATGGAAAGTGCTGAAATTGACAAAACGGATTTGTATGATGAAATCCAACTCTCAAAAGACAACACATTAAAGGGATTGCTTATCTTTAAAAAAATAGAACAAGCAGGATATGACAATGACATCAAAGGGTTATCTATGTTGGCAGATTGTGGATCAATTATCAGATTTACCAAAGCACATAGAAAAGTAAGTCTTTTTATTGAGTGGATAAATTACCCTCCCAACGAAAACGTCAGCCTTTTCACGACACTGACTATCATCGCAAACGAAATTGTTTGGCAGACCGAACCAGAACTTTTTGATCCGTTCAGGAGATAAGGCTCTGGTGTTAAAGCACTTTAATTTCAGGAGAAGTGCGGCAAGCAACATGTATAGATTTTACACCAGCTGCGAGTGACGCATTATCAAGTTATAAAGGTTCGGCTATAAAAGCCAAAGAATGCCGCGTGCCAGTCTATCCCGCATTAAAAACAAGGAGAGAAAGCGTGCGTCCATCCTTCTCATAAGCAAACTCACATTGCTCACCTTGTGCGGTTTTTAAAGGAAGATCTGTGATTTTGTGCGCCTCTATGAAACTCTCAACTTTCATCCCTACGTCTGCCGCGTGCTGTGAAATCGCGGTAACTGGCCAAAAGTCATAAGATTTCCCTGACACAACAACGCGATTCGTACGCACGGCGTCAAGACTCAATCGCAGTTCACCTTTCACAGTTGCAGAATATATGTCTGGCGCTTGGGCCAAAACGTCAAGGGTAACCGTCAGTGATTTGCAATCACCACGCTGGGGACGCAAACCGCTTGGTGCAGAAGAAGACGCACTCACGCCACTCGCCAGAGCTGCAGCACACAAAAATACACTCAATAAACGCACGCTTTTTTTGTTGAACATTTCTCTCTCCCGCCTGATGTTATTTTTTCATTTACATATATTGAATATTTTACTTACAAAAACATACTCCGTCCATCAAAATGTCCTCATAGGCTCAAGGGCGCGGGTGACACCACTCTCTTAAGAAAAACGGCGCGTACCTTCTTGTCGACACAAAGCCCGCAAGCCGGTATAAGGTAGTGTAACCTTGTCATTTGGAGTGTGACCCATGCGCGCGTCGCAGTATTTTTTGCCTACCCTTAAAGAAGCCCCCCAGGAGGCTCAAATCATCTCTCACCAGCTGATGCTGCGCGCGGGGCTTGTGGCCCAGGCGAGTGCGGGCATTTACAGCTGGCTTCCCTTGGGCAATCTTGTTCTGAACAACATTGCACGCATTATCCGGGAAGAGCAAAACCGCATTGGCGCCCACGAGGTGCTCTTGCCCACCATCCAGTCGGCTGATTTGTGGCGTGAAAGTGGCCGCTTTGACGCATACGGCGCTGAGATGCTGCGCATCAAGGACCGCCACGACCGTGACATGCTTTACACACCGACGGCGGAAGAGCTGATGACGGATCTGGCGCGCCGCTTCGTGCGCTCCTATAAAGAGCTGCCCCAGATCTGGTATCAAATCCAGTGGAAGTTCCGTGATGAGATCCGCCCACGCTTTGGTGTGATGCGCGGACGCGAGTTTTACATGAAGGATGCGTACTCCTTTGATTTGGATGAGGCAAGCGCGCGCGCCTCTTACCATAAGATGATGGTGGCGTACCTGCGTACTTTTGCGCGCTTGGGGTTAACTGCTGTGCCCGTGCGCGCAGACACGGGCCCCATTGGTGGAGATTTGTCCCATGAATTCCACATTGTCGCCAAGACGGGCGAGAGCCTTCTTTATTACGACAAGGAACTCGACCGTCTGATGCAGGATCCCTCCACCGTGGACGTGGAGCGCCTCATGTCCCTTTACGCCATGGAAGAAACCATGCACGACGCGAGCAACTGCCCCGTTCAGGCCGAAAACCTCAACCAGGCCCGCGGCATCGAGGTGGGGCACATCTTTTATTTTGGCACCAAGTATACCGAGGCTTTGGGCGCCACCATTATGGACGCCAGCGGCAAAAGCATTCATCCCCATATGGGCAGCTATGGTATCGGAGTGTCGCGTTTGGTGGGCGCCATCATTGAAGCCTCCCACGACGAGCGCGGCATCATTTGGCCCGAAAGCGTTGCCCCCTTTAAGGTTGCCCTTGTGAACCTGAAGGTTGGAGACGTCGCCTGTGACACCATGTGCGCAGATCTTTATGCCCAGCTTGAAAAGACGGGTGTAAGTGTACTTTTGGACGACACAACCCAAAGCGTGGGCGCGAAACTGGCCACCATGGATCTCATTGGCCTGCCTTGGCAGGTGCGCGTAGGACCCAAAGGCCTTGCCCAAGGACTTTTGGAGGTGAAGAACCGACGCTCAGGCGAAACCCAAGAACTGTCTGCCGAGGCCGTCATCCAGATGCTGACAGAAAGGCTAGGCGCTTAATGCTGACCTCCCGCTTTGAATGGATGGTGGCAACGCGCTACCTCAAGCCCAGCAAAAAAGAAGGCTTCATCTCCGTCATTGCGGGATTTTCTTTCCTTGGCATTACCTTAGGTGTGGCAGCCCTCATCATTGTCATGTCGGTCATGAGCGGCTTTCGTGAGAAGCTCCTTGATAACATTTTGGGTTTTCAGGGACATATTGGGATTTCAGCCCTGACGCCCCAGGGCCTGACTGACTATGACAAGGGCGCCGACCTTATCAAGGGTTTGCCCGGCATCAAAAGCGTGACGCCGCTTATTGATAAGCAGGCCATGATCACGGTCCAAAGCCAGGCCCAAGGCGCCCTCGTCCACGGCATTCGCCTGGAGGACTTAAAGGCCCGCAAGATCGTGTCTGATCACATTCGCTATGGTGACTTGAGTAAATTCTCCCAGCCCAACGCCCTGATTATGGGCGTACGCATGGCGGAAAAACTCCATGTCTTTCCCGGCGATCACGTAACCCTCATCGCGCCCGACGGCCAACAAACCGCCTTTGGCACCGTGCCACGCATGCGCCGCTTTGAGGTTGTGGCGCTGTTTGAGGTCGGCATGCATCAATATGATAGCTCAGTCCTGTTTATTCCCCTCAGCGCCGCCCAGGCTTTTTTCCGCCTACCTGACGCTGCCTCGGGTCTTGAGATTTTCGTCAATAACCCGGACCAGGTGAGCCAGATTACCCATGACTTGAGGTCGCGCCTCCATAACGTGCGCATCCTTGATTGGCGCCAAGCCAATGACCAATTCGCCACCGCCCTTGAGGTGGAGCGCAACGTGATGTTTATCATCCTGACCCTCATCATTCTTGTGGCCGCCTTTAATATTATTTCGAGCCTTATCATGCTCGTGAAAGAAAAGAGCCAAGATATCGCGATTTTGCGCACCATGGGCGCCTCTCGCGGCACCATCATGCGGATCTTCTTTATCTCGGGATCCCTCATTGGGGTCAGCGGCATTGTTGTGGGATGTACCCTTGGCCTTTCCTTTGCCTTGAATATCGAAACCATACGCCAGTGGATTCAGGCCCTCACCAAGACAAACCTTTTCAGCTCTGAAATCTATTTCCTGTCCCAGCTACCTGCAAAGGTTGACCTTGTGGAGGTGACCACCATTGTGTCCACAGCCCTTGTTCTGGTGTTCCTTGCGACTTGGTTGCCTGCACGGCGCGCCGCGCGCCTCAACCCTGTGGAGGCCCTTCGTTATGAATAATCCAAAAACTTTGCGCCTCACGGGCCTCACCAAGTCCTTTGAACAAGGCGGACATACCTTAGAGATCCTCAAAGGCATTTCCCTGGAGGTTGCCCCCGGCGAGGTGGTGGCCCTCACGGGATCCAGCGGCGCCGGCAAATCAACGCTTCTTCAGATTGCAGGGCTCCTCGACGTGCCCACAGGGGGCGAGATTTATATAGGTGGCGAGGTGGCCCACGCCCTTGATGACGCGGGGCGCACGCGCCTGCGCCTTGAGAAACTTGGCTTTATCTATCAGTTCCATCATCTCTTGCCCGAGTTCACCGCCCTTGAAAACGTCATGCTGCCCCTCATGATTGCAGGAGAAGCGCACTCCAAGGCAAGCAAGCGCGCCATGGAGCTTTTGGAGACACTGGGTCTTGGACCACGCGCGTCTCACCGCCCGTCTCAGCTATCGGGGGGAGAGCAACAACGTGTGGCCATCCTGCGCGCCGTTGCCGCACGCCCCGCCCTTCTTTTGGCCGATGAGCCCACGGGAAATCTAGATGAGGCCACGGCGAGCGTTGTGTTTACGGAGCTCATGACCCTGGCCAAGTCCTTTGGCATGGGAGCCCTCATTGCCACACACAGCCTGAGCCTTGCCCGGCAAATGGACCGCACCCTTCATCTGCACGCGGGCCTTTTACAAGAAGCGCCCCCCGCTTCCCCATGACCCACACAGCGCCTTGCCCCATATACGGCGCGTGCGGAGGATGCACCCTCCAGCACCTGGACTGGGACGCTTACCATGCCCACAAAACGGCGCACCTTGTGGCTCCCTTAGAGGCTGCCGGAATTCCCCTGGAAACCATGGCGCCCCTCCATATCCTTAAAGGCCCCTTGCGCAGACGGGCGGTTCTTAAGGCCACACGCGTGGGACGCGACGTACACATCGGATTCTACGCCCCCAAAAGCCACCAGGTTGTGGACATGCCCACATGCCTTGTGCTGCGCCCCTCACTGGTTGCGCTCCTCGCGCCCTTACGGCAGCTTCTTACGCCCTTTTTGCGTCCCAAGAAACAAATGCACATTGCGCTCCTGGATACAGATCAAGGCGTTGACGTGGCGTTTGTGGACAAGGACTTGCCGCCCTTGACCCTAGACGACCGGGAGCGCCTCACGGCTTTTGCCCATGCCCAGAACCTGGCACGCCTGCGTTGGGGTGAGGATCCCCTTCTTGTACAACGCGTGCCACATCTCAATTTTGCAGGGGTGCGCGTGGCCGCTGACGCCCTTGCCTTTGCCCAGGCAAGCGATGAAGCCGACGCTTTTCTCACCCAAACGGTGCTTGACCATGTGCTTGAGGGCACCCAAACGGCCCTTGATCTTTTTTGTGGCCGGGGTCTTTTTACCTTCGCCCTTCTTCAAAAAGTCAAAAAGGTCAAAGCCTGCGACAGTGACGTGCACGCCGTCGGTGCCTTGAAAGTGGCCGCACGCCCCTTTTTGACGCGGGTTACCCCCACCGTCCAAGATCTATTTCGCGCACCCATTCAAGCGCGCGACATGAACGTGGATCTGGTGCTCCTTGACCCACCACGCGCAGGTGCGCCGGCTCAGGTAAAAGAAATCGCCAAAGCCCTCCCCAAGCGCGTCATCTACATCTCTTGCAACCCGGTAAGTTTTTCCAAGGACGCAGGCCACCTCTTGCGTGCGGGATACAGCGTGCGCTTTCTCCAAGGACTTGATCAGTTCTTATGGTCAAACCACCTGGAGCTTATTGCCGTTTTTGACGTATAGCCAACCCCTTATAAAGGCATTTCACGATCCTATAGGGAGCCTTACGGCCCTTTATTGTTGTCTTCGTGCGTCAGCGCCCTTGAAGCCTTTTCCCTGATCTGACTCATAAGAGACGCGCGACGGCCGCTCACATGGGCCTCAAGGGCGGCGATTTGCTGTGCGCCCACACCTGAATCAAGGTCGTGGATGGCCGAGGTTCCAAGATTTAAAAAACGCAGACTCCTATTTTGCAAAATAGCCTCATAAAGATGCGTGAATTCCTGCTGCATAAAATAGTTTGATATGCCCCGGGGTGCCTCGGGAAAGGCTGTGTCTCGGTCCGTGAGCGTTCTAAACCCAAAGCATCCAGTCCCCATAACAATGCGATTGAACCCAGAGATTTCAAGAGCCTTAAGGGTTTTTGATTCCTTGATGTATTGCGCAAAAATTCGAGACACGGGCGTGGCAAAAGTGGAGACTCTGTCAAAGAAAATGCGTCCACTCAGAGTGAGTACCTCAAGGTCTGGAAATGATGCCACCCGCTCCACATGAGATGAACCAAAAGTCTTTGGTGACTCCCAAACAAGGTGAAGCTGTTTCACGCCAGGTAGTTTTGCTAGCGCTTTAAGCGGCCCGGTCCCATAAAATGTCATCTCACTCACCGGTTTTTTTTGAATGGCTGCTAGAAAATCTTTGTTTTCAAGGAGCGGACCCCATAAAAAGTCTGGCAAGCCAAGAGCACGTAAGCCCGTGCGTTTTCCCTCACACGCGAGGTGGCGTGTAAGGGTCTTCAAGAGCCTTGGATCTCTGCGCGCATCCATTGAAAAATTATTTTCATCTGTGCAAAAACGCTCAAGGGGAGCGTCTTCATCCAACGCTTCAAAAAGAGCATCCAGAGATTCAGCATGGGCTGCATTGGGTTTTTGCTTCCCAAGCTCGTCGCAGAACCTCTCGTATGCTTCAGAGTCAGCTAATGTGAGGCCAAAGCAAAATCCTCCCGTTGAAGAAGGAGGGCGATTTGTGTGGGGCTGATCGAGCTCGTCCTGTACCTTGCTCGAGCAAAAGGCCTGAGCGTTGAGGGTGAGGACAAGAACGAGTGACGCACAAAAAATGTTATTTCTCATATAATTCTCCCTTTTTATTATACGTTTTTATAGAAATAAAACGCAAGAAACACAACATGCAGATATATCTGTGCCTTAAGGTGACGGCACCTTCTAGCTACCTGCAATGTACTGGTTCCATAGGCATACCGCCAGGTAAGAGCGATAGGGCGTGAGGTGCGCCACGTTAATCTCGGGGTGTTTTGCGAGCTCTTTTTTGAGCCCCAGGTCAGACCCTGGAAAGGAATCTTTGTCCCCCAGAGCACGCAGGGAAATATACGCAGCCGACCATGGCCCAATGCCTGGGATACTCAAGAGTTGGCTGTTAAGCGCGCGCATGTCTTTATCCCCCAAATCCAGCTGTTTATTTTGGATAAGCGCGGCAAGAATACCAATTGTCTTCTTACGCATGGCCGTTGTGCCAAGGGCGGACAAGTCTGTTTGGGCAAGAGTGCCGGGGCTAGGAAAAAGTGACAGCGGCGCACCTGTAAGGGGATGGGCGGCTTTCTCACCACACATATCAAGGAGCTGCGCCACAAGTGCATTTGCGCGTTTCACGGAAACGAGCTGCCCAAGCACCGTATTGATGGTCACCTCGAAGGGGTCCCAACCACTGGCAAGGCGCGCTCCAGGTCTGGCTTTCCACAAAGGATACACGGCAGGAAATGCCTTGAAAAAAGCTTCTAAGGTCGCCATATCGGCGCCCAGGTCAAACATGCGCCGAATTTTCTGCTCCACAATCTCAACGTCCTTTTGATCCTGGACAAAAATATGAGCTCCCAGGGCACACGCGCCAGCATTGTGGGTGACGCGCACACATCCGAGCCTTCCCTCAAGACGAAAAACCCGTTCATAGGCTTGATCCGTCACGACCTCCAAGCCAGCCATCTCGTGCAGGCGAAAAACACGCAAGGTCCCCTCCCAATCAAAGGGTGGATGGTATGGCAGCTCAAGGGTCACGTCATTGAAATGAGCAGGGTGTGCGGTCATAACAGTCTACATAGGAGATCTTTTGAAATATAACACGGCGAGAGAAGCCAAAATAGCATGCTTCCATCACACACACTTTGTGCTAGAAAGCCTTAGGTAGTATCCCACAAGCACGCCCTTACGAAACTCCCATGACACTCCATTTGATCAAACTCTGGGTTGGACACACGTCTCTCAAAGACCTCCTTGATTATCAAGAGAGCGCGCTTAAGCACCTTGCTGCATCCAACCAAACGCGTGAACTTATGCACGTCACCCGCAACTTTCCCAAGCGTGCCCAGGAGCTCCTCGACGGGGGCTCCATTTA
This sequence comes from Pseudomonadota bacterium, assembly GCA_020161545.1. Lineage (GTDB taxonomy): Bacteria > Pseudomonadota > Alphaproteobacteria > Caedimonadales > UBA1908 > JACESU01. The sequence goes on from JAIUNT010000001.1 coordinate 89,272, forward strand.
CTGGGTCATCAAAAATACCATTGTGGGCCGGCAACGCATTGTTGACCTGCAACACGTGGTGAAGGATGACCTGCCCCACTGCGCCATTATCTATGACAAGGAATTTGTTCACGTCCAAATGCGCCCCCACAGACCCTTCCAAGGGTGGCGCTATCTTGAGGGGCGTGACGCGCCGCCTGACGTGGGCGCCAATCTGCATGATCACGACATGCCAGAGGAAGTTAAGCAAGTGCTGTCGGAACTCAACCTTCTTTAAGAAAATGAAGCACCAAGAAATAACATTTTTTTACATCCTTGCGATCTTTTGGCGGGATGGATGATCAATTTATATGCGGCGGCCTTCCCCTTGCAACTTCCCATAAATTTATTGGACTCATTGCTGGGGGCATGAGCGAAGGGCCACTGCTCTTTGAAACGCTCAGCGGAGACTATATATCAGGTGGGCTGAACTCCGCATCTAGGCGCCCTCATACAAATGCCCTTTTGCAAAACGCCATTGTGCGCATAGAGGGTTACGAGAAAGTGGCTGAAGAGAGTAATAAAGAAATCTATCCCATAACAAAGCGCTTGTTCATGTCATTTCTTGATCAGAACCTTCCTATTTATAATGCATTTCAGGCTCTTACGCCTGAGTTGATCGAAAAAATTCACCTTACCATGGCCCCAGGCTCATCTGGCGCTCACGCAGCCATGGCAGAGACAGCGTCTGTCTCCCTTGACACGGACGGCTTCTATGAAAAGGCATTACTTTTGAGAGACGGCAAAATCTCTGGGCACTCAAGGAGCTCGCCGCCGCACTCTTTTTAGATCTTGCAAAGTAAGGCCACGCGAGAACCATGCACAACGACGCCATGATTCAGGATCAAAACGGCGCCCATGACATCGCATACGCATGGTTTCAAAAAGCTGCAGCCCTTGGGCTGGATGCTTCCCAGCGCAACTGCTCACGTATGGAAGCTTCTGGAAAAATCCAAAAGCAGCTATGAGCCATCGCATTTGAATGTCCTGAAGCATACCGCGTGCACGTACCGTGAGCTTCGCTTCTCCATAGTCTAAAGATGTTCACTGTGCATGCGGGCAACCCCCCTCATCAACCATCTCAGTTTCCCGGACCCGCCCTCTACAGCACCTTTTTTTATCGTCAATTTTTACACTATTGACAAAAATAAATTTTGTGAAGATACTGCGCGTACTTTTATTTATGACAATATTGTCTCACATGAAAAAATCACCCATCGCAAAAACGCTCCTTGTAAGCTCCTTCCTATCATGCTTGGCCCCAGCCCTCAGCCCACCCCTCTTGGCAAGCGAGCTGGACGACTCACAAGAACCTGTCTGCACGCCCAGTCGCACCCCCCAAGAATGGTGGGATTATATTAAGGACGCCAAGGACGACGTGCCCCCTCTTGACTTCCTGCGCGCGATTCAAGCCTTTGACAAGCATGAAGATTTCGTCTCTGCAAAAGGATATGCTTTTCATAAACTCTTGACCCTGGCTCCCGTTGATTTTGAAACATTAAAGGGAGACAAGGATGCCATCTCTTGGGTGCGTCATGCATGTTATGCTTTTCACGACCTGTCGATTGATGAAAAGTTTGCCTACAAGGATCTCTACCTGAAAATCATGCTCTGGTTTCTTGAGCAGGATCAAGAACTGAGTTGGGACAACTGCCTTTATATCATGGATAGCCTTGTCTCCTTTGAACTTCGCGAGCTTGCTATAAAAGCCGCCCAAAAATATGCCGCCCATAAGGATGTGGCGTCATCCTATAAAATGGCCTCCATTCGGGCTGCCACTGCTTACTGCTTACTGGGCGATCTAGAGCGTTCAAGCACTTTGCTTAAACTCTCATTCGCACTGCACCCAGACGGCTTCACCAAAAGCAGCCTGTGCGACGCTGCATGCGTCTTTCACGTCCTCAAAAACTATGAAATGATGGAAAAAAGCCTGCGCATGCTCCTTGAAAAGAAGGATGGCGTCTATAAATTCGACAATCTTACACAGCAAGATTTCCTTCAATGTGCGCACTTCTTTGCCACGACCAGATCCTATGATGACGTGCACAAGGCCCTGGATGAGTATTTCATGCGGGAAACGCAAACCCCTGATGCCTATGCCTACACCCTTATGGCGGACTGTTACAACAATGCCAGAAATGCTGAGCGCGCATGTGAGTATTGGGACCTGGCCATTCAAGGGGGGGCAGACTTATTACTGATCGATTGCATAAACGCCGCAAACTCTTTTTCAAACATAAAAAATTATCACCGGGCGCGCACGCTTGTGAACCGCGCGATGGCTTTTCCAGAAGCCGCTGAAGATTTTACCGCCCTAACCCAGGCAAGCAACCTCTATTATTTTTGTGGAGACTTTCTGGAGGCTGAAAAAACCATAGAGCAAGCTCTTACCTTGCGCAACAAAGCACCCAATCATGACACCCTCACATTTGCACTCCTGGACGCCGCCACCATTTGCGCACGCACCTCCCACCGTGAGCGCGCCGAAGAAATATTAAAAGAGATTTTAAACGATAAGCGCACGAGCAAAGCGCACCTCCTTCCGGCAGGCCTTATTAGTTACAACAATCAGTACACATCCCTTGCATCGGATTTCTTTGCAAAAATCATCGGCGGGAAAGGAGGCCTCACAGGTAAGGACAAAGCACAGCTTCCCCGCATGCTTCTGTGCCATCTTGATGCCAAACGCGAAGACCGCGCACGTGAGCTGTGGCGTATGCACGGAGACACCCTGAGTACTTTACTGTCGTTTCAAACGGCAAAACCCTCAAACACAGCAAACGGCAAACACCAAAAAGCACCCGCCAATTCGAGGACGCAAAAGGGTCGTAGCGCCCTGCCAATGAGGGTCGCTGCAACGCTGCGCGCCCATATTATCAACGAAACCATTGACGAGATTCGCACGGCTACCCAATGTGTCGCGGATTCCCCGTGGCCCCAGCTCCAGGGCGCAAAAGAGGAAATCCTGTCCTTGCTTGAAAAAGCGGAGATCCTTTACGCACAGTCCCAGGAAGCATCCTCTCCACCGACAAGCCGGGCACCTTCATCCCCCCCCCAAAAAGGCTCTTCTGAGAAACGAAAAGAGTCCGCAAAACAGGGCGGCCCTGGAAACTTTTTGCCTGCTCTACAAAATATAAAAGAGCACATCGAGGCCCTTAAAAAATCCTTTGATCGTCAAAAGCATGCCCTGAAACAAGAAGATGACAAAGCCCGCAAACGCACTTGGATGCGCGACACCCTTTCGGAGGAGTCCTTCATCTATGACACCCCCATGGAAGACGAACCGCGCGCGGAAAAAGAGAAAACCACAAAAGAACGAAAGCCCAAAGCGCGTTCTCCTTCAAAGGGAAGCCCTCCCCGCACGCCACGCGCTCAAAGCGTCTCGAGTGCACCTGCACCCGCACAGGCCCTTGTCACCTGGCGCATTACCCCGACGGCCATGAAACACATGGAAGCGCTCCAGAGCGTCCCGGGTTTTCAAACAAAGTTTCGTGAGTTCCGCCATGAAATTGACATGGAGCCGTGGGGGCGGCGTGGACATACCGCAAACCATGCCAGCGGACGGGCCAAACTCCTCAAAGGACATGACAACGTCTTTTCTCGACGCTTTGCGCGTGGCGAACGTTTCTTCTACCGCGTGGAGCGCCAAGACGATGGCCGCGTGATTGTTACGATCCTGGGTCTTATGAAGCACGATCTTTAGGAAGAACTGTCAATAAAGAGTCTTGGGCAAGGCGCACATCCCTCGCTCAAGACCCTTTGTCCAATTATGCTTTTTGACCAAAAGCATAAACAGTAAAAAGAACAAACAAATTGCACATAAAATTCATTGACATATTTTTTGCCAGTCGTATATAAAATGAGAAAAATAAAAAGGATTATACATGAAGAAGAAACTCCTCTTAAGCACTCTCTCACTTGTTTTCATGGGCGCTCTGGCTCCAACACCCCTCTTGGCCTCAGCCCACGATGACACGGGCACATCTGCACAAGCGCGCACAACTCACCCTGACAGAACAGCTGATGAGTGGTGGCAGCATATCACAAATCCTGACCGTCAGCTCACAGCTCACGAGTGTTTACTGGCAATCAATAGTTTTCGTACGCGCATGAATTTTCTGTCTCAAGGAGCCCACGCGCCCCATGAGCTTTCAAGCCTTCTGTCCCAAGAAGGCCATGCCTTTCATGAGCTTTTTAAAACAAAGCCCATGGGCGTCGACGCTCTTCGTGATGCGACGCCGTCCGAACGTGAGCAGGCTCTCTCGTTGATGAAAGAAGGATGTTATGCATTTTTCCATCTCTCACAACAGGAGAAACAGACCTACAAAGATACATATATCAGTGCGATGCGCACACTTCTTGAATCTGAAAAAAAACTTGCATGGGGTGACTATCTTCCCATGGTGGATAGTTTGCTCCTATTTGAACAAAGAGACTTGGCAAAAGTCGCAGCAGAAAGGTACTTTTCTCAACCAGACATCAAGGCCTCCTATAAACCAGCCTCACTTTTGGCCGCAAGCGCGCACTGTCTTCTTGGGGAAGAGGCGCGTGCAGGGCACCTTTATACTCTGTCTTTCTTACTAAGACCAAACAACTTTTCAATCAACGATTTGCGAAATGCTCTGCATGTTTTTCAAACGCTCAAACAACACGAGAATGCCGCTAAATCCTCGCGTATGCTTCTGGCCAAAAATGGCGCAAGTTATAAATTTGACGATCTCATTGTCTCTGATTTTTTTGAGTCCGCAATAAACTTTGTCTCCACAGCCGCCTTTGGTGAGGCACGTGAAGCCCTTCACGAATACTTTGCGCGCGAAACAGGCGCGCCCCTTCCCTGTGCGTACGTCCTCATGGCAGAGTGCTATAACGCCGAAAACGATTATGAGCGCGCGTGCCAATACTGGGACGCAGCCTTGCGCGCAGGCGCGACCCTGCACCATGCCAATTACATGAACGCGGCGTCATCCTTTGCAAGGTTAAATAACTATCAGCAAGCACATACACTGCTTGAAGAGGCACTCGCATCTGGAGAATTCGCATCAGACTTTATAAGTCTTTCCTATGCCGCCGATCTTTACCATCGTTGCGGAGACGGTGAAAAAGCTCAGGAATACGCCGAGCGCGCCTTTTCCATGCGCCATACGTCTCCAACTCAAGAAGGGCTTTCACGTGCGCTCTTGAATATTGCAGCCATATATATACGTCACAATAATCCTGAAAAGGCGCAAGAGATTCTCAATACTATCTATGACGACCCCTCTTCTGATCAGACGCCTTTAATCAAAGCAGGCCTGCTCTCTTATAAGAATGGAAACCTGCAGATGGCCTCTAACTGCTTTGATAAAGGCCTTAGAGACAAAGGTGATATCCCCCACACATGCCTCTCTTTCCTTCCTGTTATACTTTTGTGCCACATGGACGCAGGACACCAAGCGCGCGCCCAAAGCGTGTTGATGCAGCACCCAGATATACTGGGTTCTTCTCAAACAAGAACGCCCTCGACAAAGGCTTCAAAAGGGCGCGCACCCGCATCCTCTAGCGCCCAGAGAGCATCAAAAAAAATTAATGCGTCCACCATTGCAACGCTGCGCACCCATCTCATCGAGGCGGTACGCACAGATATCCGCACAGCCGCACGCGCTGTTGCCAGTGCGTCTGACCACGCGCCTCTTGCAGACCTGCGCGCGCAAATCATAGATCTTGCAGAATCCCTTTCTCGATCCAGAAGTGACACAAGCGCGTCGCAAACTTCCTCAAGCTCTTCATCCTCCAGTGCAGATGCCACAGAAGCAAGCTTGCCTCATCTGCAACGGATCAAAGAACAGGTCGAAGGTCTCAAAAAAGAATTTGATCGCAAACGGTATGCCCTTGAAAAAGAGGATTTCAAAGCACGTAAACGTGCTTTGATCCAAACCGCAGCTTTGGAGAGCTCTACCTCCCTCGACGGTCCAGCCTCGTCCACGCACACAGAACGCGTCAAGGCTATCAGGGGTAAAAAACAAAAAAGTCAGGCGGTAGCACCACGCGCGTCCAGGGCTTCAACGCCGTCCCAGGACCGCACCTCTAGCGCCGTAAGTGCCTGCAGCGGCGTGGCGCCCCTACCCGCCGTTGAATGGCGTATCAGCCAAACAGGTAGAAAGCACATGGAGATCCTGAAATCCGTACCAGGTTTTCAAGCAAAGTTTGATGCATTCCGCCGTGACATTAACAATGAACCGTGGGCGCGGCGCGGACATGCACAAACCCACGCCACTGGCCGGGCCAAGCTCCTCAAAGGGTATGAGAACATCTTCTCACGCCGTTTTGCGGGTGGGGAGCGCTTCTTCTACCGCGTTGAACGCCAAGAAGGGGGCCGCGTGGTGATCACTATCCTAGGTCTTATGAAACACGATCTTTAGGAAACAAAAGTCAAGAAAGCCACTTGGGCGGGAAAGAAGCATTTCTCGCCCAAGCCTTTTGTCAAAAAATACTATTTTGGCAAAAAAGATATTATATATTGTGCGCACCCTTATAAAGAATGGAAAAAAATGCTCACTCGTCTCTTAATAACAACCTTCACTTCTTCACTGGTCATCACCGCGCCGCTCCTTGCATGCGAAAGTGATGAACTGACGGCAAGCAGCGCGTCCACCTCCACTAACGCGCGCGACCTGTGGCAAGAGCGCTTGCTGCGCGCGGTGCATACCATGACACCCCAAGACTACCATGACGCACTGCAAGCATTTATAGACCTCGATGCCAATCAGAAGACGTTTTACAAAGACACCTATACCCGCCTTATGAAATGGCACCTCGCGCACACGCAAAGCACCCCTGAACGCCTCCTACAGCTGGCGCAAGACTGCCTTCACCTGGGTCACACAGAAGGATTAGCAAGAGCAAGCTTTGCTTACGCCACACATCCAAACAGAAGCAGCACCTACAAAACTATGCCACTCCAATCGGCCTTCGCCATGCAGGCAGCAATGCATAAGCCAGAGGCGTCAGCTCTATATAGTCTGGCCCTCACCCTCAGGCCCCAAGATTTCACATTGCAAGACTACAGATACGCGACCCAAATATTTGGTCAACTCCGGCAGAAAGAACTGGGTCTTAAGACTTACAAAGAAATGATAGCGCGCATCCCCCACCAGGACCTAGCTGCTGAGGATTTTATCAGCGCGGCAGGTTGCTTTATTGCCGCAGGAAGCACTGATGTGGCCAAGACCTACTTGACGTATTACTTCGACAAAGAAAAAAACATTCCTGCCCCCATCGCTTATCGCCTTTGCGCAACCATTGCTACCCATGAAGGCAACACGGAAAGAGCCTGCGAATATTGGCAGATGGCCCTGGGAAAACACTCGCCCATGCACTTCGCGGACTATGCCAACGCAGCCAGCTGCTTTGTAAAGGGTGGCAACCCCTCTAAAGCCGCCCTCTTGTGGAAAAAAGCTCTTTCTGCGCCGGATTTTACCCCCGATTATACATCTTATTTTTTTGCCTGTGATGTCTACGCCCAAGTCAAAGATTATGAAAGCGCCCTTGAATGCGTTGAGGCCTTCATGAAACTGCGACCCGAAAC
>JAIUNT010000069.1 GCA_020161545.1 Pseudomonadota bacterium
CGCCTTTACATCACGAGACTTTGCCTGAAGATAGGCACCGTAGGCCCTTTGCAAGCAGTCCGACAAATCCAGTTCCTCCCCTTCAATAAATATGAAGGGACCTTGCCAATAGTCCAAAACACCTCGCCAAGCAAGTGCGCGCAGATCCAGATTTGTCTGCCCAACAGCCTCCAAAATCCACATGAACTGTGAGCATTTTGACTGAAGGCGCCCCTCCAACAAAATCTGATTACCCTGGCTCGCGTACAAAAGCCTATAAAGTGCGTTAGCTTTAGCGGCGTCATCCCCTTTCTTCTGGGCGTCATTCAGCACCCTGCGAAAGCAAGCCTCCTTATCAAAGGTCTCACCGAAGATGGTTACCTCTTGTTTGGGAGAAAGACGTTTCCCCAGCTCGCTAAAAGCCCGCGCGCCTAGGGCGTCATATCCTTCTACGTGCCCGTCCTCAATGGCTTTGCGGCAAACATCTATCAGCATAGGAATGGCACTATTTGGGCTTTTTTGTCCTGATGATCTGACTTTTGCAAAGCACTGAGTCAAGCGGCGTGTTTCTTGGCGATCGGGGCGAACTTTTTCGTCAATCTGGATGGGTTCACTACTTTGGGAAGGGCCGCATACCTGCGGGCCATGCCCCCCCGCCCCCTTAGGCGCAGATAAATCCGGATCAAGGATAGCAAAACGGTTCTGCACGCGCACACTTGGGTGGTAGGACACCCCGTCTAGATCAGGTCGCGCATCCCTGGATGCACCCAAAGGCGTCACCACCACCAACAACAAAACAAACGCTTTAGAAAAATTCATTTTATTTCCTCACCCGACTAGTTTTTTTCACTAGTCTATCGCAGTTGAGTACCAAGACGCACCCCCGAAAGTAGTGGAAGGCGCATTCCTTGCAAGGTCGTTCAGCTTTTCAAAGAGGGCGTCGGCACGTATGACAAGGCTCTCATTTTTCTGCGACACCGCGATTTCCCTGACCTCTTGGAGTTCTTGGCGACAAGAAACTCGTTTGGAGACACCAGGGTGTCCTTTTAGGTCTAAGTCAATGGCCCGTAAAAGCGCGTCGGCCTTCACATGTGGAGAGCGCGTATAGTGGGCGCAGCGCCTAAAAAGATCACTCTTTTCAAAATGCAAATCCATCACCGCGGTCTCGGGGCTACGGGTGGCAATAGCCCAGTAACACTTCGCTGCAAGCGCTCCCCCCTCAAGCCTTACAGCTGCTTTATACGCCGCGCGCAGGGCTTGCGTTTGGGTGCGCGCCTTCCCGCCAAAGCTGCACATCTCCCCTTCCCAGTTTTCAAGAATTGCCAGACATGCGCGCGCCCGAAGCGCTTTGTCGTCCGGCGACAAGTGATCAAAAGCGCGCGTAGCAAGGGTCAGCTTTGACATAACCTGGCCCTCCAGGGTGAAACTCCTAGCGCCTTGGCACGTAGCCATCCGGAGCAGCACATCGGCCACTAAGGACGCGTCTTTAGTGTGAGACGCATAAGTGTATGCCTCTTCAAAGCACAGCGCCGCCGTATAGACCTTCCCTCCAATGATGACCTGCTCGTCCTGGGGTAATTGCACGCCCAAGGCAGCGCACGCTCGTGCATAGAGCGGATTAAAGGCACTTTCTTCCAAAAGCGTTGCGTGGGCACGCGCGAGGGAAACCGCCTTAATCAGAGGGCGAATGCCACCACCCGGTAGCGTGCCTTGGGCTAAATATCCCTTCACGAGCGGATAGGCGTCTTGGGGCGAAAAACGTTTTCTTGGTGCAATCGCTGTGGGAGGCTTTGTTTTCTTTTGAGAGGCTTGGCGACGCTTTTTTGACCGCGCAGTCTTCCAGTCCCCCAAGACCTGCACATCTTCACCAGAATAGACTTGAGGCGTCCTAGATGCGGCTGAGCCATAAGCTGGATCCTTCCAAACAACCGCGCACAACACCCAAAAAAGACTTACTTTCTTCACGGCAACCCCCCTATTTTTTTCTCCATAGCTAGAACTGATACTTGACCGCGTCAAGGGGGCAAAAAAGCGCATTCTCTTCTGGCGGGACACCCTGATCTTGCGTATGCTTGTAGGCACGTCACAGATAAAAATAAGGAGGTCTTCATGTCATCTGTTGTCATCGTTGCAGCCAAGCGCACGCCTGTGGGTGCTTTTCAAGGGATTCTGTCAAACGTCAGCGCACCTGATCTTGGCGCAAACGCCATTCGCGCAGCCGTTGAAAGTGCTGGTCTTGGTACCCATGACGTGAGCGACGTCATCATGGGATGTGTACTTCCTGCAGGCACCGGACAATCCCCTGCCCGTCAAGCGCTTCTCAAGGCGGGCCTGAATCAACACACCACAGCCCTCACGGTGAACAAGGTGTGTGGGTCGGGCCTTAAGGCTGTCATGCTGGGCCATGATCTCATTAAAGCGGGTTCCGCAAAAACGGTTGTCGCCGGCGGCATGGAAAACATGAATGCGGCGCCCTATTTGCTGACCAAGGCACGCGGCGGCTACCGTATGGGGCACGCGGAAATCTATGACCACATGATGTATGACGGTCTTCAAGACGCCTATGCCGGCGTGGCAATGGGTGTCTACGCCGACGCAACCGCCAAGGAAAAAGGCTTTTCCCGAGAAGATCAGGACGCCTTTGCCATTTTGTCCGCCACACGCGCCCTAGAGGCCGTCAAAAGCGGCGCCTTCGTGGAGGAAATTTCCCCCGTTGAGATTGCCGATCGCAAGGGCTCCACCCTTGTGACCCAGGACGAGCCACCTTCAAAGGTCAACATCGAAAAAATCCCAACACTACGTCCTGCCTTCACCAAGGACGGCACAGTCACGGCCGCCAACGCCAGCTCCATCTCCGACGGCGCAGCCGCCCTTGTGCTCATGGAGGAGTCCGCCGCCACCACAAAGCCGTTGGCGCGCATTGTAGGGCACGCCAGTCACTCCCACGAGCCTGAGTGGTTTACCTTGGCCCCTATCGGCGCCGTTAAAAAACTCCTCACCCAAGTCGGGTGGCACAAGGATGAGGTGGATCTTTTTGAAATTAATGAGGCTTTTGCAGTCGTTACCCTGGCTGCCATCAAAGAGCTTGCCCTTGATCCAAGCAAGGTCAACGTCCATGGTGGTGCGTGCGCTCTGGGTCACCCCATTGGCGCGTCCGGCGCGCGTATTCTGGTCACCCTTATCCACGCCCTCAAGCAAAAGGGCGGCAAGCGCGGTATTGCGACCCTGTGTATCGGTGGAGGTGAAGCTGTGGCCATCGCCATTGAGATGCTTTAAAGCACATGTAGAACCCATAAAAAAGGGGGCCGCGGCCCCCTTTTTTTGTGCGCGATATTTTTAGGAAACTTCTTCAGCCAGAGGCCCAAGAACGCGCATATAGCACGCCCGCATCTCGAGGATCTCCTCTAGTTTTGCCAAGCGTTCAGGAATCTCTGGATGATCTCCAACAGCCTTACGGCCAGGTCGCACAAGAATACCTGAAGCTATCTGATGAATACGACGACCATCTTCGCTATCAAAGGCGTGGATTGCCTTCTTGGCCAACGCCTTTGCCTTCATCGTTTCCTCCCATGAATGCATAAAAAGGCCCTCGTCCCACAACGCACCCGTCACAAAAGTGGCGAGCTCTGCGCGCATAATTGTCAGCATTTTTGTGACCGCATCTGGGTTTGGCTCCAGAAGGGTGCCTTTGGTTGTGCGGTTCATGACGTCATTAAGCCCCCCAGGAAGTGCGACGTCGTCTGATGGGTGGAGTCCAAGACCAATCACAAGAGGCCGTGACATAAAGGGAGCGACATAAGCCATTTCCTCAGGTGTATGATTGTTCATAAAGTTTGGACGAGCCCCAATCACCATTACATCGAAGGGGATCCCTGCATGGGTACACCGTGAAATATTCTCCCCCCTATGACTGCAGATAAGATCAACGCCACCCTCGTTCAGCTTGGTCAGTGTCGGCGAATGTCGTACAATGCGCCCATCCCACTCGCCCCAATCGCACTCGGGGCCATGCCCCATCTTCAAAAGGTGTAAACTCACACCCCCTTGGATATGCTCAATGGCACGCATGGCTGAAAAGGGCTCGCACCACATATCATGATCCCCGACGATAAGACTTGTGTGAACCCCAAGGGGCATTTGGGTGGGATGCACCTGTACAGGGAAAATGGGCGTCATAAGAAACAGAGCCTGAAAAGGAGAAGCATTGGCCCAGTAATTCGTGGGAGAACCCACCTCCCCACCAACGTAATAGCTCTTCCCATATAAAGGACCTGAAATATTGCGATCTGCGAGCGCAGAAAGAGCGACCGCTCCCAGGGAAGAGCCAGCCGCCGCAAGTCCCTTGATGTTTGGATGCCCCTCTAGAATCTCTGCCATACGCAACACATCAAGGGCAATATTGAGGTGATTTTGATCAAGTTGGTTCTCTGAAGACGATCCCGTCTGTCCCGGCTGGGCCCTGGATCTATTGGATTCGACAACAAAAACAAGGGCGTTAAGCGCATCTGCCATGCGCGTCACAAGAGTGCGCTCACTCATGCACAACCCGCCACTTCCCGGTGCATAAACAATAGCCTTGTAGGTGGCCGTCTCTTCAAAAGGATGGGGCAAAAACGTCTCAACCCGCACCTCTTGATCCTTGATCAGAATTGCCCGCGTGCTCGCCTGGGCTTTTTGAACAAGTTCTTGGAAGTAAGCATCACGCGCTGGAACGGGTTTAATGAGCGCGCGGCCACCAAACACACTGATGCTTTGGTCAAGGCGCTTCAAAGACGGAAATGTCCAGGATCTTATTTTAGAATGCGGCTGGCGAAAGTCTACGTCTCCTTGATGCTTCCAAAGGGGAAGCGCCTCCATGGCAGGGCCTTGGGAGCGCTCAACGGATGGGCTATCCATGCGATGGGGGGACGCAGCACTACTTGTGGCAGACGAAGATGTACTCGTAGCCTGTGCCGTATGAGAACAGATCGCTGTACTTGCCAAAAAGACGAGGCAGAGACCATAGAACGAGGCTTTTTTTCCTAAACTGCGCGCAAATGTCATCGTGGCTCCTTAACAGTTTATCGTTGTCAAAACAGGAGAGAACCCTAGCAGGCTTTTCCCCACCTTGTCACGCGGTTATAGGGCGAGAAAATTAAAATTATGCTAAAATAACTGGCAAAAAGGCAAAATTTATAACACGTATCTTCTCCCATTGACACCTGGACATGATGCACATAGAATTTCACACGCAAATCTATGTATATAAACAAGAAAGTACCCCTCATGAACAAGACAATACTTGCTGCACTTTGTTTTTTTGCAACATCCGTGGCACTTGCAAGTGACGCCTCCCCCCAGGACGGCTGCGGTTGCAGTTCTTCAGAGACCGATGAGATCTCTCGCCAAAAAAGCAGGATCCTAGCTCGCACTGACAGGTTTACCTTTGAGGAGTTCCGCGACCTTTTTAAAGACCGCTTAGCCTCCTCTTTACACAAAATGTTTGAAGATGGGTTTGCGCCTCTTTTTAAGCAAGCGGCTGAGCGCACGCCCCATGCGTCTGAAAATAAGATGATTGCATGCTTTTATGAGGCCGTTTCCCGCACAGATGACCTTGACGTCCAAGCAATCCACCTGGCAACACGGCTGACAGCAAAGGGACACGGTCCATTCTTGCCCCAAGAGGTAACGGCATGGGCGAAGGAAATTCTTGGCTCTGACGACTAAAAGAGGGATTCATTGGAGAATATGGGGCGAGCGACCGGAATTGAACCGGCGACCTCCAGTGCCACAAACTGGCGCTCTAACCAACTGAGCTACGCCCGCCATATGGGTGATTTCTACTGTGAGTTGGCGGCCGCGTCAAGGGGATTTGTCACGTGGCGCGAAAAAGGCCTTTGCGGCACCAGGAAGATGTCCTATAACAGTGGGGCATATTTTGTTCATAAAAATTTAAGGAGAAAACGGTGGCGGGATCAGTCAACAAGGTCATACTCGTGGGAAACTTGGGGCGTGAGCCTGAAGTGCGTCATACCCAGGATGGCAGCAAGGTTGTTCAGTTGTCTGTGGCCACGTCCGAGTCCTGGAAAGATCGCAACAGCGGTGAGCGCCGTGATCGCACGGAGTGGCACCGCGTTGTAATTTTCAACGACCGCCTGGCCGAAGTAGCTGAAAAGTACGCAACCAAGGGCACAAAGGTCTACCTCGAGGGCCAACTGCAGACCCGCAAGTGGACCGATCAAAGCGGTCAAGAGCGCTTTACAACGGAGGTTGTGCTGCAAAAGTTCCGGGGTGAGCTGACACTTCTTGATAACAAGTCCGATGGATCAGGCATGTCGCGGGTGGCTGAGAGCTCCTATGACGCGGGTCCTCCCTCCTTTGACGCAGGCCCCTCCTTTGGCGGCGGCAGCCAGAGTGCGCACTTGGACGATGAGATCCCTTTCTGATCCACGCCGTTAAAACCCACACACGCATGATCAAGGCCCACGAAAGGAGCTCTTTGTGACTACAAGCGCTGAGAAACTCTCATCTGATATTGTTCCCGTCTCCATTGAAGAGGAGATGAAGCGCTCCTATCTTGACTATGCCATGAGCGTGATCGTGGCCAGAGCGCTGCCCGATGTGCGCGATGGTCTCAAGCCCGTGCACAGACGTATCCTTTACGCCATGAACGAAGCGGGATTTGATACGGGTAAACCCTTTCGTAAGTCAGCCCGTATCACCGGTGAGGTCATGGGTAAATTTCACCCCCATGGTAACATGCCTGTTTACGAAGCCATGGTGCGTATGGCCCAGGACTTTTCCATGCGCCTCCCTCTCATTGAGGGACAGGGAAACTTCGGCTCCATGGACGGGGACTCGGCGGCTGCTGACCGTTATACGGAGGCGCGCTTACAGAAAGTGGCGCGCTGTCTTTTGGACGACGTGCACAAGGATACCGTTGACTTTCAGCCCAACTATGACGAAACCACCAAAGAACCCCTTGTTCTGCCGGCGCGCTTTCCCAACCTTCTTGTGAACGGTGCGGGCGGTATTGCCGTGGGTATGGCCACCAACATCCCCCCACACAACCTGGGAGAGGTGCTGGACGCGTGCTGCGCGCTCATCGATAATCCGGACATGACCGTTGATGAGCTCCTTGAGATTGTACCAGGACCAGACTTTCCCACAGGCGGCATTATATTGGGCCACGCAGGATGCGCCAGTGCGGCGCGCACGGGACGCGGCTCCATTGTCATGCGCGGGCGCACACACTTTGAAGAAGTGCGCAAAGAGCGTGAGGCCATCATCATCACCGAAATCCCTTATCAGGTGAACAAAGCCCGCATGATTGAGCGCATGGCAGAAGTGGTCAAGGAAAAACTCATCGAAGGTATTGCTGATCTGCGCGATGAATCGGACCGTGACGGCGTACGTGTGGTGGTTGAGATTAAGCGTGACGCGGTGGCGGACGTGGTGCTCAATCAGCTTTACCGCTATACGCCTCTTCAAACCTCCTTTGGCGCCAACTGCTTGGCGCTCGATATGCGCCGTCCCAAACTCATGAACTTGCATGAGATTTTGACGGCCTTTATTGCCTTTCGTGAGCAAGTTATCACCAGGCGCACCCGTTATGAGCTGGCAAAGGCCCGCACGAGAGCACACGTGTTACTCGGCCTTGCCGTCGCTGTTGCCAACATTGATGACATGATCGCCCTCATTAAGGCGGCCCCCGACCCACAAGCCGCCCGCGAAGACATGATGGCGCGCACGTGGCCCGCAGGTGATGTGGCGCCCCTCATTGCCCTGGTGGCAGAGCCAGGCCGGGACGTTGAAAACGGTACCTACCGTCTGTCTGAAGAGCAAGCCCGCGCGATCCTTGACTTACGCCTCCACCGCTTGACAGGCCTTGAGCGCGATAAAATCGCCGGCGAGCTGGACGGTATTATTGCTGAGATCAAAGAATACCTCCACATTTTGTCCTCCCGCGAGCGCCTCTATGGCCTCATGAAAGAAGAATTCTTAGCTGTGCGCGAAGAGTTCGCCACACCACGGCGCACCACCATTGAGGCATCCAGCGGCGACGTGGATCTTGAAGACCTCATCCAGCAGGAAGACATGGTCGTCACCGTCAGCCAAAATGGCTACATCAAGCGTGTGCCCCTTGTCACCTACCGTGCTCAAAAGCGTGGGGGCAAGGGCCGCTCTGGCATGTCCACCCGCGAGGAGGACATTGTCAGCGACGTCTTTGTCACGGACACCCATACGGCTGTGATTTTCTTCTCATCGCGCGGCATTGCCTATACCTTGAAGGTCTACCGTCTGCCCCTTGGCACGCCCCAGTCCTTGGGCAAAGCCATGATTAATTTGCTGCCCTTACAGCCTGGGGAAACCATCTCAACGGTCTTGCCCCTGCCAAAGGACTTAGAGGCGGCCCATGAGCTGACCTTAACCTTTGTGACCTCGCAAGGAAACGTGCGCCGTAACGCCATCGATGACTTCCTTAATATCAAAGCCAACGGCAAAATCGCCATGAAGTTCGACGAGGAAGGCGACGCCATCCTTGCGGTCGAGACCTGTACGGAGAATGACGACGTGCTGCTGACGGCGGACAGCGGCCAGTGCATCCGCTTCCCGGTCACCGACGTCCGCGTTTTCCAGAGCCGCGGCTCGCAGGGTGTTCGCGGCATTATGCTGGGCGACGGCGATCGTGCGATCTCGATGACGATCATCGAGCATGTCGATGCCGATGCATCCGAGCGCGCCGCCTATCTCAAGCGTTCGGTCGCGGAGCGCCGGGC
>JAIUNT010000070.1 GCA_020161545.1 Pseudomonadota bacterium
ATTGAGGCATCAAGGGTTAGCCGCTCTCGTCTCGCGGTCGCACGCGCGCGCTTTGCCCTGAGATCCGCAAGCTGATCCTCGGGTGTCTTCGTGACCATGGTCGTTGTGCTGGAGGTCGCATAGGCTGCATCAGATGCGATGCCCGGCAACGTCAAAACGCCAGAGGACCCAAGCAGAATGAGAGAGGTGGACAGAAGAAAAGACTTGCGCATGCATATACCCTTTTTGACAGAAAACAATCTTCTTACACAATACGTTTAAAAAGAAAAAAGGTCAATTGACGATGTTTGCGCGATCGCTTTTTGTGTTTTGTTATTTTTCAATGGGTTAAGCGGTTTTTTTCTGGCACAAAAAAAGGGGCCGAGGCCCCTTTTTTTGACAATCAGGTTTATTTAAGCGACCTTAATCACCTTTTCGCCCTTTTTCCAGTTGCATGGTGTGAGCTCTCCTGTTTGAAAAGCTTGCAGAAGACGCAAGATCTCGTCAGCGCTGCGGCCCACACTCAGGTCGTTTACGGACACGTGGCGGATGACGCCTTCTGGGTCCACGATGTAAGTTGCGCGCAGGCAAACGCCTTCTTGCTTGTGCAAGATACCAAGGGCTTCAGACAGACTGCGTGTGATGTCCGACAGCATGGGGTAGGGCAAAGTTTGTAGCGCTGGGTGACTGTTGCGCCACGCAAGGTGCACGAACTCAGAGTCTGTACTCAGGCCGTAAACTTGAGCGCCTTGAGCCTTAAACTCTTCATAAAGATCACCAAAGGCGGAAATCTCTGTGGGGCACACGAAAGTAAAGTCCTTGGGCCAGAACATGTACACAGCCCATGAACCTTTGTGTGAAGCGGGTGTATATGTCTCAAAGGACATGTCATTGGTTGCCACGCCCTTGAGGGCGTAGGCGGGAAAATGATCGCCAACTGTTAACATATGAGGTCTCCTTCGTTTTCTATTTGCCCGTCTGTATACGGTCGACAAGCTCGGCCACCGTTGGGATAAAACCATCCCGGTAAAAAGGATCTTTGCCAAAGCGGTAGGCGTTATGCCCCGCAAACATCAGATGATGCTCTACATTTCCGCCGTGTGCAATCTCCTGAAGAGATTTTTGGATACAAAAGGAGCGCGGATCCGCCTTCTTACCCGTATTAAAGGGTTCATGCTGGCTCCAGTTGCTGAAGCGGCAAGCGCTCAAGCATCCCATGCAGTCAATCTGGTCTTGGCGAATTTCCCGCGCCTTAGACGGCGTGACAAACACCAAGGTAGAGTCAGGGGAGCGCAGGGTTTCCGTATAGCCCATCTCTATCCAGATCTTGGCCTTTTCACGGTCCGCCATGGTGAGAAATAGCTTGCGCCCACGCACGCCCGTTAAGAACTCGGCGCAGTGGTCTCCCACGGGCTCCGTTGTGTATGCCAGCTGGCGCAAGGAACGCTCAATGAGCTCATTTAGGAACGCATTGCGCACGCCCGATGAGTAAAAGCCCGTTGGTGAGAATTGATTGAGGTACACATCGCCTTCTTCAATGGCCAGAAGACGCTGTTTCCACTGGGTAGAAATGGGGCTTTCCTGGGTAAGAAGTGGGCGTGTCCCGAATTGAAATGCAATGGGACCAAGCTCAGGATTATCGATCCAGTCGGACCATTCCTCAAGCCACCACACGCCGCCCGCCATGATAATGGGGGTCGCGCCAAGGCCAAACTCAACCATCACATCACGCAGTGCTTTCACACGTGCATAAGGAGGCTCAGGTTGCCTAGGGTTTTCAGCTGTGGACAAGCCGTTATGCCCGCCCGCAAGCCAAGGATCTTCATAAACAACACCGCCCAGGGTCTGGGGGAACTTATGAAAGCTGCGCTTCCACAGGGCCCGAAAGGCCCTGGCAGACGAAACAATTGGATAGGTGTACACGCCGTGACCGGCTGCGATTTCCGCAAGGCGGTAAGGCATCCCTGCCCCGCACGTCACACCGTGAATAAGGCCCTTAGCGCCCTTAAGGACACCTTCAAGAATAGGCTCACACCCGCCCATTTCCCAAAGCACATTCATGTGAATGCGCCCGTGCCCTGAGGCAGTTTCATGGGCGATGCGGGCCTGGGTGATGCCTCCTTCAATACCATAGGCAATGAGCTCATCGTGTCGCTCACGCCTGGTCTTACCGCGGTAGACCTGGCGAATAATGGTGCCGTCCGCTTCGTAAGTGTCGGCATTCACGGCTGAGAATGTTCCCACACCGCCTGCCCTGGCCCACGCACCTGCGCTTTGGCCATTGGACACGGCCACACCCTTGCCCCCCTCAACGAGGGGCAGGACGTCGGCACCAGATACGCGCATGGATGAAAGAGGCTTCATGGTGTTAGGCACCCATCTCGGCGTCAGCTGCCTTGGCTGTTACCTCAAGGGCAGCGCCCGTTTCTTGGTCCACAACCTTCATGCTGAGCTTTGCCTTGCCACGATCATCAAAGCCAAGGAGCTTGACAAAAACGCTGTCGCCAAGCTTGACCACGTCTTCTGTCTTTTCAACTCGCGTTGATGCCAGCTGACTGATGTGCACAAGGCCAGAGCGCGTGCCGCAATAGTCAACAAAGGCACCAAATTCCATGATCTTTACAACCTTCGCTGGATAGATTTGTCCAACCTCTGGCTCCATGGTCAGGTTACGAATGATGCCGATGGCTTCATCGATGCTTTTTTGATTCGGACCAGACACCTCAATGCGTCCATCCTCAGAGATGTCGATCTTGGTTTTTGTGGTCTCGGTGATCTCACGGATGACTTTTCCGCCAGAACCAATCACATCACGGATCTTATCCTTGTTGATTTGAATGGTCTCAATGCGCGGCGCGTTCTCACGCACGTCTTGGCGTGAACCGGTCAAAGCCTTAGCCATTTCACCAAGGATGTGTAGACGGCCGTCCTTTGCCTGGGACAAAGCCACATCCATGATTTCCTTAGTAATGCCTGTGACTTTGATATCCATTTGGAGCGCAGTCACGCCTTCGCTTGTGCCAGCAACCTTAAAGTCCATGTCACCCAGGTGATCTTCATCACCCAAAATGTCGGACAGAACTGCGTAGTCCTTGCCGTCAAGAATGAGGCCCATGGCAATACCCGCCACTGGGCTCGTCAAAGGCACACCCGCGTCCATCATGGCCAAAGAGCCACCACACACCGTTGCCATGGAAGACGATCCATTGGACTCCGTGATTTCAGAGACCACACGCATGGTGTAGGGGAAGGCTTCCTTTGCAGGCACGAGCGGATTGAGCGCGCGCCAGGCGAGCTTGCCGTGACCAATTTCACGACGACCTGGACCACTCATGCGTCCAACCTCTCCCACGGAGAAAGGAGGGAAGTTATAGTGGAGCATGAAGCGTGAACGGTACTCGCCCTCAAGGGCGTCAATGATTTGCTCGTCTTGGGTCGTGCCAAGGGTAGCAACCACAAGGGCTTGGGTCTCGCCACGCGTGAAAAGCGCACTTCCGTGGGCGCCAGGCAGGAAGCCAACCTCGCACTCAATGGGGCGTACAGTCACAAGATCACGTCCATCTATGCGACGCTTTGTCTTGATGATGTCGCCGCGCACAACGTCTTGCTCAAGCTTCTTGAAAAGCTTGGACAGGTGTGTCTCGGCCACATCTGGGAAGGTGCCAGCCAGGGCTTCCATGGCACGGGCGCGCACGGCGTCCACGGCTGCGTAGCGCAGCTTCTTTTGGGTGTTGGCGTAGGCGGTGCGCAGATCTGCCTCAAAATCACTTTTGAGCATCTTAATAATAGCTGCGTCCTCGGGGTGCGCCTCAATAACGTCCCAAGCCTCATTCCCGACTTCTTTGGCAAGCTCTTCAATGGCCTTGATCACAACTTGCATGGCCTCATGACCAAAGACAACAGCGCCCAGCATCACTTCTTCGCTGAGCTCTTTGGCCTCGGACTCAACCATCATCACGCCGTCCTGGGTGCCTGCCACAACCAGATCAAGGGCAGACTCAGGAAGATCGTCATAGGTGGGGTTCAAAACGTAATCGCCGTCCTGGTAACCCACGCGCGCAGCCGCCAAAGGACCGTGACAAGGGATACCGGAAATAGCCAGGGCTGCGGAGGCACCAATAATGGCCACCACATCGGGATCGTTCTCAAGATCGTGGCTTAGGAGCGTACAAACGATCTGAGTTTCATTCACAAAACGTTCATGGAAAAGAGGGCGCAGTGGGCGGTCAATCAAGCGTGATGTCAGCACTTCTTTTTCGCTGGGCTTGCCTTCGCGCTTAAAAAAGCCACCAGGGATTTTACCAGCAGCGAAAGCCTTTTCTTGGTAGTGTACCGTCAAGGGGAAGAAGTCCAGACCCACTTTTGGTGAGCGCTCTGCCACAACCGTACACAAAACCGTTGTCTGACCATAGGTGGCCACAACAGACCCACTTGCTTGACGCGCAACTTTACCTGTCTCTAAGGTCAGGGTGCGCCCTCCCCACTCAATTTCTTTTTTGTGAATTTTAAACATATATACTTATTCCTTTGTGAAAGTGCCCCTGATGAGGCCCTAAGAGGCAAGAGCTCCCCGGTGAGGGAGCCCTTTGTTTGTCTGGTCTAGTGGCGCAGACCAAGGCGCTTAATCAATGCTTCGTAGCGTGCCACGTCCTTGCCCTTAACATAGGCAAGCAGCTTGCGGCGTTGGTTTACCATCATCAGAAGGCCACGGCGTGAGTGGTTATCCTTCTTGTGTGACTTGAAATGCTCAGTCAGATTACGAATACGCTCGGTCAAAACTGCGACCTGAACCTCTGGAGAACCTGTGTCTCCCTCTTTTGTTGCGTATTCTTTAATCAAAGCTTGTTTTCTATCTGCCAGAATCGACATCGTCTTTCTCTCCTTTTAATACATTAAAATGCGACGGGGTTTGACGACTCCTCCCGCCAGCGTTGCCAGGGCAAATATAAGGCCACTGTCACTTTTACACACGACCTCCTGCGCGCTTGCGCAAGGGTCAATGCCCCTCTCCCCAAAGGCCTTTGTCACACAAAGGGCTTGGCCTGCCATCAGTTTCTTTTCATCACTGTCGGCAAAGGAGAGGGCCGGGATGTCGTCCAGCACACACTCCAAAGAGCGAACATACTCTCTTATTAAGTCTATCTGCGGTAAAATTTCAAGCTTTTCTATTGAGAGAGCGTCTTTTTCTGTAAAGGGACCCACCTGGGTACGGCGAATATGACGGGCATGTCCACAGCTTCCTAGATGCTTTGCCAGATCCCGGGCGAGCGAACGCACATAAAAGCCAGCACCGCACGTGACCTCAAAGGTACTTACATCCCCCTGGGTTTTCACAAGACGCAGACATGAAACGTGAACGCGGCGCGCAGCAAGCTCTGGGGCCACGCCGGCTCTGGCCAACGCATAGGCGCGCTTGCCATCAACAAAGATGGCGCTATAGATGGGTGGGATTTGATCATAGTCCCCCGTGAAGTGCTCTAGGGCCGCCTCGATTTGCCCAGGCGTTGGTCGCACGAGTGAGGTTTCAACCACCTCGCCTTCCAAATCGTCCGTGGTGCGCGACTCACCCCACACAAGGTCAAAGGTGTAGGTCTTTATGTCCGTGGCGATGTACGAGATGGCTTTGGTGGCCTCCCCCAGCGCCAGCGGCAAAATGCCCGATGCCTGGGGATCAAGGGTCCCTGCATGCCCGACTTTGAGTTTTCGACCAAAGCGCCAGCGTACTTTAGCCACAAGGGCCGCCGATGACAGGCCCTCCGGCTTATCAAGAATCAAAAAGCCGCGTGTCAGGGTCATTCGTTCTCTGGCGAAACGGGCCCCAAATCTTGGGCAACCTTTTCTGAATGGAAAAGAGCTTCAAGGGCAAGGGACTTTTGCAGGGTTTCATCCAAGGCAAAAATGATCTTTGGCACGTATTTTGTGCTCAAAGACTTCGCAACAAGGGTGCGAAAATAAGGTGCTTTTTCCTTGAGCGCCGCCAGAACCTGGGCGTTATCTCCGCCGCCCAGAAGCGTGAAGAACACCTTGGCTTGCTTGAGATCTGGACTTGCGTCCACCCGTGTCAGGGTCACAGTCACCTGAGCCAGGACCGATCCGTAAAAATCATCACGGGACAGGGAACTGGCAAGCACGTGGCGGATTTCCTCCGCCACCTTGCGTTGTCTTTGTGAGGGACCTTGGGGTCCAGTCTTCTTTTGCATTGTGATATCTCTTAGTCCAAGGTCCTTGCGATTTCTTCCACCTCGAAGCACTCAATGATGTCCCCTTCACGCACATCCTGTGCGCCGTCAAAGGTGATACCACACTCGTAGCCTTCCTTGGCTTCTTTGATTTCGTCCTTGAAGCGTTTCAGGCTGCGCAGAACCGTATCATGGATCACCATACTGTCACGCACCAGGCGCACACGGGCACCGCGTTTGACAATGCCCTGGGTCACATAGCAACCAGCAACCTTGCCCACCTTTGTGATGTTAAAGACCTGGCGCACAGCTGCGCTGCCAAGATACTTCTCACGCAGCGTTGGCGCAAGAAGACCACCCATAAGGGCCTTCATGTCATCAAGGACATCATAAATGATGGAGTAATAACGAATCTCCACCTGATCCCTGGCCGCAAGTTCCCTTGCCTGTGGGTTGGCACGCACGTTAAAGCCCACAACGAGGCCGTTGGACGCAGACGCCAGCGACACGTCGCTTTCGTTAATGCCGCCCACACCTGTGTGAAGGAAACGCACACGCACTTCCTCGGTCTCCAGGCGCTGCAAACTTCCCATGATGGCCTCAACGGACCCTTGCACGTCAGATTTGATCACAAGCGCAAGTTCCTTAAGGCTTTCAGCCGCTGCCGCACCCTGCATAAGGTGTTGCATGGTTGCCTTGCGTACTTGCGCGGCTTTGGCTTCCTTACGACGATGGAGGCGATAATCCGCAATCTCACGGGCGCGTGCTTCGTTTTCAACGACGATAAACTCTTCACCGGGTGTTGGCGCACCGCCAAAGCCCAAGATCTCAACAGGCTGAGACGGCGTACCTTGGGTCAAGCGCGCACCGTGGTGGTCAATGAGGGCACGCACGCGTCCCCATTCGCTGCCGGCAACAAAGATGTCGCCAACCTTAAGTGTCCCTTGTTGCACAAGGATCGTGGCCACAGGTCCCCTGCCCGCTTCAACCTTGGACTCAATGACGATGCCCTTGGCTGTGCGGTTGGGGTTGGCCTTGAGATCCATGATCTCAGCTTGAAGCATGACGCCCTCAAGAAGCTTGTCCAAATTCAAAGACTTCTTAGCAGAAACCTCCACGGTCATCACGTCACCACCCATCTCCTCAACAACAAGTTCATGTTGCAAAAGAGCTTGGCGTACGCGGTCGGCATTTGCCTCGGGCTTGTCCATCTTGTTAATGGCAACAATAATGGGCACACCAGCCGCTTTGGCGTGGTGGATGGCCTCAACGGTTTGCTCCATGATACCGTCGTCCGCCGCCACCACCAAAATGACGATGTCTGTCACGTTGGCGCCTCTCGAGCGCATTTGGGTAAAGGCCGCGTGACCTGGCGTGTCAATGAAGGTAACGAGGCGTCCCTTGGGGTCTTTAACCTGGTAGGCGCCAATGTGCTGGGTGATACCGCCAGCCTCGGACGACACAACGTCCGTGGCGCGCAGGGCGTCCAAAAGAGACGTTTTACCATGGTCAACGTGACCCATCACCGTCACAACCGGTGGACGTGGCATGTAATCTTCAGGGGTATCCGTGACCTCACCAAGACCTTCCACGATATCATCCATGGAGACTTTCTTTGCCGTGTGACCAAACTCTGTCACAACGAGCTCCGCCGTCTCTGCGTCCAGGCTTTGGTTAATGGTGGTCATCATGCCCATGGACATGAGGAACTTAATGACTTCGGCTGCACGGATGGCCATACGGTTGGAGAGCTCTCCAACCGTGATGGCTTCAGGAATAATCACCTCGCGCGCACTGACCTTGGCCTCTTGTGCCACAGGCTGATGCTTGCGCTTTGGTGCACGGCGTCCACCAAAGTGGCGCCCAGGAAGGCCCTCTTCGGCGCCCAGCGCGTCCTCATAGGAAATTTGATGAAGCTGTTGACGGGTTTTGTGACGCTTAGCAGAGGATGTGGTGCTGGCAGCAGCTGGCGCCACCTTGCGAGACTCACCCTTTGCTGGAATGGCCTTTTTAGGGGCTTCTTCATCGGTGTCTTCGTCTTCTGAACGTTTCACAGGAGGGCGCCCCTTCTTAAGGGCAGCCTCAAGGGAAATGCCCTTAGGCGTTTCCTCAGCCACAACGGACTTACTTTGTGCAAGCACACGCAGCTCCTCCGCCTCGCGCTTGCGCATCTCTTCACGCTCTCTCTCGAGGCGTGTGGCCTCTTCTTCGCGGGAGCGGCGCTCTTGCTCAAGGCCTTCAACATCATTCTTCTTGCGTTGAAGCTCTGCCTCATACACATGGGCTTGTTCCTGGGCTTGCTTGAGAGCACGCACACGTGACTCCCACTCAGCCTCGGAAAGGCCTCCCGGGCGCCCTGAAGCGCCG
>JAIUNT010000071.1 GCA_020161545.1 Pseudomonadota bacterium
TGGCTTTGCCAGTCACCGTGACAAAGAAATATTTTCTGGGCATGGGCGCGCGCAAGCTGAGAAGCGCTACTGCGTTGGTGACTTAACGCCCAAGAAACAGCGCGTAAATCCTGATACTTGCTCTATGCCCATATCTTCGCCCCGTTCTTTCGCGAAAGTATTTCCCTTGGGCCGCGCCCATGTGACCCCAGGAAACCTCTTGCACAACGCTTTTCTTCCGCCTTTTTCCCTTTTGAATATACACCTGCCCATGTCAAGGCCGCCCCGCGGGTGCCCGGCGACACGCGCACACATTGCAGCGCAAACCATCCTAAACACAGCATGAGAACGAACATGAAACACACACTTACACTCTTGACCCTTTGCCTTATCTCCACCACTTCCCTTCCAGCGAGCATGAGAGAGGACGCGCCTCAAGAGGCCTCTCTTACGGGTTACAAACGCGCTTATGTAAACATGGACAAAGGAAAAGAAGAAGACCTTAGTGCGGCAAAAAAGCAACGGACAAACCCTGATCCAAAGGAAACGCTCACACAAGAGCTGTCCACGCCTTCATGTCTTGTGAAACTACTTCCCTACGAAATTCTGACTGAAATTTCCGCATATTTAACCAATGAAGAGCTCCTTGATTTTGCTTCCACAGATCAGGACTTGAGAGCACTTTTGCTCCCCATCTACTTCACAAAAAACAGCCCCACCCGCACCTGGAGCAGTGCCTTTGCTTTTGGACCTGACCTACAAGGACGCAAAGATCACTTCACCTTTGTTGCCAAAATCATGCCCAAGTTGATGCACGCGGTGCTCACCATGTACAGGTGCCAGGCCTCTGCACACGTCACATATTTCCACCACCTTTTGGAGGAGTACGGCACTTTCTCCACCCAAGGAAAAGCTTTACAAGAGACACCTTTGTGGCAGCTCCTCAGGGGCCTTGAGGGCACCGACATTAAAAGCCTCCCCCTGGATAGCCCCTTATTTGACGAGGAATCCACTGATGGTGATCATGTCTTTTTCAACATGCTCCACTACATCAAGAATAACTTTGAGCACGATCCCAAAACACTGCCATTTTACACAGCGCCGCGCACCGCAAGCCATAAAAGTCTTCAAGAGAACATGTACGAAGCCCATGCTTTAATCGCCCAAGCCAGAGCACAAATGGATCCTTTCGCCCGTGCACAAACCTGGGATCAAATCCTTGCGACTTGTAACATCCTTACAGAAAGTGAGCTACGCACCGCCGTCATACACTATACCTACGCAGAGGATGCCGCCACGGATGAAAGGGCCAAATATATCTTTTTAACAAAAAGCATGGGCATATGGGACACGTATCTTAAGAACGTACCCGCCCCAAACGCGCCAATTTTGCGCATGGCTGCAAACACTTATCAAGCTGCCACCTCACCTCTACTTGGGCGTGACGTGCAAAAGGCTTACATGGAAAAGAGTGTTTCCCTGTGGGAGAGATTCCTGGCACAAGTACCCCACCCGAGCGCAAACACAATTAGCAGAGTCGCGAGTGCGCACATCAAGCTTTCTCACTTTGAAGATGATGAAGCAAAGAAGGTGCGTCTGTTGCGAACAGGAACCGCCCTTTGGGAGCGCTGCACACACCCTCTCAACAACCCGCTTCCCACTGCACTTTCACAAGCTGCAGCCGCGCATTTCACCCTGGGTGCGCATACACCCCATGCAGGAGAACGCGCATCCGCTTTTTTAAAAAGCGCGTCCCTTTGTGCAAGACACCTCGACCAAGTCGAAAACCCACTCCTTGCTGACTTAAGTATCGCTGCAACAACTTACACCTTGGCAGCGCTTTACGCGATGAACCCTGCAACTGCGACCACCTTCCATCTCGAAAGCGCCCGTCTTTGGGGTAGGTACCTCGTGCACACGCCCGCGCCTACGGCCATAGAGCTGCATGGGGCTATGAGCGCTTATCTCAATGCGTCCAAGCATACAAGCGGTGGCCAAGCAAAGAAGGCGTACCTTGATTGGTGTATTGCGCTCTATAATACCCATTTGCGTCAGGGCAATCACCCTACGCAGCAACTTCAAGAGAAGATAAACGAGGTAATGGCTGAGATGGCTCTGTGCACCCAGCCATCCACACACCAAGCACGGCGCGCTCAAAGAGCCGACGCGGCCACTAAAAAGACACCTCCCAAGAGCTAAGAGTCCATTATGAGCACGCACGCGCAAACATATCGAGTCGCCCCTCATCTTCATCTGGCCAGCGCCTTATCTGGCTTTGCCAGTCACCGTGACAAAGAAATATTTTCTGGGCATGGGCGCGCGCAAGCTGAGAAGCGCTACTGCGTTGGTGACTTAACGCCCAAGAAACAGCGCGTGAACCCTGATACTTGCACCATGCATGCTTCTGGATCCTTCTTGCCCTTGGAGGCACTTCCCAGCCAGCGCATCCGCTTAATTTCAGGGCACCTCTTTCACGCTTTTCTTTTTGTCACCGACCTCTCTCAAGCCTTTGACGCGTTCCTGCCCAAAGGGGTCACCCAGCGCGCGCAACACACAAAACCCTCCCTATTCAACACAAACCGCCCAATACGCCGCATGAGAAAGAAAATGACACGCACCCTCAAAATACTCACCATTTGTCTTTTATCCACCACTTCCCTGCTGGCAAGCATGGAGGAGGAAGAGGCGCCCCAAGAAGCGGCGTCCAGCGCGCGCATCACGGGCATGAAGCGGTCTTACACGCACGCCTATAAAGGCAAAGAGGAGGACCAGGAAACCGTCAAGAAGCAAAAGGCCAGCTCTGAGGAAAAAATGTTTGAGCAAGAGTCGCCTTCTCAAACGGTTGTTTTCTCCAGCCCCCTTGAGCTCTTACCCAACGAACTGCTCGTTTATATCGCAGGCTTTTTGCCCAGTGAAGATTTCTTCACCTTTACGGAAATGAATAAGCACATACGAGAGGTTTTGTTTTCGGCCTATTTCCAGGGCGCCACTCCTCCACGCACCTGGCACCTGGCCCTTGACTTTGATGAAGTGACACGCCGAGGTGCGTCAGGACTCGTTTTCGAAAATGTTGTGATGAAGCGTGTCATGGAAAGTCTTCTTGTGATGTTCAAGAGCCAGAATACCAATCGGGTCTTTGATTTCGTGGATACCCTGGAGCGCTTTGAGGATTTCACCCACAGTCGTCAAACCTTGGGTCAAACACCGCTTTGGCGTTTTATGAACGGTATTCGCAAGACAAACCCAATTTTCCTGGATGTGAGTGGGCTTGGCGCACAAGCAAACTTGGGAGACGGAGACGCGCTGTTTCTCAATATGCTTGCCTATATTAAGTCGGATTTTACTGCAGACCCAAAAACACTTGCGCACTATCGGGCGCCCGCCCGTGAACGTCTGCAAAGCCCCCAAGAACGCTTGTTTCACGCAGACCAACTCCGGCATGATCTGCCGTCCCTCACCACAGACACGGCCCGCGCCTTGAAATGGGACGAAATCCTAAAGGATTTTGATTATATTGACAATTTAGAGGTCAATCTCGCTGCCAACGCCTACTTAAGCGCTGCCAGGGCTGCCGTGGACCTCGGCCAAAAATCCGCGTTCTTCGCCAAAAATGCCCAGCTTATTGAAAAAGCGCATACGGACCAGCCCATGGCAAACCCCACCATCATATTCCACCTTGCAAAGGTTTATCATGACGCGGCCCATCATGCTCCTAACATGAAAAATAAAGAGGATTACTATCTTAAGAGCACCCAGTGGTGGGAGAAATATTTTAAAGATCTCCCTGCCCCCGCCCCAGAGGATTTAAGGCAGGCAGCCCTCACATACCACGCCGGTGCGCATGCTCTGCGCGGCACGCATCACCACACGTCGCTTCTGATGAAAGCCACAGGACACTGGGACGCTTATATGGAAGTGGTGCCTCATCCAGCCGTGGAAGTAACCCGGGACGCGGCAAGCGCTTACCTGGACGCATCTTTTCTGACCTCGGGTGACACGCAGCGCGCGTACATCCTGAGAAAGAGCCTTGCATTGTGGGAAAGCTACCTCGCGCGTCAAGAGAATCCAAGCGCAGGCGATATGCGCATGGCGATAAACACCTATTTTCAGACCGCCCGTGTAACCGCTGCAAAATCTGACCGCTTGGCGCTTCTGGAAAGAGGTTTGGCGATCACCCAGAGATACCTGCCCCATGTGAGCACGCCCACATGGGCTGATCTAACCCTGCAGGCGCTTATTCACTATGGGATCGCCAGCGCCCATTCAGACGGACCGCAGCAAAAAGAACACGTCCTCAAAAGCGTTTCCTTTTGGTTCGCTGTGGAGGGTCTGACCCAAAGGATGACCACCGAGAATCTTAAAATGGCAGCCCTTGCCTACCGACAAGCGGCCCTACTCAGTGAGGACCCTTCACAAAGTCTGGTTTATTTGATGAAGGCACACGAGATGTTTGGGCGTCATCTGGCGGCGCAACCATACCCTCAAAAATTGATTGTCTCCTATGCCCATGAGGTGTCGGAACTCTTGTCGGCCATAAGGCAAAACCTTGCCCTCACCGCACCCCAAGATGCGTTACCCCAAGGCCATTAACATATTGAACCGAGAGTAAATAAAATGAAACACACCCTTAAAATTTTGACCATTTGTCTTTTGTCTAGCACCTGCCTTTTTGCAAGTATGGGGGAGGAAGACGCGCCCCAAGAAGCGCCGTCCAGTGCGCCCATCATAGGCCAGAAGCGCTCTTACACGCACGCCTATAAAGGCAAGGAGGAGGACCTGACTACCGTCAAAAAACACAAGGCAGACCCCGAGAAAAATGCGCAAGAAGCGGCCTCCCAGACAGTCGTATTCTCAAGCCCCCTTGAGCTCTTACCCAACGAACTCCTCGTCTACATATCTCGCGTTTTGCCACATAAGGATTTCCTCTCCTTTGCTGCAATGAACAAACATACGCGAGAGGTTTTGTTTGCAAACTATTTTTCAAACCCCATACTGCCGCGCACCTGGCGCCTGGCCCTGGACTTTGACGAAGGTACCCGCACCGGGTCAACGGGACTTGTTTTCGAAAATGTGGTGATGCAGCGAACTCTGCGTGATTTCCTCATCATGTTTAGGGGCAAAAACGCCAAGAACGTGGCAGATTTAAGAACCACCCTCAACACATTTGGATCTTTCACATACCAAGGGAAAATCCTCAGCCAAACGCCGCTTTGGCAGTTCATGGAAGGCGCCGATGCAAACAATCCACAGGCCCTTGACCCAACTAGCCTGCCAGGACAGGACAATTTAGGCGACGCTGACGCGCTGTTTTTAAACATGCTGCACACGATCAAGGCCAACTTCGGCGCAGATCCAGCCACCCTTGCCCACTATAGGGCACCCGCACATGAAAGTCACACGAGCCCACAGGCGCGTCTTTATCTTGCAGATTCCTTAAGGCGCCAGCTTCCGCATATAGAGGACGCCATAGAACGCGCCTCAAAGTGGGACGAGATCTATGATGCGTTTGACTACGTTGACCCCAAGGAGATTATTGGGGTTGCCAGCGATTACTGGAGTGCAGGATGTGACGCGGAAGACCCGGCCCAGGAGAGCAAGTTTTTGGGGAAAAGTGCCCACTTTTATGACTTGCTGTACACAAGCCACCAAGAGCCAACCCTGAGCCAAGTTATGCACGTTGCCGGTCTTTACCAATGGGCTGCCCAGGGCATAGAGAATAAGGATGATAAAGCACGTTACTACCTTAAGAGCGCCCAGTGGTTTGACCGGTTTTTCTTAAACGCGATTATGCCTGACCCCGAAGCCAACAGGCGAGCGGCCCAGACCTATGACGCCGCTGCAAAGGCACACTTTGGCACACCCCACTACGCCCCTCTTGTGCTCAAAAGCAAAGAACGCTGGGACACCTACCTGTTCCAAGTACCTAATCCTGGCCTGGAGGAAACAAAAAGTGCCGCCGATGTTTATCGCAGAGCGTGCGGCGTTATGGCAAACAGAATTTTTGTCTTTCCCACATTGATGAAGAGTGTGAATCTTTGGGAAAGCTACCTGGCTCGCGAAGAAAAACCCAGCGTGGAGGACATGCGCGGGGCAACACATAGCTATTTGCAAACCTCCCATGCAAGCCTGGTAAAGGCCACGCGCTTGAGTGTCCTGCAGAAAGGTTTGGCCCTCACACAAAGGTACTTACCACTGGCGGGTGAGCCCACCTGGGTCGATTTGAAACTTCAAGCCATGCTGCACTATGGTCTAGGATGTGTGCACACAGACCTGTCGCAGCAAAAAGTCCACTTCCTCGCAAGCGCCCCCTTTTGGAGCGCGCTCCATCAGCGAGCTGGTTCATTAAGTCATATGGACAGAAAACTATCGGGAATGGCGTACAGACAAGCGGGCCTTCACAGCGACGACCCATTCCAAAAGCTGGTTTACTTAGAAAAAGCGAACGAGATGTTTACGCAGTTCCTCGCCAACGAAAAAGAGCCTGAAAAACTGACTGTGTCCTACGCCCACCAAGTGTCAGGCCTCCTTCAGGCCTTGAGGCAAAAAATGGAAATTTAAGCACCACAAGACGCGCAAACACAAGGCCATTAATTGATTGAATGAGGAGTAAGTAAAATGAAACGTACGCTTTTAAGTCAGGCTCTTGCAGTTTTCATGTCCACATCCCTGGTGGCAAGCATGGGGGAGGAGGACCCATCTCAAGGAGCCCCCTGCATTTCCAGCCTTACTGGTCAGAAACGAAGCCACAATGACCTTGGAAAAGGAAAAGAGGAAGACAATGGGGCCGTAAAAAAACCCAAGTCGGATGCGACGGTCAATATGGCAACACAAGAGGCTGCGTCCCAGACAATTGTGCTCTCAAGCCCCCTTGAGCTCTTACCCAACGAACTCCTCGTCTACATATCTCGCTTTTTGCCCCATAAGGATTTCCTCTCCTTCGCTGCAATGAACAAACCTACACGAGAGGTTTTGTTCGCCACCTATTTTCAGGACCCCATCCCGCCCCGCACTTGGCGCCTGGCACTGGACTTTGATGAGGGCGCACGCGCTGGGTCGACGGGGCTCATTTTTGAAAATGTTGTGATGCAGCGCGTCATGCGAGATCTCCTTGTCATGTTCAAAAGCCAAGAAGCCAACAGGGCCCTTGACTTTAAAAATACCCTCGCGCACTTCAATGACTTCACATACAAAGGCCAAACCTTGGATAAAACACCCCTGGGGCGTTTTATGGCCGGCATTCGTAAGACAAATCCAGATTTTCTTGATTTGCGTGAGCTTGGCGGGCACGAACACTTTGGCGACGGAGACGCCTTGTTTTTGAACATGCTGCACTATATAAAGTCGCGTTTTGCAAAGAACCCAGAAACCCTCCCGCACCATAGGGCACCTGATCAGGCGCGTATGCTCAGCCCGCAAGAGCGTCTTTTCAAAGCGGATGGGCTGAGAAACGAGATTGCCGTCCTGGTCAACAAATCAGCACCCGACGCAACACGTGCTTTGAAGATAGAAGAACTTTTAGAGAACTTTGACGACTTTATTCCATCAGGTGATACTTTGCTCTTCGCCTACACGTTTCACCGGGCAAGTGAAGCCGTGGCGGACACTGCGCAAAAGTCTTCTTTTCTTGCCAGAAGTGCCCAACTGATGGAGCGCTATTACACCGACACTGAAACGCTAGACGTGGGAAAAATCTACGATTTGGCCTGTCAGTATTATAACGCCGCGTACACAAGCGCCAACCCAAAAGATAAAGCACGTTACTATCTCAAGAGCGCCCAGTGGTGGGAAGCCTATTTCGAACAGAATCCCGCACCCGCAACTAACGACTACCGCGTTGCAGCCAACGCGCTTTCCACGGGGGCACGCGCCCTGCGCGGGACACAGGACCACGCACCCCTTACAATGAAAGCGGCCGATTTGTGGGATCTTTATTTGGAGCAAAATCCCCTGCCAACGCTAATGGATGCCGAAACCGCGGCCCAGACCTATCGTCACGCAGCGCTCTTGAGTCAAGATCCTCAACAAAATCTGGCTTATCTTCTCAAAGCCGACGCGCTCTTTAAGCGCTACCTTCTCAAAGAGACCCGCCCCAATGCCCAGACCGTGGCCAAGGCCCAAGAGGTGGCTGCGCTTCT
>JAIUNT010000072.1 GCA_020161545.1 Pseudomonadota bacterium
GATGACAGGCTTGAAGACGTTAAGTTCTAAGTGACCACTGCTGCCTGCCACCATAATGGTTGCGTGATTGCCCATCACCTGGGCCGCGACCATGGTGAGAGCCTCGCACTGGGTGGGATTGACCTTGCCTGGCATGATGGACGAGCCTGGCTCATTGGCAGGCAGCATAATTTCCCCAAAGCCGCACCGAGGCCCCGAGCCCAAAAGGCGCACGTCATTGGCAATCTTCATAAGCGCGGCCGCAAGCGCGCTCAAAGCGCCGGATGCATTCACAAGCGCGTCATGGGCCGCGAGCGCCTCGAACTTATTGGGTGCTGTTTTAAAGGGCAACTTTGTAATGGCGGCCACATGCTTTGCAAACACCTCCCCAAAGCTGGCGCGCGTGTTAATGCCTGTCCCCACAGCGGTGCCTCCTTGGGCAAGCAGGTACAAGTCTGGCAATATGCGCTCAATGCGCACAAGGGCCGATTCAACCTGGGCGCGGTAACCGCCAAACTCCTGACCCAGGGTTAAGGGCGTTGCGTCCTGGAGGTGGGTGCGCCCCACCTTAATGAGGTTTTTAAAGGCGTGCTCTTTGGCCGCAAGCGTCCCCGCCAGGTGCTTGAGGCTGGGCAAAAGCTCCGTTACAACCTGCACAGCCGCTGCAATATGCATTGCCGTTGGGAAGGAGTCATTGGAGGACTGGCCATAGTTCACATGGTCATTGGGATGAACGGGATCTTTGCTGCCCATGGGGCGCCCCAGAATTTCCAGGGCACGGTTGGAGATCACCTCGTTCACATTCATGTTGGTCTGGGTACCAGATCCCGTTTGCCACACAACCAAGGGGAAATGGTCATCAAGGGTGCCCGCAATGATCTCATCGGCCACACGCACAATAAGGTCCGCGCGCTCCTTTGACAAATCGCCCAGCTCATGGTTCGCCAACGCAGCCGCCTTCTTTTGGAGACCAAAGGCTTTGATGAGGGCAAGGGGCATACGCTCCCCGCCTATGCGGAAATTCTCCAACGAACGCTGGGTTTGCGCCCCCCAGTAGCGCGACGCATCAACCTCAATGGTCCCGAGGGAATCGCTTTCTGTGCGTGTGGCGTTTGACATGGGAAGAGTGTCCTCATATTTTTGTAGGTAGATAACCCTATTGTGAGACGAATGCGTGACGGTGTCTACCCACTTTATCCATATGAAAGAAGCCATTGCCCTAGCCCAGCAAGCGTACGCAGTGGCGGAGGTGCCCGTTGGGTGCGTCATTGTGAAAGACGGACGCGTCATCGCCAAAGCCCATAATTTGACGCGCACCAGCTGCGACCCCACCGCCCACGCGGAGATTTTGTGTCTCCAGGAAGCGGGGCGCGTTTTACAAAGCGCTTATCTTGAGGACTGCGACCTTTATGTGACGCTGGAGCCCTGCCCCATGTGCGCAGGCGCCCTGTCCTGGTCGCGCATTCGTCACCTTTACTACGGCGCCTACGACTCCAAAAGCGGGGGCGTTGAGCACGGCCCGAGGGTCTTTGAGCACACCACCTGCCACCACGCACCAGGCATCACAGGCGGCATGCTAGAGGAAGAGTGCGCATCCATCATGAAGAACTTCTTTTGTGACGTGCGAAAAAAATCATAACAGCCCTCGTTGAGGAATAATCCACCAATCTCTCATCATCCTAAAGACGCACAAAAGGCAAAAAATTGACAAAAAGTAAAAAAGAAATTATATAAACGAAGAAAAACAGAGTTACTTTAGAATGTCAAAAAAACACTTACTTTTAAGCATTGCTGGCCTGGTAGCCATATTGTCAACATCTCCTTGCCACTCAAGCGCCTCCTCAAGCAGCTCTGCCCAAATAATCACGTCAGAGTTTGAATTCGCACCCCAAGTGTTTGGTCGCTATGCTGCCTCCAACCTTGATGAAGAAATGCCCTCCCTTGCCCAACTTTACCAAGACGCAGTGGAGCGTAAAAAGCACATCGATACGCTTTTTAGCTTTATCAGTACCCACGGCATGACAAAGCCCACAAAAGAGCTGACAAAAGGCCTTGTCGGCTTTTTTCAAGATATGAGACGCGCCGGCGGCTTCACACAAAAACTACCAGACGATCTGATGCTCATGTCCATCTTCAAAGGCGACTTTGCCGTTGAGCGAGATATGATGACGTACTATGTGAAGGCGTTGGAAACGCTAGCCGCAAACCCTACCCAAGAGCACATAGAAGAGCTTTACGCCCAAACGGTTTACACCACACGTCTGAATCTCCAAAGCTTGACAGAGCGTATGTTTATTGACCTCCACCTTAAATTCCCAAGGGCTTTTAAGCATGAAAAACGTGACGGCGTTGTCTCAAAAGCCATTTTTATGGACGAGTTGCATCAGGCCCTAAGCAAAATGAGCCTCACTGACCTTGCGTGCGCCACCTTTTGTGCCGAGATGGGCAAGAACAATTCAGATCTCCATGAGCGCGACACGCCTGAGATCACCGCCCAAACACGAGGCCTGCTTGCGTTAAACAATCTGAATGCCGACGGCATTATTTTCGACCTGAACTCCTTAAGCTTTTACTTGAATGTTGAGCGCGCCCTATTGGCCGCGTGCGCAAGCCTTCACTTTGAGCCAGAAAAGTACGGATTTAAAAAGAGAATTGAAACCCATAAGGACCGTTTTGTGTTGTCCGCGCTTTTGGCCCACCACAAAAAGGGACTTCTGAACGACGCTGTTGAGCGCCTGTATAAAGACACGGAACTTGCGCTTATAAAGCGCAACAAAGACAAGCTCTTTAAAAGCATCCTGAGCGACACCGCAAATCAGGTGCTTGCCACAATGCTTTCAAGGCTGGGCGTGGGCCCCGCCAAGGCCGCAGCCGCATCACCCTCAAAACCCACAACGAGGGGACCTGCGCGCAGAAAACACATCGCAAAAAAACCCAAGCGCACACCTGCCCCGATTCAGGATGAAGTGTCTCTTCTAGAGCCACCCCTTTCACCTCTCCTCTTCGAACGCGAGGACATTGACGTCGACACGCGCCCAGAAGAAGCTGAGGTCCATGATGAGGCAGAGCTTGCACAAGTAGCTGACGCAGAGCAGGACGCCGGCCTTGCCCAAGCGACAGCAGCGGACGAGGGTGAAGAGGTAGAGACGAGTGCGCAAGAGACTGAGAGTTCCTCCTCCAGCGC
Source organism: Pseudomonadota bacterium (assembly GCA_020161545.1). GTDB lineage: Bacteria > Pseudomonadota > Alphaproteobacteria > Caedimonadales > UBA1908 > JACESU01. The sequence continues at coordinate 3,164 of JAIUNT010000072.1, forward strand.
GCCGCGCATCACCCGCCTCATTCCGGATCTAAACTCCTACACCTACAAACGTGATACCGCTTGGACGCCCGAGGCCAATATAGCCTCCTACGTCTTTGACGGGACTAAATTTCAAATGCCTGGCACGTTCTTTGACCTTGAACAGCTTAGACTCATTAAAGAGCTTACCCACCATAAACCTGGCCAGGAGAAACTCCCCAATCTCGCCTCATCCCACCTGCGCTTTCATTATGAGGTGGAAGGCGCCTCTGGGACCCTGGATTTCATAGGACGCGCTCTGTACTTATCCGGTGGGCATCGCTTCAGAGATGATGAACCGTATCGCACACGAGCGCGCATCCAAAACGCCTTCCATAACGTGCTCAGCGCGCCAGAGAGGAGAGCTTTTCTCGAAGAAAGCGGGGACGCGCGGTGGAAGCGGATCACCCGCAAAACAACCCAAATTCTTAACAACTCTGTTGCAACAGGACCGTGGGGCGTCAACTGCGCAGACTCGGAAGGGATTCTACTTGTTGATCTTGCGCGTCAACTACCGCACTATTTGGCTGATCTTGCCGCACGTGAGAGCGGCCCACTCCAGATCAAGGGCGTCGTACTGGGCGTCTCCACCTACCGGGATCCTTGCTGGCGCTGCCGCAACCTCCTCCAAGGATGGCAATGGGGTCTTGAAAACGCCCTCACCGTTGCGGTCCAGGAGCGTGGGCTGCCCATCACCGTTGAAAAGGAACTGCCGACTCTGGTGTACGGATTTGGGGAGATTCAGCCAGATTCCCGGGACTTCTTCCCGCCCCGTATGAGCCAAGAAGAAACAGTTTTGTCCCCGGCTGGGGCAACCGACTATCCGGGCGCCACCCACAAGCTGCGCCTTGTGGCCATGCGCCGTTAGACCATGTACGCGCGCACCTGCATCCCGCAACGAGTCCCAGGTGCGCCGCACACCCGCCATACCCCAACATCACAAGTCAAGACCTTGCTCAAAACAAAATTTAATCCTCACCCCGCAAAATAAATAATCCTCTTAAAGAGGCACATTGACCAAACGTCAATAAAAAATTTGACAAAACAAAAAACCAACCCATATACGTATAGATTAAATGGAGAAACAAAAGATGCCAAAAAAATATCTACTTTTGACCTTGTTGACCTGCGCAAATCTTGCATTTTCGACAGCAACCTTTTCAAGCGCCGAGTCCTCCAGCGCCTCGGGCTCTGATGCTTTCGCATTTCACGATCAGGTCTTTAAGCGTTTTTCCGCCTCAAACCTTGACGAAGAAATGCCCTCCCTGGCCCAGATTTATCAGGATGCCTGTGCCCGAAAAACGCATATTGATGGGCTTTTTGAGTTTTTAAAAACCCACGGCCTGTCAAAGCCGGCGAAAGATCTTTTTTGCGACCAGATTAAGTATTTCAAATTCATAATAAACGAAAATGGCTTTACACAAAACCTGAGTGATGACATTTATTTAATGGCTTTTTTAAAAGGTGATTACGCAATAGAACGTGATCTGATGACCTACTTCGTTCAAGCCCTTGAAAAAATCGCGAGCGCACCGGCGTCTCAAGAACACATTGAAGAGCTGTACGCCCAAACAGTCTATCTGACACGCTTAAACCTGCAGAGTTTAGGCGAGCGCATTTTCACAGAACTTCACCGTAGATATCCCGACGTTTTTAAATATCAAAGTCATGGCGGGTCAAAAAAAATGCTTGTGTCCTCAAAGGACTACGAATCCATTGTACCTCTCCTTACGCCCGAGGAAGAGGCTTTGATGGCATTTTGCACCACGCTTAGCGCAAACAAAACGTTGCACGAGACGGATACCACACTCATCACGCAACAAACCCGTGCTTTGTTTGGGGCCAGTGAAATTTCATCATCTTCCATTATTTTTGATTTGAATGCGTTAAGCTTTTATTTGAACGTCGAGCGGGCTCTTTTGGCGGCGTGTTCCTCTCTCCAATTTGAGCCTGAAAAATTCGGCTTTCACAAAAAAGTAGAAACCCATAAGGACCGCTTTGTCCTTTCGGCCATTATGGACTATCACAAAAAAGGACTCTTTGCTGACTTTGGAACACGGACATACGAAGCAAAAGATCTTGCTTTCTTAAAACGCAACAAGGAAAAGCTTATGCTGAGCATTTTAAATGACACGGCCCAAGGTCCTGTGTCCACCATGCTAGCAAAACTGGGCGTTCAACAACGTCCTCAAAAAAAACCAAAGCCGACTCCCACAAGGCGCACGTCAAAAACGGGACGCAAGGGGCCACAAGTCGATGAATGGGACGCGCTTTTGCAGACCACCGCGCCAACCCAGGACAACACACCTGGCGCTCTTCTGTTACTTGACAGAGAAGACATCGATGTGGACTTAACCCCAATAGAGGCTGAACTAGCACAAGAAAGTGACCAAGGCCCAGAGATCAATCCTGATCAGCGTACGTCGTCATCCATTTTAGAGCCCCTTACAAGAGTGGTTCCCCGCTTTGACGATTATACTTACAAGCGTAACACAGCTTGGACACAGCACCCCAACACCGCTCAGTATACCTTCCGGGGTAAGGACTTTAATATGACAGGGACATTTTTTGACCTGGAGGAGCTGCGTCGCATCAAAGAGCTCACCCACCACAAACCCGACAGCGCAAAGCTCCCCAATCTGGCAAGTGCGCAGTTGCGCTTCCATTTTACAGTGGCAGGAGAGGAAAACGTTCATGACATCACAAGTGAGGCTTTTTACTTATCGGGTGGGAATCGGTTTTTTGTGAAAGGCTTTCGAAGCATGGGACAGCCTGTCCACAATGCCTACCACCACGTTCTGACCCCTCGTGATCAGTGGGCCTTCAGACACGAAAACCCCGAAGCGCGGTGGTTCCGCATTTCCAGTAAAACAACGCATGCCTTGGACACGCATGTGGCAAAGGGCCCGTGGCGTATCAACTGTGCCGACTCAGAGGGTATTTTACTTTTGGATTTAGCGCGCAAAATGCCTCAGTACCTGACGGAATTGGCAACCACCGCCGGTGCACCCTTGCAAATACAGGGGGTGGTCTTGGGTGTATCCACCTACCGTGATCCCTGCTGGCGCTGCCGTAACCTCCTGCAGGGCTGGCAATGGGGTCTTGAGAACGCTCTAAGCGTTGCGGTCCAGGATCAAGCCCTGCCCATCACAGTTTCGCCTAATCTGCCAACGGTTGTTTTTGGTTTCGGTGAAATCGAGCCAGATTCCCGGGACTTCTTCCCACCGCGCATGAGCCAAGAAGAAACAGTTTTGTCCCCGGCTGGCGAAAGCGATTACGCGAGTAATACCCACAAGCTGCGCCTTGTTGCCATGCGACGTTAGACAAAACCCAAAGGTGTGTGCAGTCTTCTAAGGGTGCACACGCCCCGGCTCTCACTGATGCCTTCTCATTTTCATTGACAATAATGGGGCTCTTTTTGTCAAGAAAAGTACCCAGCTTAATAAAAAAGCAGTCCATCCGTTTTTTATTGAAACAATATTCAAAATTTCATATATATCCCTTGGTCCAATTTTTTTAAAAGATCATGACAACAAAACATCTCTTTTTGAGCATGGCGCTTTGTGCAGGCCTCAACCTTGCCAATGCATCATCCTCCAGCGGATCTTCCGCAAATAACTCGCCGTCCTTTGAGTATCAGGACCAAGTATTCAAGCGCTACGCAGCCTCCAATCTCGACGAATCACTCCCCTCCCTCGCACAGCTTTATCAAGACGCAAAGAGCCGAAAAACACACTTAGATAGCCTTTTCAGCTATCTTGAGACCCACAAAACCACAGAACCCACGTTAAACCTCTTTCACGGTATAATTTCGTACTCCCAGTACTTACGTCAGCGTCACTGCCCCACGCAAGAGGTTCCCCAGGATATTCACTTACTAAGCTTTTTCAAGAATGACTACGCTGTCGAGCGTGATTTGATGACGTATTTCGTAAATGCCTTGGAGAAAATGGCCACGACGCCCCCTACCCAGGCCCGAATAGAAGAGCTCTATGCCCAAACCGTCCAGACAACACGCCTCAATCTGCAAAGTCTTTCAAATCGCATCTTCGACGCCCTCTCAAGAAGGCACCCCCTTGTCTTTCAGCACGAAGTCATTTTCGGAGACCACATGAAAATCACCGACGATGTTTTGCTCGAGAAAATTAAGGGCAATTTCAGTGAGGAGGAGCGTGCATTCTTTAAGTTCACCAAAGAGCTGGGTTCTGGACGCATAGACATGTTCGAGGTCGATACTGTCGAGATTACACGTCATTTAAGAGACCTCTTTAAGATTAAGAACATTACATTTGATGATGTTTGTTTTGATTTAAACTCTCTCAGCTTCTACTTAAACCTTGAGCGTGCGCTCCTTGCCGCGTCTTCTTCTTTGCGTTTTGAGCCCCATAAATTTGGTTTTGATAAAGGGCCATCGGCTTTAAAAGACCGCTTTATCCTATCTGCGCTCCAGGACTATCACCAAAAAGGGCTGCTCAGCAACATGGGATCTCGTTTTTATAATGCAACGGAGCTTGCGCTTCTAAGGCGCTCCAAAGACAAGCTGCTTGCCTTGATGCTGAAAGACGAAGCCTCCCAAGCCATCGATACGATGCTTGCAAAGCTTGGTGCGGGGCTCCCCTCTGCCGCACTGGAAGGCGCCCCCGCAAGCAATAAAACCACCGCAAAAAAAGGCAAGGTAGGCGGTAAAAAGAGCTCGAAAAAACAAAAGGAAAAAAAAGATACGAAAAAGAAAGGCACCATTTCACAAACAAAAAAAGCAGAAGTGGCCCCGGCGCCTGAGCCAAACCCTCTTCTTTTGGCACAAGAAGAGTGGGACATCGATGAGTCCCAAGGAGCACCCGTTGACGCCGAGCAGGCAGATTCTTCCTCCGATGAGGATGAAGAGGCCCATACGGGCGCACCTGCCACGCGCTCGTATCTTGG
>JAIUNT010000073.1 GCA_020161545.1 Pseudomonadota bacterium
GCCGAGCGTCGCGTAGACCATGCGATGGCGCGCGAGCGGCAGCTTGCCCGCGAACGCCGCGCTGACCACGCGCGCCTCGAAATGCACGCCGTCGGCACCCTCGACCTCGACCCTTGCGTCGGGAAGTCCCTGTTCGATCAGAGTCTGGATGGTCTTGCTGTCCATGTTCGGGCGGTTTCCTGACGCGCCTGCGACGATGCGCCGTTCGACCCCGTCCTTAGCGCGGATGGGGGGTTGCGGATACAATGGGGACGCGAATGGTACTCAAAATACTGCGGCGCCGAAAACTCGAATGGGCCGATCCGGCCGTCTCGCTCCTCAATCCGAAGCTGATGAACGCACAAACCCAGCCGGCCGTGGCCGAATTCCCGGGAACCCACCCGATGCTCGCCGAGGCGAGCGTCCGCAACAGCGCGCTCGCGGTCATCGACACCGAGGCGCGGGCCATCGCGGCGTTGCGTGACCGCGTCAACGGCAGCTTCCTGCTCGCCTGCCAGCTGATGTTCGATTGCCCCGGGCGCGTGGTCGTCATCGGCATCGGCAAGTCGGGCCACATCGCGCGCAAGATCGCCGCCACGCTGGCCTCGACCGGAACGCCGGCGTTCTTCGTGCACCCGGCCGAAGCGAGCCACGGCGACCTCGGCATGATCACGCACAAGGACGTCGTGCTGAGCCTCAGCAACTCCGGCGAAACCGATGAGCTGCTGACGATCCTGCCGTTGATCAAGCGCCAGGGCGTGCCGCTGATCTCGATGACCGGCAACGAGAACTCGTCGCTCGCCCGCCTTGCCGACGTCCATCTCGACGTGTCGGTGCCGGCCGAGGCCTGTCCGCTCGGCCTCGCCCCGACCGCGAGCACGACCGCGGCGCTGGTCATGGGCGACGCCCTGGCGATCGCGCTGCTCGAGGCGCGCGGTTTCACCTCGGAGGATTTCGCGCGCTCGCACCCGGCCGGCTCGCTCGGACGCCGCCTGCTCGTGCACATCGGTGACGTCATGCACACCGGCGACAAGATTCCGTTGATCGACGGCACGGCCTCGCTCAGCACGGCCCTCGTCGAAATGACGCGCAAGGGCCTCGGCATGACGGCAGTCGTCGACGCCGAGCGCCGCCTGCTCGGCGTGTTCACGGACGGTGACCTGCGTCGCCACATGAGCCCTGACCTTTTGACCAAAAAAGCCTCTGACATTATGACGCGCAACCCCAAAACCATTGAGGCCTCCATGCTGGTTGCGGACGCCGCGTATTTCTTATCCCAAAACCGTATCTCCAATATCTTTGTGACCCGCGATGAGGGGGAGGAGCACTATCCCGTTGGTGTCCTGCATCTCCATGCATGCGTCCAGGCAGGTTTTGCATGAGCGCGCCCTTGACCAAGGACAATCACTGGCGTGAGGCAAAAACGAGTGCCCTGTCCCACTCCAATCAGATTCGCCTCCTGCGCATCCTGCTACCAGCCGTTGCCGCGTGTATTCTAGCAGCGCTCTTCTTGTGGTCACCTGTCAGCCACATGCTGGAAAAAAGAGATGCACGCGCAAGCATCCAGCCCCAGGACTTGACCCTGCGCAACACCGTCACAAAACCCCGCATCACCGGGCTCGACAAGGAAGGGCGTCCCTATCACTTGAACGCCAATGAAGCCCACCAGACCGCGCCCGAGCAAGCACGGATGTCACATCCTACAGGGGATATTGTTTGCAAGGACGGCGCGCAAATCTTTGTGGATTCAAAACAAGGAACCTACGCCGCAAAGGACGAGGTTTTGACGTGCCAAGAAGACGTTCACATTCGCACCTCCCACGGATACCACGTGACCTCCGACGAAGCGAAGGTGGATTTTCCTGAGAAAATGGCCCATGGCCAAGGACACGTACACGCCGATGGTCCCGCCGGGATCCTTGAGGGCAATGAAGGCTTTACCATGACTCAGGACGGCGTGCTCCACGTGCCTGGCCCCAGCAAGATGACCCTTAAGTAACGGGCCTTGCTTGATCGGGAGTGACCCGGTAAAATAAATCACTTGCCGATACGCCTTAAGGAGCGCGCCTATGACCGATTTTTTCTTATTTGTGATCGTCTTCGCAATTATATGCGCGGTTTTCTTGTCCAGCATGATCGTTGTTGTGCGCCAACAAACCGTTGCCATTGTGGAGGTCTTCGGCCGCTTCTACACAACCATGGGTGCCGGCATTCGCTTGAAGTACCCCTTTGGCATTGCGCGCGTGGCTGGTCGCATGAACCTGCGCCTTCAAGAGCTTCAATCCAGTGTAGAGGTCAAAACCCTCGATAACGTGTTTGTTGAGATTCCTGTGTCGATCCAATACCGTGTCCTGGAAAGCCGCGTAAGTGATGCGTTTTACGCCCTTGAAGATCCTGATCATCAGCTCAACAGCTTTGTCCTGAACGTCATCCGCACGGCTGCCTCAGCCCTCTCTCTCGAGCATCTTTATACGGAGAAAAGTAAGATCGCAGAAGAGGTTGAGACTGAACTCAAGGACCGCCTTGCTGGATACGGCTTTGCCATCGAGGCGGTGCTCATCGACCAGCCCTCACCGCCCCGGGACGTTCAAGACGCCTTTAACCGTGTCATTGCGGCCCAGCGCGAGAAGGAGGCTGCCAAACTTGAAGCTGAAGCCAAGCGCATTCGCATCATTGCCGAGGCCGAGGCCGAAAAAGAAAGCAAACGCCTTCAAGGTGAGGGTATTGCGGCCCAAAGAAGCGCCATCGCCCTGGGCTTTCGTGAGTCCATTGCGGCCATTAAGGGCGCAAGCGGCGAAGGCGTTGACGACGCCATGATTATTGCCACCCTCATTGCCACCAACCAGTTTGACACCATCCGCGAGGTGGGCGCCAAGGGCAACCTGATCCTGATGCCCTTTACAGCTGACGGCAGCATGAACGACATGGCCAAAACCATTGCGGCGCTGGAGGCCTTTCACAAAAAAGATGCGCCAGAGACTGGGGGGCCCTCGAAGGGCCGTAAAAGCTAGACGCTTTTCACGTTCGTGCCGATATGTTAGGGTAACGCCATTATTGAAATAGGAGACACACCCATGCTTCAGTCCCGTATTCTTTCATCAACGATCGCAAAAGAAACCCTTTTGGTCCTTGGCGGCGTCCTGCTCATTGCGCTTTTTTCCCAGATCAGTATTCCCCTGAAGCCGGTGCCTGTGACCCTTCAAACCGTGGGTGTCTTACTCATTGGTCTGACCTACGCACCGCGCCCAGCGCTTATGAGCATGCTGACCTATTTGGGGCTTGGCGCCATGGGCCTTCCCATTTTCGCAAATATGTCAGCAGGCGCCCATCTGCTCGTTGGGCCAACGGCCGGTTTTTTGGCAGCCTTTCCTGTGGTTGCATACGGCGTTGCTTGGTTGCGTGAGCGCTTCAATGTCTCCTCAAAGTGGGGGCTTCTGGGCCTTTGTGTGCTGGGACAAGCGACTTTCTTTGTGTTTGGCGTGTCTTGGCTTTCCCACCTGATTGGCTTCATGCCCGCCATCATGGGAGGCTTTATGCCCTTCATTTTGCCAGGCATTGCAAAGGCTATCCTAACAGCCGCCATTGCATCATACCTACACAAGCGTTAACACCCATGTGGGTCGACTCCCATTGCCATTTAACCTATGATGAAGACGCGCCTTTTCTGGATGATATTTTAGGAAGGGCGCGCGCGTCAGGTGTCGGCGCCCTCATTTCCATCAGCTGCCGCATGGACGAGTTTGAAAAGCTTGAGCGCTTAGCCAATACCTACAAAGACGTCTTTTTTTCCCTCGGCATCCATCCCCATGATGCGGGAGAAACCCTGGATAAAATCTCCCTCGACGCCCTCATCGCCCGTATGCGCACCTTTGCCCAGCACCCAAAGGCGGTGGCCATTGGAGAGACAGGCCTTGATTACTATTATGACCACAGTCCCCGTGACATCCAAAAAGAGGTGTTTCGGGCGCAACTGCGCCTGGCGATTGAAGAGGACTTGCCCGTCATTATCCACACGCGTAATGCCGACGAAGACACCATCGCCATTTTAAAGGAAGAGGGACAGGGGCGCCTGCGCGGTGTTTTGCACTGCTTTTCAGGCACCCACGCCCTGTGTGAGGCAGGCTTGGAGCTTGGCTTTTATGTCTCAGCTTCGGGTATTATTACGTTTAAAAAATCCGATGAGCTGCGTGAGATCTTTCAAGACGTTCCCATGGAGCGCCTTTTGGTTGAAACGGACGCGCCTTACCTAGCGCCCACACCCCACCGAGGCAAACGCAATGAACCTGCGTTTGTAAGTCTGACTGGTGAAGCGCTGGCAAATCTGCGTGGTGTGTCAGCCAGTGAGATGGCCCGGGTCACAACCCAGAATTTCTTCTCTCTTTTTACGAAGACACGGCCGTTTTACCAGGACTAGCGCCCATGCGCAGGAATATGGCGGCCAGGAAGAGTGCGGCTATCCACCAACTCTGCCACGCACCATAAGACGTCCCCCCAATGAAAAAAGCAACCGCGAATGAGGACGCGGCCGAGGCCATACCCCAGCGCGATAAGGGCGCGCGAGCAACAGTCCACAAGAGGCTCGCCAAAAACGCTGCCCACAAAAGCGCCCCCACTGCCCCAAGCTCCAGCCAAATTTGCAGTGGCGCGTTGTGGGGATGGAGAGGCAAGGCCTCACCGTCACATCCTGGAAGCGCTTCGTTGTAAGCTGCATTATAACCGTACTTTTGGGAGCCCCACAAAAGGCCTTGCTTCAAAGCGTCTTGACGCGCCGCGTCAAAACCCCAGCCGGCGCAAGGCTTTTCGTAGATGCGGTGAGTCACATAGCGCCAGATGTAAGCACGGTGTAAGTAACTGAGTTTTGCACTTTGCTTGGGAAGCATTTCTTCCACGCTCTCTGGCACCAAGAAACGAGATGTCAGCTGGGGCGCGCCAAGCATGATCACTAAACTTGCCCCCATCATGACATAGAGGAAGCGTTTTCCCAGCAATAGGGTCGCCCCAAAGACAAACACGCCAAGCAAAAATCCATAAAAAGCGGCGTGGGAGTAAAGGAGCTTGAGGACAAGCGCCACAACACAGGCGCACGCAAGGGCAACAAAGCGCCCCTTTGGAAAGCGCTCGAGGGTGCTTAAAAGAGGCCATACGAAAAGCGCTAGTGCTGCACTTCCCGCACTATACATGACAAGTGCTTCGTACGTATTTTCTTTGAGCAGTGCCCACATTTGACCCTGGGTTGCGCTTTCGAAGATAAACCAGGCCAAGGCAGGGATCAGCCCCCACAGCGCGCACACAAGCAAACGGGTTCTGACCTTCTCGTCTGGCAACACACATATCTGCCACACATAAAGACCCATGCCCATAAGGGCAAACAGGCGCAAAAAGGCGCCTAAAGACGCAAGCCCTTGGGATGACCATACGCATGACAGCCCTGCCCATCCAAGAAACAATCCAAGGCTAACAATGGGCACGTTCCACCGCCAAGAAAGCGTATTTTTCCAACCAAGGGTAAGGGTGAGTGACAGCGCTAAAAGAATAAGAAAAAGGGGCAAAGACTTGTTGATAGTCACCGTAAAAATCGGCAAGCAAAAAAAGAGGCCCCGCGTGAAGAGGGCCTCTTTCTTTTTTATGGAAAGAAGGAACGAGCTAGGGGGGGTCACATCTGCACCTGACCAAGGGCGCAAATCACGTCCCACGCGTGCTTTGGAATGGGCATAACCGATAAGCGTGATTGGCGCACCAGCGGCAGATCACACAGCCTTGGATCATGTTTGATCTGCTCAAGGGTCACGGGCGATACAAGGGGCGCCACCGTATCCATGCGCACCATGCCAAAGCGGCCCGTCTCGTCCGTCGGGTCAGGTACGTAAGGGCCTGTCACTTTCACAATGCCCACAATGCGTTTTTCCACAACGGAGTGATAGAAGAAGGCCAAATCCCCAATGGCCATGGCCTTGAGATTATTGGAGGCCTGATAGTTGCGCACTCCGTCCCAGTCCGTGTGCCCCTTGTCCGTTTGCATTTGCCAGGACCAGCATCCGGGTTCACTTTTCACAAGCCAGTAGTTCATGGAAGGTTCCTTCAATCGCCCTTGAGCGCGCGCGTGAACATGATGTCGACCTCAGTGTCCAGCAAGCTACGATCCTCTAGAATCTTATTGACGGCCTCGCAAATGGGAAGCTCTAAGTCTAGCTGATCACAGAGCCCCAAAACGGCCTTGGCCGTATAGGACCCTTCTGTGAGCAAATGGGAATCAACAGGTAAGCCCGCACCCAGTTGATACCCCAGCGCCATATTGCGCGAGGTTTGGCTTGTACAGCACAAAACCAAATCGCCAACGCCCGAAAGTCCTGCAAAGGTTTCTGCTTGCCCGCCCATGGCAAGGCCTAGGCGTGACAACTCGTGAAGACCACGCGTCACAAGGGCGGCGCGTGCGCTTTCTCCGTACCCCTTGGCGGTGACAATACCGGCCGCAATAGCAATGACGTTTTTAAGAGATCCCGCAATTTCCACACCCACCACATCACTTGTAGGATGCAAACGGAAGGTGGGGGAGCTGAGTGAACTTGCAAGCCATCTGGCCGTTGTGATCTCGGCGTGGGCAATGCACGCAGCCGCGGGGTGACCCGTGGCCACGTCCCTTGCAAAGGTCGGGCCAGACAGAACGCTCAAGGAGTGTCCCTCTAGGGTTTCCTCGACGATTTCAGACATAAGAAGCCCTGTGTCCAACTCGATACCCTTGGCACAAATCACAAGATAGGTCTTCTCCTGCAAGCGCGCAGCAAGTTCCGTTGTCACAACGCGCATCACCTGGGCTGGCACAGCAACGAGGGTAATATTGGCCGTTGCGGCAGCATCAAACCCGTGGGTAATGACAATTTCTGGAGGGATGGGGGCCTCTGGAAGACGGGGAGAGGTGCGATTTTCAAGAAGATCTCTTGCCTCATTTGCATCCTGGGCAATGAGGGTCACTTGGCGACCCGCCCGGTGCGCTACCAACGCCAGAGCTGTGCCCCAGGCACCGGCTCCAATCACGCTTACTGATGTCATTTTGCTCCTGTCAGTTCTGTTAAAGGCCACCGTGGTCTTGGCGCAAAGTCCAGTGAGTCCGGCGGACCACATAGGCTTTTTTCAACGCCGCACCACGCAACCATGACTGCATTATCAGTACACAGTTTTGGAGGCGGCGCAACCAAAATCATGCCAAAACGTGCAACTGTCTGCTCTAAACGCCCTCGCAAATAAGCGTTTGCAGCCACCCCTCCTGCCAGCACAACATGCTTGATATTCAACGCGTTCTGACTTTGCGCACTCAATGCATTGCTTAAGCGCGACACAAGAATATCACCGACCGCGACCTGAAAGGAGGCCGCCATGTCTGCGCAGTCTTGGGGGGTAGGCGCGGGCAATTCCTCCCACTTGCGGCGCACAGCAGTTTTGAGACCCGACAGGGAAAAGGTGTGTTGCAGATGGGCCTCTTTGCGGTGCACAAGGGGGCGCGGCAAGGCAAAACGTGCGCCATCGCCGTGAAGTGCGGCCGCTTCAAGGGCGGGCCCACCCGGGTACCCAAGTCCCAGGACGCGCGCAGTTTTATCAAAGGCCTCTCCAACCGCATCGTCCATGGTTGAACCTAAAAGCGTAAAGTCATTGACGCCCTTGGCAATCAAAAGCTGGGAGTGACCGCCCGACAACAGCAGAAGGAGATAGGGAAATGGCACGTCGTCTGTCATACGCGCCATGAGTGCATGGGCCGCCAGGTGGTTCACGGCGTAAAAGGGCAGATCATAAAGGGCGCAAATGGTTTTGGCCACCATGGCCCCCACCATGACGCCGCCAATGAGACCAGGGCCTGTGGTGGCGGCCACCCCGTCCAGATCTTTGTAAGAAAGGCCAGCTTCTTCCATGGCGCGCGTCACAAGATCCGGTAAAATCTCCAGGTGCGCCCGCGCGGCAACCTCCGGCACAACGCCTTGGTAGACTTGGTGCTGGGCGTACTGGGAATAAAGCGCATGGGACAACACCTCCCGCGCGCCCGTCACAACGGCCGCCGCACTTTCATCGCGATCCACGGTAATGCGCACGATTTCCGAACCG
>JAIUNT010000002.1 GCA_020161545.1 Pseudomonadota bacterium
CTCAGATGGCGTAAAACAGTCCTCTCCTCCCGAGGTTGTTGAAGCCCTCGTATACGACCAAAAAATCAAACAAAGCGAAGAAGATATCCCCGTTTATGAAGTGAAGACAACTCGTCTGACCCCTTCTCTTGCTTTGTTCCGGGACCGTGTTTTTGAAAAGCTGGTGGCGCAAATTGATTTGTCGACAGCGTCGCGCATGCAGCGCCAAGACCTTAAAAATGCCGTTGAGCGTTTTGTGGGAGACCAGTTGATTGAGGCCTCTATTCGCTTGTCGCACATTGAGCAAACGGCGGTTGTGGACGATATTGTCAATGATATGATCGGCCTTGGCCCTTTGGAGGTCCTTGTGAACGATCCGGCCATTACGGATATTTTGGTCAACGGTCATGAGCAAATCTATGTCGAGCACCGCGGCAAACTGCACCGCACCAATGTTCACTTTCGCAGCGATAAGCATGTGCTCCAGATGGCCCAGCGTATTGCGAACTATATTGGTCGCCGTGTGGATGAAACAAGTCCCATGGTGGACGCACGTCTTAAGGACGGGAGCCGTGTGAATGTGATTGTGCCCCCTGTATCCCTTGATGGTGTTTCCATTTCCATCCGTAAATTTTCCAAGACCCTCATTGGTCTTGATCAAATGGTTGCACAAAAAAATCTTTCAAAGCCCATGAAAGAGTTTTTAGAGGTGGTGGCAAGATGCCGCGTCAATATCATTGTGTCAGGGGGAACGGGCTCGGGTAAGACAACGCTCCTGAATGCCCTGTCAAGGCTCATTGATCCAAAAGAACGTATTGTAACCATTGAGGACGCGGCCGAGTTGCGCTTAGCCCAGCCCCACGTGGTGCGCTTAGAGTCACGTCCCCCCAATATTGAGGGCGTGGGTGAGGTCAGTATTCGCGAGTTATTGAAGAACGCGTTGCGTATGCGCCCTGATCGTATTGTGGTGGGAGAGTGCCGTGGTGCTGAAGCCTTTGATATGCTCCAAGCCATGAATACGGGTCATGATGGATCCATGTCAACGATCCACGCCAACAACGCTGATGAGACACTCCACCGACTTGAGAACATGCTTCTCATGACAGGGCACGCACTGCCAAACCATGTCATTCGAAGTTACATTGCTGACGCCGTCAATCTTGTGGTGCATGTGGCGCGTATGCGTGACGGCATCAGGCGCGTGACGCAGATCACGGAGGTCTTTGGCATGGAGGGAGAGGACATTCTGCACCAAGACATCTTCCGCTTTGAGTATGATCACGATGATGACTCTGGGGCCATCATAGGGCGTTATGTGTGTTGCCAGAAGAAGCCTCATCTATTTGAAAAGGCAAAAGTCTTTTCCATGGATAAGCCATTCTTGGCGAGCTTGCGTGATGAGGCGCCTGCCCAATGAGCGAAATTCTTCTGGCGTCAATCCTCGGTTTTATGTTGTTTTTGGGGCTCTTTTACGCGGCCAGCTATATCTTGGATGAGATGCGGGCCGATTCTCACATCAAAGAGCGTTTGAACGCTTTTGCACCCGAGGAGATCCATGAAGAGAAAGAGGTGCACCTTTTTCACTATCAAAGACAAAAGCTCATTGAAAAAAAGCTTCATAAATATCTGTCCACCATTAAGGACGAAAGCTGGATCCAGCTCAAGATTTATCAGAGCGGTTTGAGCATTAGCCTTACGCGTTTGCTTTTGGTCGAGACATTTCTTGTCTTTGTCATTTTTCTTTTGGCTTATACACGTTTTGGTGTTTCTGCGTTGTCTGCCCTGGCCTTTGGGTGTGTAGGCGCCGTTGGTATTAGTATGATAGTGATTCAAAGTCTCATTTCCCAAAGACATGACAAGTTTATGGAGCTTTTACCAACAGGTCTTGATATCATTATGCGCGCCATTAAGGCCGGACATAGTTTAGACCGGTCGCTGCCAATGGTGGCGCGCGAGGTACCTGACCCTGTCGGCAATGAATTTCGTCAAATCTCTGAACAAATAGAAATTGGTATTACCTTTGAAGACGCGCTGCGCTCCGCCTCCCAACGTGTGGCACTTCGGGACTTTCAGTATTTTGTCACGGCGCTTGTGATTCAACGTCAAACGGGAGGCCCTTTGGCTGAAATCCTAGAGAGCATTATATATGTGCTCCACCGCCGACAGGAAATTCGCCTCAAAGCAAAATCCATGACAGCCGAGGGCCGTTTGACGGGCATGATCTTGGGGGCGCTGCCTTTCGTATTTTGGGGCGCCATGAGCTTTTTGAAGAACGAGTATATTCAGTACTTCTTCGAGGATCCAACTGGGAAGATTTTGCTGATGGTTATTATTGGCTTGACCGTTGCCCAAACCCTGACGATTCGCTGGCTTGTTGATGTGAAAGTGGAGTAGAAATCATGTCGTCTGATGCAGCTCTTCTTATTGCATGTGTTATTTTCTTTGGTCTTCTCATCTTCTTTATTTTTTTGGATTCAACGCTGACCAACAGTTATGCACAAAAACGTTTGGAGGATTTTAAAGAAGGCCGCATTACGGTCCCATATTTTCACCTCCAAGATAAAAAAGAAAAGAAGGTCACCGTGTTTGACGTGTTTGTCACGCGTGTGCGTATTCTGCTTGAGAAATACAACAAGAATATATCGGGCTCTATGCGTCTGCGCTTTGAACAGTGTGGCCTCTCTCCCAAAAGCGCACCCTATGTGATCCCCCTTTTTCGTATCACATCTTTGGTCGTTTTCTTGGGGTCTTACGCGTCCTTAAACTATTTCGTGCCAGCTGTGCGCAATCAGCTCAGTGTGGTGAAATATATGATCCTGATCGTTTTTGTGATTTTGGGGTATCGCTCCTTTGACTACTTCTTGGATATTTTGAAAAAGTCTCGTTACGCCAATATTTCAAAGAATTTGCCAAACGGCATTGACCTTCTTGTGTCGTGTACAAGGGGAGGTCTTAATATCGAGCGCAGTTTTGAGCGTTTGTCCCGTGAGATGCTTTATGACAATCCTGAGCTTGCCAAGGAATTTGCGGTGACAGCGGCGGAGCTAGGCATTTTGCCCGAGCGGCGTATGGCCTTTGAAAACCTGATGCAGCGCGTAGAGTTGCCCTTGATGAAGGGGCTTTGTATTAGCCTTATTCAGGCCGAATCCCAGGGTGTTTCCATTGCCCATACCTTGCAGATTTTGGCACAAGAGTTTACCAAAAAGCAGCTCCTTGAAATTGAAACCCGCGCCTCTCGCCTTCCAGCGCTTTTGTCTCTGCCGATTTTGCTTTTTAGCTTACCCGCCCTCATGATTATCATTTTGGGGCCGGCGGTTTCCCAAATCACCACAAGCGCCTTGTATGGTAATTAGAGGGGGGCGTGTTTTTTGGATCGTGGAGTCTTGTTTTTCTTCTGCGTCTAAGGTGAGCGTATGCAAGAAAAAGCACATTGTTTCGCGCTGAAAATTTCCTTGTTTTTTAAAAGTGTTGTTCGGCGTATCAAGGTCGCGTTTCGTACCTTGCGCATTTTTCATGCAGAACATAACTGGCACTTGAGTAAAAAGGGCAATTTCTATAATCCCATTTTAGAGGCCACGATTTTTAGGTCCCAAGGTTGCTGGAAGATTGCCCGACATGATGATTATTTTGGGCAGTTTGAAACTGCACAGGTGGCCCAGGCCTATGTCCTGCGGATGTGGAAGAGGGAGCAAAATCTGTTGCCACTCCCGGAAATGCGCCCGCTCAGGCAGGATGAGCGCAGAGTGGCTTGGGAGGATATGGCGACGGGAGATGCCTCCTGTGAAGGGGGTGTTGACTATAAAATCTATAAACGAGAGGCGAATGAAAATTTAAAAGCTGACTTCTTTTACTTGGCACAAACGGGAAAAGATTGTTACAAGTGTCGCATGCGAACTCCCGTATATGCCATTGTTTTACCCGAAGGCTTTGAGGCTGTGGACGAGGATGTTATAGAGGAGCTGGAGGAAGAAGGGGTGGTTGTTGATGAGGATGTTCCCTTTAGCGCCCAGGATTATTGTTCTCTTGTGAGTTATGTGAATTATATTTCGCCAAGTGCGCTCTTTGAAATTCACAAGCGCACGGGCGAGAGGTCTTTTTGCATGGAATACTCCCATACTATTAAAGCAAGCTACTATAGATCAATTTGCTATGCGTGCGGTGCAGCCCAAGGGGATCATTTCATCTTATCTAAACTCGGTACGCCGTTTGTTCCGAATAATTTTGAAGATTTTAAAAAGATCCGCTTTTATACAATCCACGAAAAGATATCTTTGCGTGCAAGCACCTACAGCACAGGTCATCCCTTCATGGAAGACGGGTTTCTTGAAAATGTGGCCTGAGAGTGAGGCATCCACAAAATTGTCGTGTTTGTGCCTTGTGTGTTGTGATCACCTTGCACTGTGTTTGTGGGCAAATGGTGTGGTGCGTACGCACCACACCATTTCTCCCTCAGCGGGGGATTAGAGACCGTTCTGAATGAGCTCCCATATCTGGTAGCCCACACACCCTGAGAAAAACACAAGACTCACGACGCACGCGCTTAGATCAAGGCGTTTGAGTGCGCTCTGTCCTTTCCTATAGGGTTTTGAGAGCACCATCACATTGGGAAAGACACCAAGGACAAGGGCCACGAAAATACCGGCCAGGCTTAGGAGCTGTGTAATGCCTGCCGGATAGAGCTGTATCAACAGAAGCGGTGGGATGAAACCAAGAAGGATGGCAAGGGGTGCCCTTCGCGGCGCTTGGGCGGGCAAACTGTCCTTGATGTAACTGAATAAGCATTGTCCGACTCCCAAGAATGACGTCACAACAGCCGTGAGCATGATGCCAAAGCCAAAGGTTTTAATGGCAGGGGTGCTCACCAAATGGGTGAGGGCATTAATCACGCCTGTTCCTTTGTCTTGAAGCTTTGCAATGCCCTCTAAACCGTCGGCGCCGGCTCCAATCACCCCAAAGCAGATGAGCTCCCACAAGGTGTAAATGAGGACAATGATCAGGCTTCCAAGCCCAAGGGCGAGAGTGAGCTTGCGTTTATTTCCTGCCATATAGGTGGAAAGGGACGGCAGGACGATGGAAAACCCGAAGGTTGTGAGGAGCATACTGAAGGTGGCGGGCACCTCCCTGGGCTCAAAGGCGGTCAGATTGTGGGGCTTAATTTCAGGTAAGCTCACGCAGATGATCAACAAAAGAAAGAGGACCTTCGCGCCCGTAATCCATTGATTGACTTGCGCTAAGTTCCCAAGCCCGCTGTAGATAATGCTGGCAACGATGCCGGTGAAGATGATCTGTGCGGTGGTTTGGGGGACGAGCATCCCAAGGGGCTTGTGGGACAGCTCCACAATCCAGTTCGCCCCTACTGTGATGTACATGCTCACGAGGGCGAAAAGCAGACACAGATAACAGATGCGCAAGATCCACGCGGCGCGGCCCCCCAAAAGGCCCAGTGACATGGTATCGAGATCAGCGTCTTGGGCAAAGTAAAGGCGTGCGCGCAGCATGTTGAGGGCAGCGTAGGTCATGAAGGCGCCCGTGATGACAAGGGCCACAAGTGATCCCCAAAATCCACAGCTCGCCGTGGACAGGGGAAGCGCCAGAATACCGGCACCCACACTGGTGCCAACAATCAGAAAGAGAGAGTGTGCAAATTTCATAGCAATTTACTCATTGTATTTCATAAGAGATCTGTCTTAAGAGAAGACAACACAGCATGCAAGAGGGTATGGGAGATTCATGCGCGGCTAGCGCGCAAAGGAGAACAAGAAGGAGGTCACAAGCATTTCCATAGGAGCACTGTAAGGCACAGTCTACTTTTGCGCAAGCAATTATGACAAGAAGATGAAAAATCCACACATGCTTGCCCACTTCTTTGGCGCTAAAACGCGCAAACCCCTTGCGGGTCTGGTATATTTGGCCTACCTTTTTGTAAAGGGAGTAGCGCGCTAAGGGAGCCATGGGCAGTACCACAACCACCACAACCATGGTTGAGACCAACCAATCCTTGTCCTTAGGGCAGGGCGCCCTTGTTTCCGGCACCTTGAACATGCGCGAGTTCTCAGGGGAAGAGATCCTGTCTCAACCTTTTGAGTATAAGCTCTTCATGACCTCTCAAGAAACGAGCCTGGATCTGGATAGCTTTGTGGGTGCGCCCGCAACGGTTGCCTTTAACAGCGGCGCAGGTGTACGCTACTTTAACGGCATTGTGGGGCAGATGTCCCAAAGCCAAACGGCTCAATCCCCCAACGACGACAACGAGACGTTTTATGAGGCGGTACTTTATCCCAAGTTCTGGACTCTCAAATTTGTGACGGACTGCCGCATTTTCCAAAATATGCCCACCATGCAGATTGTCATGACGATTCTTGAGGAAAATGGTGTGAGTTCGGTCCAGGACATGACTGCAACCCACGGCAAAACACCGCGGGAATACTGTGTCCAGTATAATGAGACCTGCTTTGATTTTGTGTCGCGCCTTTTGGAGGAAGAGGGTGTTTACTACTACTTCACCCATGTGGACGGGGACCACACTATGGTCATGGCGGATCTTCCGGGGGGGCACGCGCCCTGTCCTGCCGTCTCCACAGCCCAGTTTATGAAGTCGCAACAGTCTGACTACCATGAAAATGTAGTGAGCTTTTGCAAAGTCCTGGAGCGTGTGGTGCCATCGTCCCAAGCCCAGGCAGACTATAACTTCACGACCTCTACGACACCTCTTTTTGCGCGCTTGGACGGCGAGGCAAAGGGGGGGCTTATCTATGAATATCCCGATCAGACGGACCAGGAAGATATCCCAAAACAAGAAACCGTCAGCTATTACACAGGCGTGCGCCACGACGCGCATCTTTGGCCCCAGCGCGCCCTTGAAGGCAAAGGCACCATCCCGTTCTTTACCCAGGGTCATATGTTTAACCTTGTGGGGTATGACAAACCTGGTGCCGACGGGGCTTATGTGCTCTACCGCGTGCGCCACCACGCAACCGCTTCCAGCGAGCTCTACGACGGCCACGCCATTTACGAGAATTCCTTCATTGCGTTTCCCCAAGCGACGGTTTTCCGTCCCATGGAAAGGACGCCTAAGCCCAAGATTCACAGCATGCAGACGGCGCGGGTCACAGGCCCCCCTGGCGAAGAGATCTGGACAGACGAATATGGGCGCATCAAGGTCAAGTTCCACTGGGATGAGTCCGGTCCCCACGCGGGGCCAAGCGATGATAAGAGCTCATGCTGGGTGCGGGTGCGTGAGGGCTGGGCCGGGGACAGCTGGGGCATTCTCTTTACGCCGCGCATTGGCATGGAGGCCGTTGTTACCTTTATCAATGGGAGCCCCGATCGTCCCCTCGTCATTGGATGTGGGTGGAACAACCCAGGGCACATGCCGCCCTATTTGCCACAAGTGCCCACCAAAAGCACCATCAAAAGCCACTCCACCAAGAACGGTGGTCCCGACAACTATAACGAGTTCCGTTATGAGGATTTGAAAGGCTCAGAGCAGGTCTATTTCCAAGCAGAAAAAGACTATGACGCCTATATTAAACAAAACTTCACTGAGCATGTGGAGTGGGGCAACCAGTGGTACTGGATTGACAGAGGCAACCGCGACACGGCCCTTTTGCGTAAGGACAACGCCAAAGCTAAAACAACGCCCGTTGGTCAAGATCTGCCAGCAGGCGACGGTGACGACAACCTTGAAATCACAGGTGGCAATCTCAATGTCTCCATGCTGTCCAGCCACGGCCCCATCGCCCACAATCACTTCACCGTTCAAGGAGACTATAACTACAAAATCGGTGAAGGAAACATGTTCAAGCTGCAAGGCAAGGGTACTTACTTTCATCAGATGAACGAAGGCGGGTATGATCAGTACATGATGAAGGGGGACAAGTCCCTGACCATTCTTGAGGGCTGGCGCTCTAAATATATTGAGCGAGGCAATGACAGTCTGCAGATCGCCAATGGTAACCAGTCCATGTTCATCAATACAGGAAACCAGTTTACGAACATCAATCAAGGTGATCGCATCAAGGTGATTGATACGGGCGGAGATTACGAGGTTCTTTGGCAGGGGAACAAGTACTCCACCATCGGCACGGGCAATAACGTTTGGAAGATCTATGAGGGCGATCAGACTATTCAGCTCTTTGCGGGCAACCGCACAAAGGAGTTGTTTGCAGGAAACGAGTATTATTTCAACAACGGAAATTTCACCCAAGATGTGACGGGCAACTATACCCTGAATATCCAAGGGGACTTGACCATTGTGGTGGAGGGCACGATCTCCGTTGTGGGCATTGGGGGGATTTCCATGTTTACGCCGGCCTCCATTTCCATGACGGCGGGTGAGAGCATTAGTATGACGGCAGGTACTGCTGTCAATACCACGGCGGGTGTTGGGATTACGGAGACGGCTGGAGCCACAATTAACGAAGATGCAGGCGCCGATATTACCATGACGGCAGCAGAGGTGATCTCAGCCGAGGCAACCATGGATGTGAATATCACAGCCGGGGTCGATGTGTCCATTGATGCAGCGGCGGCTGTGACTGTAGAGGCGGGGGCAGATATTGCCCTGACCGCGCCTACTATTTTGCTCAATGCCTAAGGCGCGGTGCCCCAGCACACTGTGGCTGCCCGTCGCACCGGGCGTTGTCTTGGAGGAGTCGCGCGTCACCGTGCGATGGGCGACGGCCCAGGACTGGCGCACGAGGGGGCGCATCGTCTATCCGGATCTTTTAACACTGGATCTGGATATTCTCACTGACGCCTTCAAAACATGTTTTTTCAACAATCCGAAAAGCAATGACCTCATTGCTAAGCAGGACATCTGGCGTGTGGATGTGAGGCATGAGATGACCAAGCCTTTGGCCGGGGTGTTCGCGCCCATTGTGCGCGCCATGGAGCGTGAGAATAAGCGCCGCTTGGACGCCCTTGAGCGGGTGCGGCTCTTGGAAGGATACGCTGTCCCTGACCCACATGTGACCCAAACGTGGGTTGAGGTTAAGATGTCGGACACGCTTGTGGGTGCATATTTAGGGGAAACCATTGCCGCCCCCGCGCCGACCCTTGAGTGGTTCACCTATTACCAGGGTCTTTTTGGTCCCAATCGGGTGAGCGCCCTGGACCTGTGGGTGGATCTTTTTACAAAGGGGGCGCATCTTGAGGGCAATCAGGGGAGCTTTGCTTTTCTTGTGTCCCTCGACGCTGGTGGTGACGCACGCCACATGTATAGTCAGTTTGAGAGGATTTGAAAATGCACGTGACGCGCTTTGTCCTTGCCCTCGTGGCCACGGGTCTTTTGTCGGGGCCCCTTCTGGCTAATGACACAACTGCAACCATTGCGGGAGGGGTGATTACCTATGCCCTCACGGATCAGATCAGTATGGACAGCGAGGTTTTAGAAATCAGTGCAGACAACATCAAGGTTGATTACGCCTTTACGAACCACAGCCCCAAAGACATTGAGACAGATGTTGCCTTTCCTCTGCCGCCCTCTCCTGTCACCCTTTTTGACCGTGCTCGCGCCTGGCCAAGTTGGGATGAGACCTATCACGCACACCGGTATTTAGAGGATGTAAATTCCCAGGAGCAAAGCCACGTCACGCCATTGCGGGCATCTGTTTCAGGCGCCGCCTTTACAAATTTTACCCGCACCTCAGAGGGCCAGACTTACGGCGCAAGCGTTCAGGTGAAGGCCATAGACAGAAACGGAAAAGATATTACCTCTCTTCTCAAAAAGCATAAAATCCCCCTCTCGTCCCTTTATCTTGGTGGCTTTATGGAGGAGCCCGCGCTCCATAGAGACGCGGCGCTGAAGAAAAAGCTGGCTGGGCTTAAACTTCTGGGGGAGGGTGACACCCCCCTTTGGCAGACCTATATCACCTATTACTGGCGCCAAATATTCCCGGCCAATAAGACCATTCAGGTCACCCACGCCTACCGACCAAGTGCGGGTTACCAGTGGGTGTCTTACACGCCCAAGAAGCCGGGGCAGGATGTCTCTTTGGATGACATCGTTATCCATCACCGCGACACGGACGCTTCCGGGAATCCCGAGAAAAAGAAGCTTACGGATTATGCCATCAGCGGAGAAGACAAGGCGGCACTTTTGGTCATGTTTGGGAGAGATGCGGCGGCAAAGGAGAATGAAGAAAACAGCGCGCATCCCATCACCTACGGTATGCGCGAGGTCCGCTATATCCTGACCACAGGCGCCCACTGGAAGGGGCCCATCACATCTTTCCGCCTAGAGGTAACTCCCCCAACCAAAGACACCCTTGTTTTGACGTCTTTTGACGGGGTGCTTAACAAGGGGAGCGATGGCGTGTACCGTTTTGAGGCAAAGAACTTCACGCCCACAAAGGACTTAAAAGTGCTTTTTATTGACAGAGCGCGTTTTTGAGTTTTATGTAACGGGCCGTCTCATTTCTTGACAAAAAGACACAAGTCGTGCATTTTTTCTTTGTGATTTATGCCGTGTTCGAGATTTAAGAAATGAAAAAAGCATTTTTGGCCTTTGTCCTATTAACCCAGAGCCCCCTTGGATGGGCCAGTGCCACTGGTGAGAAAGAATTGGTGTGCGAGGCGGATTTATCGCCGGCGTCCTTTCGCCCAAGCCAGCTTGTGCCTTTGGCTGCGTTCCTTGAGGTCCAAGCCGGGCAAACAAAAGAGACTGTGTATGCTGAGAGGTTTTATGATGGGGCAAAAGCGATAGGGATCGCAATCCCAGTTCTTGAGAACTTTTACAAAACAGGAGCTCAAAAGGGAGGGGCGCGCAAAGGTGCAGCGCGCAGCGAAGAGCGGTTTTTTTTGCCACCCATGGGCGTAAGAGAGAAATTTGAAAAGCTTGTCAGCATAACCATTATTAATATTTATAACAGTTTGTGTTTTGTAATACCAGACATGGCAGAGCGTCTTCATGGCCATGGCCGAGATGAGGTCACAGGGCCTCTTTTTCTTAAGCACAAGGATCTTTTCGACGCGTACGGCCGCTTTTGTAACTTTTACGTGGACGCCCTGAAGCAAATGCATCCGGAAAGTGATCTCGCAAAGGGTGCACGCTACGGGTCCTTGCCAGGAAAACAAAACGAAGGGCTTTTGTTCATAAAGGACGACAATGACTATTTAATGGCGACGCAACTGCCTGTTTCTCCAGTTTCAGGCCTTGCATCCAGCTATTTTGTTCCAACTCTCAAGCGTCCCTATATGGGGTCAGCGCTTCTTTACGACGCGCGTGGGCGGGTGATTACGGGATGTGGTTTGATTCTAAATCATGTGCCTGGATACGACGAGATCATTGACTTGGGCCGTGGCCCCGAGAGGCGCCTGGTTGAATGGCAGATCAGGCTCTGTGCGCCTGATTTTTACTTGTCCCCCATGGTGAAGCAGTTCGAAACGGGATATTTCCAGACTGAAAATAAAGCCGCGCGCAAAACGCTTTCTGAAACACCTCGTGCCGATGAGGCCATGGTCGATACCCTGTTTGCATCGAGTGTGCGCACGTTTTTAGCAAACGGTGATTTGGAGAATAACGGCGTGGTGGATTATGTGCCCCTGCCCACAACTATCCAAGACCAACGGATCCTGCGTCTTTTGATGCTGGAAGAGGAACGCCTTGCTCTCGCCCATGCCCAGGAAATGGAGACGCATATCCAAGAAGTAGGTGCTGAAGAAAAAACAGTCGCGCCTTATGCAGACGTCATTGCTGCTGTTGAAGAAGAGATGCACTCTTTGGAGGCGTTACTTGTGGATGCTGAGATTCGTGTCCAGCAAGAGGCTATTTCAAAACGCGTTGTACGTGATGCACAAAAGGCCTCTGCAAGGCCATCTCGCAACAAAGGGGGCAAGAAACGAGGCGGCAGAAATCGGGGTGGGGACACCAAGGTTGTTGTGGCGTCCTCCAGTGCGCCTGTCTCCCCAAGTGGGCCATCGGCAGAGATGATCGAGGCGGCCAGGTCCCATGTGAACGCCCTTAAGATCGAGGGGCGTGTGAAGTGGCGCTCTCTCTTGGTCATGTCAATACACTCATATCCCAGGGCCTTGTGGCCGCCAGTGACGTGCGTATAGGGGGATCACACATGGTGATGCACACCCAAACGGGATCGCCTGTGACTTTGGTGCGCCCCCACGGCAAGCGCGACGCCATTTGGGCGCACGTGGCCAAGGACGCCCTCATGGAGATGGTTTTATCTACCCAAAAGAACGCCCTGATACAATAACACTGCGTGTCCCCCCTTGCATTTGGGGGGCGGGGTGCGTATCGTCACATACGATGGATTTTTTGTATGATGACGGACGCCGATGACGGACTATAAAGACACGGTTTTTCTACCCAAGACCGACTTTCCCATGCGGGGCAACTTGCCCCAAATGGAGCCAAAAATGCTTGAAAAGTGGCGCGCCATGGGTCTTTACGACCGTGTGCGCGCTGCCTCCAAGGGAAAACCCCTCTACGTGCTGCACGCGGGACCGCCCTACGCCAACGGACATTTGCATATTGGTCATGCTTATACGGGCATCCTTAAAGACATCGTGGTGCGCTATAAGCAGCTCCAAGGCTATGACGCGCCCTTTGTGCCTGGCTGGGACTGCCACGGCCTTCCCATCGAGTGGAAGATCGAAGAGCGCGTGCGGGCAAGCGGCAAGCACAAAGAGGACGTGCCACTCTTAGATTTTCGGGCCCAGTGCCGCACCTTCGCCAAGGGGTGGATGGACGTGCAAAACGCGGAGTCCCAAAGGCTGGGAATCCTGGCTGACTGGGCGCGCCCCTACAACACCATGGATTTTGCGTCGGAAGCCATTACAACAGGGGAGCTTCTCAAGCTTCTCATGGCCGGCAAGCTCTATAAAGGCGTCAAGCCCGTCATGTGGTCCGTTGTGGAGAAAACAGCCCTGGCCGATACAGAAGTCGAGTACCGCGATCATACGTCTTTCTCCATCTTTGTGCGCTTTCCCATTGTGAAAAGTGAACGCGCGGATCTTGTGGGGGCCAGTGTCCTCATTTGGACGACGACGCCTTGGACACTGCCGGGTAACCGTGCGGTTGCCTATCACAAGGACGTGACCTATAGCCTTATCGAGGTGAGTGATCCCCCTGAAGGGTCTCTGGCCCTGCGCGGTGAAAAGCTCATTGTGGCCAGCGATCTTTTGGAGGCGGTTGCCACCCAAACCCACCTAGGCACTGTTAAAACCCTTGCTACTTTTGAGGGAAGCGCCCTTGAGGGCACCTTTGCGCGCCACTGTTTGTGGGAAGAAGGATACGACTTTGAAGTGCCCCTTTTATACGGCGATCACGTGACAACAGACGCGGGTACAGGACTTGTGCACACTGCGCCCACCCATGGTCCCGAGGACTTTGCTCTGGGTAAGAAATACGGCCTGGAGATTCCCGATACGGTGTCACCCGAGGGTATTTATAATCCCAGTGTCAAAGCCTTTGCAGGCCTCCATGTTTTTAAAGCCCATGGGCCAATCCTGGACGCTCTCGTGGCCCACGGGCGCCTTTTGTTTAGCACAAAGCTCGTCCACAGCTATCCCCATTCATGGCGCTCAAAGGCGCCTCTGATTTACCGCACGACACCCCAGTGGTTCTTGTCCATGGACGGATTGCGGGACGAGGCCCTTCACGCCATCGAAGGGGTAACCTGGTATCCCGCCCAGTCGCGCAACCGTATCCGGGCCATGGTGGAAGGGCGCCCTGACTGGTGTCTGTCTCGCCAGCGTGCCTGGGGCGTGCCTTTGGCCATCTTCATGAATAAACACACGGGGCAACCTCTTCTGGACGAGGCTGTGAACGCGCGCATTGTGGCCGCCACGAAAGAGCATGGCTGTGACGCGTGGTTTGCCACGGACCCCCAAGTGTTTTTGGGCAGCGCTTACAAGGTGGAAGATTTTGAACAAGTGCGGGACGTCTTAGACGTGTGGTTTGACTCCGCCGCCACCCAGGCCTTTGTGCTGGAGGAAAGAGATGAGCTGGTGCGGCCAGCGGACCTTTACCTTGAGGGCTCTGACCAGCACCGCGGTTGGTTCCAGACATCCCTTCTTTTGGGGTGTGCGGCGCGCGGAAGTGCTCCTTTCAAGGGGGTTGTCACCCACGGCTTTGTGCTGGACGAAAAGGGACAGAAGATGTCTAAGTCCTTGGGTAACGGCGTTGAGCCCCAGGCCGTGATGGATAAAAGCGGCGCTGAGATCCTGCGTCTTTGGACCGTGAACAGCGACTATACGGACGACTGCCGCGTGGGGCCTGAGATTTTGAAATCCCAAGAGGATCTTTACCGGCGCTTCCGCAACACCCTGCGCTATCTTTTGGGGGCACTCGATGGCTATGACGCGAGCCGCGAGGCGATCTCCTTTGACCAGATGCCTGAGCTTGAGCGTTATATGCTTCACCAAGTTCACGCACTTCATCATACGATGCAGACGTGCCTTGCTACACATAGCTATCAAGCCTGGTTTGCAGTGCTTCACACCTTTTGCGCCGTTGATTTGTCGGCTTTTTACTTTGATATGCGCAAAGACGTTTTGTACTGCGACGCGCCCTCAAGTCTTGCCCGCCGTGCAACGCGCCATTTTATGTCCATCCTCTTAGAGTTCTTGATGCGGGCGCTCGCGCCTGTTTTGTGCTTTACGGCCGACGAGGCTTGGGGCTCATTGGGACGAGAGGGCTCCGTGCATATGGCAACCTTTGAAGCCCCAGATGAGGCATGGAAAGACGACGCTTTGGCTGCACGTTTTGACACCATGCGCGCCCAGCGCCGTGTGATGACGGGTGCTTTGGAAGTTGCCAGAAAAGACGGCCTTGTGGGGTCAAGCCTGCAGGCACACCTTGTGCTCTATGACCCAAACGGCCTTTTGGACCACACCCAGCCGTGGCACGCGCTGACCATCGTGTCCTCCTTTGAGGTCGTCAAAGGGGAGGCGCCCGAAGGAGCCCACACATCCTCGGATATACCGGGCTTGGGGGTTGTGGTGCAAAAGGCTAAGGGTGAGAAGTGTCAACGGTGCTGGCAGGTGCTGGAAGAAGTGGGACAAAGTGCCCTCCACCCGACCTTGTGCGCACGCTGCGAAAAGGTTGTGGCATGACAAACGCGCCCCTTTTCTTTTACCAGCGGCCAGCCTTTTGGGGCTGTGTGACGGTGACCCTGAGCTTTGCCTTAGATCAGCTGACCAAGTGGTTTCTTTTGGCACATGTCATGAATCCACCTCGCAATATCCCTGTGACGTTTTTCTTTGATATTGTGATGGCCTTCAACCGAGGGGTCAGCTTTAGCCTATTTGCGCAGGATTCACGCACGGGCGTTCTTGTTTTATGCGCTGTGGCCCTTGGCATTGTCGCGCTTTTATCCTATTGGATGTTGCGGGCTCCCTCAAAGATCCTGGGCGTTGCCTTGGGGCTCATGATAGGGGGTGCCCTTGGAAACCTCATTGACCGCTTGCGCATTGGCGCAGTTGTTGATTTTTTGTATTTTCACTGGGGGCCCCACGGTTTCCCAGCGTTTAATGTGGCAGATACAGCCATCACCATTGGTGTGGGGCTGATTTTGCTGGATAGCTCTTTAGAAGGAAGGAATCGTTCAAAATGATGCATAAGACGTATGTATGGGCGCTTGTTGCAACCAGTGTTGTTCTTAGCGGCTGTGATAAGACAAAAGAAGCTTTGGGACTCAAGCGCGAGCAACCCGATGAGTACACGATTCTCTCTCGCCCTCCCTTGAGTGCGCCTCCTTGCCTGGCGCTTAACCCTCCTAAGGCGGGTGAAAAGCCACGTTTTGAGGCGGCGGGAGAGGATAGCGCCAAGGAGGCCCTTGGGGTTTCAGGAGAGGCGAGCGCGCGTCCATCTTCCGCAGAAGACGCGCTGCTGACAAATGCCAAGGCAAGGCCAGAAGACGAAAAAGCACCTTCTCCAGAGCGAGAGGAAGCCGACGATGAAGTCCCTTACCTTTTTGGCGCGCCCAATAAAGGCACGGTCATTGATCCAAAGGCTGAGCAGGAAAAGTACAAGGATAAGACCGCAACGACCGGCAACAAGGCTTAAGCAAACAGATACGAAAACGAGGGGCACACATGGGACATATTGCACGGTGGTTAGGGCGCGCACTTTTCATTGGGGGGCTGACGCTCACCTCTGCTTGGTCGGAAGGTCTTTATAATCCAAAATCCTTTACCCTGGACAATGGCCTTAAAGTAGTGGTGTTAGAAAATCACCGTGCCCCCATTGTGGCCCAGTTTTTGTGGTTCAAGGTGGGATCGTGCGACGATCCCTTGGGCAAGTCAGGTATTGCCCACTTTCTAGAGCACCTGCGCTTTAAGGGCCCCAGTGGCTCTGCTTCTAGCGAGATCATGCGTCAGGTGGAGGCCGTCGGGGGATCCCAAAACGCCTCGACCTCCTATGACTTTACGAACTTTTATCAGGTGGTAGCCAAGCAACACTTAGAGCGCATTATGAAACTTGAGTCCGAGCGCTTAGGTCGCCTACAAACCCTACCAGAACAGGCAGCCACTGAGCTCAAGGTCGTACAGGAAGAGCGCCGCATGCGAACGGATAATGAACCAACCGGGCGCTTTGTTGAGGCACTGAACTCCCTTTTCTACCGCACGTCCCCTTACCGCATTCCGCCCATCGGGTGGCCTGAGGAAATTGCCCGCCTCACCCTTGATGATGCTCGATCCTTTTACGAATACTGGTACGCCCCTTCCAATGCCATCCTCTTCTTGGCGGGGGATGTGACCTTGGAGGAGGCAAAGGTCCTTGTTGACAAGTACTACGCACCCTTGCCAAAGCGTCCTGTCCCTGTGCGCACGCGCTTGGGCGAAACGATTCCTCTTTCGGGTCAAACACGCTTCACCTATCCGGCCAAAGACATCCAAGTACCGCTTCTCATGCGCGCGTACCCCGCACCCAACTATTTGGATGACAACGGCGGGCACCGCTATACAGCGCAGCTCATCGAGAATATGCTGGGTGCCCAACCCACCGGTTATGTCTACCAACAACTGGTTGAAAAACAAAAAGTTGCCAGCGGATTGCACGTGGATTACACGGTTTTTATGCGCGGCCCCAGTTCCTTTAATGTCATTTTGCAACCAACCCAAAACACCTCCCTTGAGACCTTAGAAAAAGCCCTCGATGAGTGCTTGCGTTCCTTTGCCAAGGAAGGCCTGACTGAGGAGGCACTGGCCAAGGCCAAAAGCCGCATGCTGGCTAGCATCGAGATTGAGCGGGACAGCCCACTTGCGGGCGTGGACAACTTAGCTCAGGGCCTTGTCATGGACATTCCCCTGGAGGAGCTTGATCAGTGGGACAAGAAGATTGAGGCGGTGACCCTTAAGGATGTGAAGGCGCTTTATGCGCGCATTCTGGCGGGGGAAACCCATCTCACGGGTTTACTTGTGCCGCCACACAAAGACGCATCAGCGACTAAGAAAGAAGAAAAAGGAGCACGGCCATGAGAGCATTAAAACAGATTATCTTAAGTGTTCTGGTTGCATGCTTTGCAAATAAGGCTGAGGCCCTTAATATTCAGGATTTAAAGACCAAGAGTGGCCTCACAGCCTGGTTTGTTGAAGATCACAGCGTGCCCGTTGTGTCCCTTGTGATGAGTTTTCAGGCAGGGAGCACCCAGGCGCCAAAGGATAAGGTTGCTCTTTCCGACTTTCTGGCCTCGATTTTGACAGAGGGTGCCGGAGATCTTGATGCCAAAACCTTTGCTGAGCGCCTTCAGGATAAGGGTATTTCTATTTCTGTATCCAGTACGCCAGACCGCTTATTTGTGGCCATGCGCGCGCCGCGCAGGCACTGGCAAGAAGGGCTTTCTCTTTTGAAACTGATGCTGACCAAGCCGCGCTTTGATCCCGATGCCTTTGAGCGTGTGCGCCAGTCCATGATCCAGGGTTTTGAGAATGCTAAACTTACACCTGGATGGAACGCAAGTGAGGCGCTGTCCCAAGCCCTTTATAAAGACCATCCTTACGGCGCAACCGTGAAATCTGCAGCCGATATCAATGCCATTAATGTGAAGGATCTGTATCACTTTTTGCGTCAGTGCGTTGCGACCGACAGCATGATTATTGGCGCATGTGGTGACGTGGCGCCCAAGGATCTTACATCTGCGGTCGAAGAGATTACAAAATCCCTTCCCATTAAAGGAGATTACAGAGAGGTTCTTGAAGCCTCTTTTCCTGACCATGGCGAGACCCGCTCCTTGGCAACGCCCCACCCCCAAAGTGTTGTGTTGTTTGCCCATCCAGGTCTTCATGTGACCCACCCGGACGCTCTCAAACTCTATGTCCTCACCTATGTTTTGGGCGGGGGGAGCTTTCATTCTTGGATGATGGAAGAGATCCGTACACGCAAGGGGCTGGCCTATGATGCGGGTTGTGGAACGTCAAGTCTTGCCCACGCGGCCCTTGTGAAGGGGAGTGTGCAGAGCGATGCCAAAACAGTGTTTGCTGCGATGGATTTGATCAAGTCCCTTGTCACAAAGCTCAAGAATGAGGGTATTTCCCAGGAGGAACTGGACGCAACCAAGAGCTTTCTTGAGGGAAGTCTTCCCTTGGAGCTCAGCTCATCTTTGAAAATCGCAACGGCTCTGCATGAGTTGCAGGTGGACAAGCGCCCCATCGATTATCTTGATAAGCGCGCCGCACGCATTCAGGCCCTCACGCTCAAAGACGTGAACGCCTTTGCCAAGTCTTTTTTTGACCCCAATCGTATGATTACCATTGTGGCGGGCTCCCAAGGCCCCCTGCCAACCCCTAAAAGCGGAGACAAATCATGACATTTGTAACCCAGGACCTGTCGACCTTTGGCCAGTCGAGCGCCTACACCCAGGGCGTTGTGGCGGCGGTGGAAAGCGTGGTGCAAAAAGAGGTGTCTGGCGCCCTGCCTGCCCTTTCTTGCGTTATGCGAGAGGATGATTTGGAGGACTTTGGGCACCTCGCACGTCATCTGGCCGGCTTTGAGCATCTTGTGCTTTTGGGCACAGGCGGCTCCAGCTTGGGTGCCAAAAGCCTGCTTGAGCTTGTCAGGCCTCCCCTTGGATATAAGGGCAAGTCTTTTCATTTTGTGGAGAACGTGGATCCCCACACGCTTGCAAGTTTGCGCGCCTACCCACAGCCCTCCAAGACCGGATATCTTGTGATCTCCAAGTCGGGCACGACTGCCGAGACACTAGCGCAGTTTTTATGTGTTCTAGACGCACTGCGTTTAAGCGTTGGAGATGGGCACGTGCGTGATCACGTGCTTGTGATAACCCAAAATGATGATACCCCACTGCGCGCCCTTGCCAACAAATACGATATCCCTGTGTGTGACCATCCCAAGGATATTGGCGGACGCTTTTCCGTTTTCTCGTGCGTGGGGATGATCCCAGCGCTTTTGATGGGTGTGGACGTAAGTGGGGTAAGAAATGGGGCACGTAGCGTTCTTGAGCGCCTGCGTGTTGAAAAGGCAACCCACGCAGCCGCAACGGGTGCGGCCGCTTGCGTTGCCCTTGCTCAAGAAGGTAAAGGCGTGCACGTCATGATGCCCTATAGCGACCGTTTGGCTGTTTTCTCCAAGTGGTGGGTCCAGCTTTGGGCCGAGAGCTTGGGTAAAGAAGGCCAAGGTACCTTTCCCGTTGCGGCCCTTGGGACCGTGGACCAACACAGTCAACTGCAGCTTTTTCTGGAGGGCGCACCCCTTGGTGCCTACACACTTCTTTTGACAAATCCTCAAGGACGGGGTGATGCCTTTAATGTTGCGGATTTGAGTTTAGATCCACGCCTATCATATTTTTCTTCCCGCACCGTGGGAGATCTTCTCGCGGCGGAGCAAGAGGCTACCTTGATGTGCCTGCGCTCCGCCAAGCGTCCCGTGCGCACCCTATGCATGGACGACGTGACGCCCCAAACCCTGGGTGCCCTCATGATGCACGCTTTTTTGGAGGTGATCCTGGCGGCTGAGCTCATGGGAATTGACGCCTTTTCCCAGCCTGCCGTTGAAGAGGGTAAAATTCTCACACGCCAATTCATGCAGGAAGGATACGCTGCGTGAGTGTGATTCGCCGTCTTCCCACGACCTTAGTCAACCAGATTGCCGCGGGCGAGGTGGTGGAGCGCCCCGCCTCTGTCCTGAAAGAGCTCGTGGATAACGCGCTGGACGCGGGCGCTACCCATATTGAGATTCACATGCGAGAAGGCGGACGCTCTCTCTTGCGTGTCACCGACGATGGATGCGGCATGAGCCGTGAGGATCTGCCCCTGGCCCTTGAGCGCCACGCCACCTCTAAGCTCCCTGACGAGGATTTGTTTCACATCAAGACCATGGGGTTTCGTGGAGAGGCGCTGCCGTCCATTGCATCTGTTGCGCGCTTGAGCGTGACCTCGCGCGCGCGGGGCGCGAGTGAGGGGTGGCTCCAAGAGGTTGAAGGTGGTCAGGACCTGGGGCAAAAGCCCGCTGTCCACCCCCAGGGCACGACGGTGGAGGTACGGGATCTTTTTTTCGCAACGCCCGCGCGCCTCAAGTTTCTCAAGTCCGCCTCAACGGAAAGCGCCCATGTACAAGAGGCGCTTAACCGTCTTGCCATGGCGAGCCCTTATGTGAGCTTTCGCCTGGTGCAAGAAGGCAAGGTTGTGTGTGATCTGCCAGAAGCCGCGCGTGAGATGGACGAGGCGGGTGCGCGCCTTATGAGGCTGACCAAAATTATGGGTGCGGACTTTGGCGCCAACGCCCTTCCCATTGACGCCCACCGGGAAGGACTTCGCTTGTCCGGCTTTGTGGGGCTTCCCACCCTAAGCCGGGCCAGTCCCTCCCACCAGTTCCTTTTTGTGAATGGTCGTCCCGTGCGTGACAAAGTCCTACAAAGCGCACTGCGCCTTGCTTACCAAGATTTTCTGGCGCCCGCGCGCTATCCCCTTGTGGCGCTTTTTCTGGAGATTGATCCGGCGGCGGTGGACGTTAACGTTCATCCGGCCAAAACTGAGGTGCGCTTTGCGGACCCTGGGATTGTGCGCGGCCTTTTCGTGGGTGCCATTAAGGACGCCCTGCGCGCGGCAGGGCACCGGGTTGCCACCACCGTTTCCCAGGCGGCCCTTGGCGCCTTTCGCGCAGCACCAGCGCCGAGTGCGCTTTCCCCGTCACCTTTCCACCAGCCCACCTTTGCGCCCGCGCCCATGGCCAGGTCGTTCTCGGCCCCCCAAGGGCCGCGTTACACAACCCAGGGGCATGTGGCATCCTTTCTTGCGTCCGGGGTGGCAGCTGTCTCTCAGGACGGCCCACAGTTTGGAGTGGCAGAAGGCGCACCCTATGAAACAAGCGCTGCGCCTGGTGAGAGCCATCCCTTGGGACACGCCGTTGCTCAGCTCCACGGCACCTATATTGTGGCTCAAACCCAGGACGGGCTGATCCTTGTGGACCAGCACGCCGCCCATGAGCGTCTTGTGTACGAAGACATGAAAGCCCAGCTTGCCAAAGGACGCATGGTGGGGCAGGGGCTCTTGGTGCCTGAGATCGTCGAGGTCTCCCCGCGACACGCTGCTTTACTGACCGAACACGCCGGGCTCCTTGAAGAGCTTGGCCTTGTGGTGGAAGCCTTTGGGGGAGGCGCCTTTGTTGTGCGTGAAACCCCAGCGCTTCTGGGCGCCGTTGACGCGCGCGCGCTTTTGCAAGACGTGGCTGATTCCTTAGAGGTGTCCTGCGAGCCCCATCTTTTGAAGGAGCGTCTGCTTGAGGTTCTGTCCACGCGCGCCTGCCACGGCAGTATTCGGGCAGGGCGCAAGCTCACACTTCCTGAAATGGACGCTCTTTTGCGCCAAATGGAGACAACACCCCACGCAGGTCAGTGCAATCACGGGCGTCCCACCTATGTGGAGCTTCAACTCACGGATGTGGAAAAGCTGTTTGGTCGCCGCTAGGTTATTTGCCTGCAGGGCCTGCGGGAGCCGCGCACAAAACAAGGCATAAAAAAAGCCTCCCGTGGGAGGCCTTTTTTGTTTGAGCGGCAAACACTTAGTCTGAAGAGACGTGAGCGCCACTGATGAATTTGTGGACCGTGCAACCCTTGTGGGATGGCTTGTCCTGGATCCAGGGGGCCTTTTCAAGGGCGCGCTGCATGTCATTGTAACCATGCTCGGCGCGGTCCTTGATGGAGCTCTTGGAGAACTCGCAGTCCTTGGACTTGACTTCATAAGCAGGTGCGTCATACACCGTGTGCACAATGTCAAAATCCGTATCCGTGGCAAAGCCCTCAAGCTCCTTAATGATAGGATCTTTTTTGAGGTCATTTGGCAGCTTGGATACCACGTGGGAAAGCGCTTTTTGAAGATTGTGGCGATTAGTGACATGGCCAATATGGTGGGCCGTACGGCTTGTGTACAAAATATCCTTTGAACGGATTTCCACATCGTCCATATCTTCAGGCTCATGCCCCACAGGGTTGAACAGGTCAATCATGAAGCACAGGGTGTTGACCTTGGGTTGTGCATTGAAGATGCCTTCCAGGGGTGTGTTGGACACGCATCCACCATCCCAGAACATGTCACCGTCAATGCGCATGCCAGGAAAGCCTGGAGGCATGGAGCCAGAGGACATGACGTGCTCTGGGCCAATCTTCATGTTTGCGCTGTCAAAGAACACAAGTTCACCATTTTTGACCCGTGTGGAGCCAAGAAGGAGACGTGTTTTACCGCTATTGATGCGATCAAAATCTACGAACTCTAGAAGGGTGTCATGGAGCTTGCTCGTGTCATAATAGCTGGTAGCCTCCAATGTGCCCTTCTTTTGCATTTTGGGACCAGGCACGCGGGGCGTGAAGAAGTTTGGTTGACCAAAGATGAATCCTTGCAAGGATGTCAACGTATTATGGTACTTCTTCATCTCAGCTGTTGCATTGGGCAGTTGTGGCATATCTGGCCAAGAGATGGTATCCCAGAATGCCTGCAGTTTAGCCACGCGGTCAGCAGGGTCATTGCCTGCGATGATGGACGCAGTGAAGGCGCCAATGGAAATACCTGACACGATATCAGGATGATATCCATGCTCAGCCATTGCCTTGTAAGCACCAATGTGATAGGCGCCCAGTGACCCGCCTCCCTGGCAAGCAAGGGCAATGCGTTGGTATTTACCGTTTTTCTTCATAACGTGACTCCTCCCGATTATTTATTTTTATGTGACGCTTTAAAGTATACGCTCATTTACATGTGGCGCACAATAATTGTTTTTTCGCCAGTCATAAGTCCATTATATGCCTGAAAACGTTTCGAAAAGATTAAGAGAGGTGTCGGCTAGATCGTCCCAAAGAGACGGTCCCCCGCGTCCCCTAGCCCTGGAATAATATAGGCGTGGGCATTGAGGTGCAGGTCCTGGGCGGCTGTGTAAAGGGCAACCTCGGGGTGCGCGTTGAAGAAAACTTCCAAGCCCTCGGGGGCTGCCACGAGGGAGAGGAAAAGAATGGAGGAGGCGGGTACACCGCGTGCGCGCAGCAGGCTGACGGCGTAGGCGGCCGAGTGTCCCGTGGCCAGCATGGGGTCGACTAAAATAAAGGTCTTATCCTCCACCGGGGGAAGCTTGACCAAATACTCGACGGGGCGTTTTGTCTCGGGATCCCTGAAAAGACCGATGTGTCCCTCAAGGGCCAAGGGGAAAAGGTCCATAAGTCCTTCGGCCATGCCGATACCAGCGCGCAAAATGGGTACCACCACCAACCGATCTTCATGGGTTTTTGTGGCCAGCATAGAGGTCATGGGGGTCGTGATGCGTGTTTCAAAAACGGGCAGGTGCCGGGTGATCTCATAACCCATGAGGAGGGCGATCTCCTTCAAGAGACGACGAAAGGTGGGTTTGTCCGTGTTCACATCACGCATGCAGGACAGCTTGTGCTGGATAAGGGGATGGTCAAGAACGTGAAGATGCGTGTGTTCCATGGGTGTGCGCTCATTTTTGATTTTGCCGTATGCTATCCCAGACTTTGGGCGCAGGCAAGATGATTTCATAAACGATCAAAGGGTTATGCGCGAGCGACGGGGATGCCTTGTACAGCTCGTTAAGACATTCTTAATCAACAGTGGCTACGGTGGGCGTGTCTAGCAAGGGAGTGTTGCACATGGTTCAAAAAGGCATCTATTTAGCGGGAATTGTGATGGTGACCTGTATGACGGGGCACGTTTTCTCTCTTTCAGCCGTTTCCACTCCCCCATCTTTTACCATAGCTCAAGTGGAGCCAGGTGACAGACAATGCCCAAAGCTTTCCCCGGGTGGCTCACTGATCACTTATATCTTGAAGGGAAACGCCAATAAAGATCCTACCCAAGAAACTGCAATTCTCCTCAATGGGCAGCGATGGCGTCTTATTGTTCACGAGAAAGCCGGAGCGCCTGCGCCGAAAGAGCCTGAGGTAACCTACTTTGGAGCTAGGCGCTACGCCGCCACAGAAGCAAGAACCTGCGAATACCACTTTGCTGGCCAGAAGGCTTTCGAAATTTCCCTGATTGAGGGTGTGCGGCCTTGAGGCGAGGGTGTTTTGAAGCAAAAACCCTCAGAGCCAAAAGTTAGACTCAATGGGGTGGCCAGAACCCAGAGTGTCGACCTCCTTCTTTGAGGGAACGGCCCTTTCCCACCTTGCTGCTGAAATGCGTTTTTTAACCATTTGTTAATTTAATTCTTTTATCACCAAAGCGGTAAAAGCCTTAAAAGGGATCATCAATGGGAACAAAATTTTTTCTGGGATTGGCCGTTCTTGCAGGCCTTGCCGGCACTGCTTCTGCGTCTTTTCCATCTGCTGTCCAAAGAAACGCGTTTAATGTGTCCATGAATGATGAAGGGTGTCCCGGGTTGAAGCTTGGTGATCCACTTTTTGTATATATTCATGAAAGGTTTAAAGCGAATCAAATGCGCGGGACTCTAACTATCAACAGAAAAACATGGACGATGGATCTAGAAGAACGTTTTCTCGCTGTACGCGGTAAGTTAAATGATTTTCCTGAAAGCTTAGATGCTGTCCATGCGCCCGTTGGCAGCTGTGAATACCAATACGTCAAGGGGAATAGCTCTTTCATGGTTACGCTAAAGCCCACTGAAGTCACAAGGGGGCCCGGCATTAGGGAGGATAAAGGCCCGGCCTTGGAGGAACTGAGGGTGTATATGCGCGAACTAAAGGGCAAATTCCCTGGGCTGACCCAGAGCGACTTTCTCTCTGTTGTGAAAGACGCTTTTAAATAAGAGTACGTCCCTACGCAGAACGCCGGGGCCTTAATCCCGGCAGCCTTCATTAAGGATACCGGTCTTCTAACCTTGCTATGGACACGGTCTTTTAACCCTTTGTTAATTTTTTGCTCTCATCCTAAGTTAAGTGTAACTCATAGAAAGAGGTTTTGATGAGAAAAGGGATTTTTGTGGGTGTGCTTGTGTTTGCAGGCCTTGCGGGCACCGCGCATGGGTCTACGTCGTCTGCTGTCGAAGGAAATGCCTTGCATGTGACAATGGACAAAGAAGGATGCCCTGAATTGAAGCTTGGCGATCCACTTTTTGTGTATATTCATGAAAGATATGATGCGCGCCAAGAGAAAGCGGCCTTGATCATTGACGGAGAAAAATGGACTATGTCTACATCACGAGTATTTATGTCCATTGCCAGCCATACGGAACACGACAGTCAGGAAAAGATTTTATCCCTCTATGCACCCCGCGGTGCGTGCAGATACCAATATGTTAAGGGTGAAAAATCCTTCACAATTGATATGAAAAAGGTGACTAGTATAGATGAAGATCAAAAAAACAAAGACATGTCGTCTCTGAGTGGATATCTACGTCAGTTGAGGAGCACATTCCCCAAATTGACGCAAGATGACTTTCACTCTGCTGTAAAAGGCGTTTTTTAAGAACAACTAAGCCATCGTACGTGCAAGTGCCGGGGCGTTAGTCCCGGCCGCCTTCTTTAAGGGTGCGGCCCTTTTCGCGCTGCCAATCACGCTCTTTCATGGTTTGACGCTTGTCCGTCAGCTTTTTACCCTTGGCGATGCCCAGTTTCAACTTCACAAGACCCCGTGGGTTAAAGTAAAGCGCCATGGGAATCAGGGTATATCCCTTCCTTTGCACAGCCACCATAAGCTTGCGGATCTCGCGTCGGCGCAGGAGGAGTTCGCGTGGGCGCTTGGGCTCGTGGTTAAAGCGGTTGGCCCCCGTATATTCGGGGATGGTCATGTTGAAAAGGTAAAAAATGCCTTGTTTCTCGGCCGCGTGGGCCTCAACAATGCTGGCCTTTCCTTGGCGCAGGGATTTGACCTCACTCCCCACAAGGCGCAGGCCCACCTCAAGAGTTTCTTCGATAAAGTAATCAAAGGCGCCGCGGCGGTTGTCGGCGATGGTCTCTCCGTTAGCCTTAAGCATGGCGGGCCTGTCCTGGTGTGAGAAGTCCTGCCTTGTGCAATGTCGCCTCCACGAAAGCGCGCGCGGGGGGCGAGGCTGGGGTTAGGGGCAGGCGCAGCTCATCCCTGCACAATCCCATGAGGGAGGCAGCGCACTTCAGGGCAATAGGGTTGGTCACGCACAAGACCGCTTTGGACAGGGGGAAAATGGCGTCGCGCGTCTTAAAAAACGTTGCAAGGTCTCCTGCGCGCCACGCGTCGTGGAGGCGTGCGTAAAGGTGCGGAACAACGTTGGCTGTGACGGACACGGTCCCGTCTCCCCCTTGGGCCAAGAAAGCGGCGCATGTGAGGTCCTCGCCAGACAAAAGGGCGAAGCGATCACCAAAGCGTTGCTTAAGGGCAAGGGGCCAGGTGAGGTTGTCCGTGGAGTCCTTAATGGCCAAAAGGCGGGGAAGGGATGCCAGCGCCTCAAGGGTGTCATCTTCGAGTTTGCCGCATGTGCGCCCTGGGTTGTGATAGAGCATGATGGGCAAATCGACTGCCCCGTGGGCGGCCGCAAAGTGGGCAACAAGCCCTTCGCCCAGTGGTTTCACCACAGACGGCGTCATGATCATAAGACCCTGCACACCAATCTTTTGGGCGCGCTTGGAAAGGGTGACGGTCTCGTGAGTTGTGACAGCGCCCGTGGAGGCAATGATGGGCAGGCGCCCGGCGGCCCCTTCAAGGGCGCACTTCAGGAGATATTCATGCTCATCTGGCGTGAGGGAATTGCCTTCGCCCGTGCATCCGCCCACCACAAGAGCGTGGGTTCCTTGGGAGGCGTGCCAGTCCACAAGACGCGTCACAGCCTGGCCGTCAATGTGGCCATCTTTAAAGGGCGTAAAAAGTGCCACAACTGACTTTTTGAACATAGCGTTTCGTCCCAATTAAGGATAGAATCCCCACACCATAGCGTTGAGGAATGCTGGCGGCAAGGGGATTGTGGTAATGGGCGCGCGTGTTTGTCTTATTTTGATGGGTTTTTTTGTGGCTGGCGAGGTGTCGGCCCAGGGGTGCGCGACGCGCCTGAAAGAGGCCTTTACCTATCGCTCTTTAAAAAGCGCCCACGCCCTTTTTGAAGATGGGCACTGCGCTCTAGAGAAGAAACTCATCACGTGGCACTACATGCGCGAAGGGTCACGGGAGCCCTCCTTTGAGGATTACACCCGCTTTGCAAAACACCACGACACATGGCCCTGGATGTTCCGGGTGCGCAAATACGCCGAAAGCCGCTTGTCTCCCCAAACGCCTTCCTCCCATGTTTTGGCTTGGTTTGAGGATAATCCCGTCAAAACCCTGGACGGGGCCCTCGCCCTTTTAGATATTGTGTCCAAG
The DNA here is from genome assembly GCA_020161545.1 of Pseudomonadota bacterium. Lineage (GTDB taxonomy): Bacteria > Pseudomonadota > Alphaproteobacteria > Caedimonadales > UBA1908 > JACESU01. The sequence goes on from JAIUNT010000002.1 coordinate 27,682, forward strand.
TCCAGCGAAGCCAAAGCAAAAGCCCACGCCCGCGAGATTTGGAAAGAGGTCAGCTTAACGCCTGAGGAAACAAAGACCTTTATGACGCGCTATGGGCGGTTCTTGGGCACCCAGGACCATAAGGCACGGGTGCGGGCCTTTCTGCAGCGGGAGGACATCACACCTGCCCAGGCTCTGGTTTCCTATGTGGATCCCAAGACCCGTGTTCTTTTTGAAGCCTGCGCCGCGCTCATTCAAGGGGACAAGAAAGCCCTTGCCCTCTATGAAAAGGCAAAGGTGCATGCCAAGGACGATATGGATTTACGCCTCGCGTATCTCATTTGGCTGCGCAAAAATAAGACCCTGGAGGGCGCGACCTTTTTAACGCGTAATCCACGCCTGGCGTCCTACGCCCCGACCCTCGTGTGGAAGCAGGCCCATATATTGCTGCGCCGCGCCCTTGAGAAGGGGGACCGTAAGACGGCGCTGGCCCTGGCCAACATGGGGCACGCCACGTCTGGCGAAGATTATGCCCAGGCTCAGTTCCTAAAAGGATTTTTCACACTCGATAAGGATCCAGCGGCTGCCTTTGCCATCTTTGAAAAGACCGCTGCCTCCATGAAAAGTGCCATATCCAAGGCGCGCTTTGCTTACTGGGCTGGGCGTGCCCTTGAGGCGCAAGGAAGTGAAAAGGCCCATACTTGGTTTGCCAAGGCCAGCCGTTATCCGTCCACATACTACGGGCAACTTGCCGCCAAGAAGCTTGGGAAAACCCTTGACGCGCCTGAGCCCCTGAACGTTGCGCCAGAGCTTCTGGAGAAGGTGCGCAAAGATGAACGCTTCCAAGCGGCCAGAACACTATATAAGGCTGGGCGCGAGCGTGATGGCACAGAGTTTTTATTCATGATGGTGAAAAACGCTTCGTCTCAAAAAGAACGCGAGGCCATTGTGAAGGTGGCGGCCCAGCTTTCTCCAACCCAAACCGTGGGCCTTGCCAAGGAGGCGGCCACCAAGGGCGAGATGTATTGCACGGAAGCCTATCCCGTTCTGGGCAACCTCCACGCCCGTGCCATGGAGGAGGTGGATCCAGCGCTTCTCCACGCAGTCATTCGCAAGGAAAGCGCGTTTAATTCACGCACCGTCAGCAGTGCGGGCGCCGTGGGGCTTACCCAAATGCTGCCCTCCACCGCCAGGGATGTGGCGAAGAAAATGGGCGTGTCCTACAGCCAGGATATGCTCCTCAATGACGATGTATACAATGTGCAATTGGGCGCGCGGTATTTGAAGAGCCGCCTGGAGGCCTTTGATGATAACCCGTATTTGGCGCTCGTTGCCTATAACGCGGGTATCAAGTTTGCAAACGAGTGGGTGCAAGGCTTTGGTGATCCCCGCAAGGATGTTGATCCGACGGTATGGAGTGAGCTGATTCCCTTTGGGGAGACCCGCAACTATATTCACCGCGTGCTTGAAGCTAGGCACGTCTACGCTTTGGGCCCCGTTCAAGAGGCACGGATAAATGGCAGCCATACGGCCCACACGCCAAGGAAAAAGGCGTCTTCAGTGCCTGACGCTAAAGGTGACAAAAAATCTCGCGCATCAAAATAATACGTGGTGGATTATACAGTTTCCTAGAGGCACAATAACGAAGAGCCTTGACAGACCGTCTTTATATCTGGCAAATTGAAATGCTTGCTGCTTCGCGCTGCTCCTTGTAACCCTTGGAGAGTACGTCGCTTCTTTCGCAAGTGCTCCCATGACAAAACAACCTTAAAAGCCCTTGTGGGAGAAAAAACGTGATCTATACATCCGGCGTGTGTGCTTTTTTATGGCACTATGTGAAACAGTATCCTGTGAGCTTTCTGCTGCGCACGTTGACCATGCTTGTCTGGTCCGTGAACGAGGCCCTCTTCCCCTATTTTATCAAAGAGATCATCGATGTGCTGGCTGTTGCGCCAGCCCATGCGTCTGCGTGGGCCCTTGCGGGGGGGACAGTCTATCAGATCATAGGTCTTTGGCTTTTCATGGACATCTGTATGCGCTTTGAAGGGTTTTTGGGTGTACGCTTGACGGCCAAATTCTGTAGACAAATCCGTCAGGAGGCTTTTTCCCATCTGACAGGGCATACGCCTCAGTTCTTTAATAACAACTTTGCGGGGAATGTTGCAAATAAAGTCAATGACTTGCCAAGAGGGGCGGAGTTTCTTGTTGAGCAAATCATGCACAGCTTCTCGCCGATTCTTTTTATGCTTCTTTTGTCCGTCATTTTGATGGCCAAGGTCAGCTTCTTTTTTGCTGGCGTGATGGTGACATGGTTTTGTCTTCATAGTTTCATTGTGCTGATCAACTTGAGAAAAGTGACCCAAGGATCATCTGACTTGGCTGACGCCACGTCCCAGGTTGCGGGCAAGGTGGTGGATGCGCTGTCAAACATTCTCTCCATGCGCCTTTTCGGCCGCCGTTCCTATGAGCAGACATATTTTGGCAAGATCCAGGACATGGAGGCGGCCAGACGTACAACGGCGCGCAGCCGTATTGCGTGGCTGAATTGTTATCTGGGTGCGCTGACTTTTGTGCTTCTTGTGGTGACATTTGTGCTGCTCATGAAGGGCTGGGAGGAAGGTTGGGTAAGCGTGGGTGAGGTCTCCCTTATCTCCATGTTGACCTTTACGCTCATAGGCCTTATTTGGCACCTAAGCTTTGAGTTAAGCTCCTTCTTCAAGGAGATGGGGCTCATTCGCGCGGCCCTGTCGTTCTTGCGTGTACCCTACAGCATCGTGGAGGCTCCCAACGCCAAGACCTTGCATGCCCCCCATGGGGAGATCCGTTTTGAGAACGTGACCTTTGGGTATCAAGAAAACACATCTCCTCTGTTTCAAGATTTGAGCGTGCGTTTGGTTGCAGGAGAGAAAGTGGGCCTTGTGGGCTTTTCGGGATCTGGTAAGACCACTTTTGTGAATATGATCGTGCGGGCCTTTGATCCACAAAAGGGGCGCATCACCATCGATGGCCAGGACATTCGTGATGTCAGCACCGCAAGTCTTGCTGGCGCCATTGCCTTTATTCCCCAGGATCCTTCTCTGTTTCACCGGACGCTTTTGGAGAATATTCGCTACGGGCGCCTTGAGGCAAGTGACGCGGACGTTTTTGCTGCCGCGCGCCTGGCCCATGCGGACACTTTCATTGAAGCGCTTCCACAAAAGTACCACACAAGCGTGGGGGAGCGGGGGTTGAAGCTTTCGGGGGGCCAGCGCCAGCGCATCGCTATCGCAAGGGCCGCCCTCAAAAACGCGCCTATTCTGATTCTGGATGAGGCGACATCTGCCCTTGATTCCGTCACAGAGCGCCTGATCCAGGATAGCTTCCATGAGATCATGGGCGGGCGCACGACCCTTGTCATTGCTCACCGTTTGTCCACGCTTCAGGATATGGATCGCATTCTTGTGTTTGACCATGGGCGCATTGTGGAAGACGGCACGTGTGAGGCTTTGCTTGCCAATGAGAACGGCGCTTTTGCCAAGCTCTGGCGCATGCAAAGTGAAGGGTTTTTGCCGGACAAGGAGGAGGGTTAACGCCTCCTCCTTCCTGACAGCGCGCAGTTAGGCGCGCGCGATTTGCCCACGGCGTTCTTGCCACAAGAGCGCCGCAAAGCCCGCGGCCCCCAAAATAAGGGCGACCACAATGACCGAGATGCCGTAGGTGAAGGACACCTTTTCACCCATAGACTCGCTCAGCTGAATGACCCCTCCAATGGCGGCGTGAAAGGCGTATCCAAAACCCATGATGATCATGTTGGCCAGGGCGGTTGTCAGGCCCGCAATGTCCTCTCCCACATAGGTGGAAGCTTTGTAGATCGCAATGATCTGATAGGCGCAGGCAACGCCCACCATGATAAAGCCAATGGACAAGCTTGCAATGGTCATTTGCCCCGTTAACATCACGGCAAAGACGCCAAGCATTGTGGCAGCACTTAAGGTGATGACGCCCAAGTCACTGCGTACCTTTGCGGCCAGCGCACTCAAAAACGGCGCGCCAAAACACATGCCCACAAAAATCAAGGACGGAAGGCTCTTGGCGCGTGTCGCCTCCAAACCGTATACTTTTTCCAAGAACGCACTTCCCCAAACGTCCGCAAATCCTTCCATGGGGCCGACCATGAGCCCTGCCAAAAAGCACACCGCCAAGACGCGTGGGTTGGTCAGGACTTCTTTGATCTGTGCCCAGGGTGTCTTCGTGCGGGGCGCTTCTTGTATGGCTGGAATCACCATGTAGGTGGCCACAGCCAAAGCGATGCCTAAGACACATAGCACCTCTAAGACAGCGTTGGTGCCAAAGGTTTGACACAAGTAAGCCACCGGGCCTCCCCCGTAAATGGCGCCCACAAGTCCAACGGAGACGCACAGGCTCAACATGCGCGTGAAGTGCTTTTCCTCAAACCCCATGCGGATGATCTTGAAGCTGCCTAAAATGGCTGCCGATGAGCCAATACCCATCAAAAAGCGTCCTGCCGTGGGCCAGATCCAGTGCTGGGCCATGATCATGGGCAAGGTGCCCAAAACCGTGAATAGAATACATACGGGCAGGACTTTGCGTGGACCAAAGCGGTCAAAGGCCAGTCCCAAGGGTAAGTGAAAGAGGGCGTACCCGATGTAATATACACCGCAAAATTGTCCGAAAGTGGCTGTATCCATATGAAAGTGGGTCATAATATCTTGCATCATGATGCTGGGGCTGACCCTCAAAATGAATTGATATGCATAAAAAAGTGCGCCCATAAGCCACATGCTCCAGGCGGCTGCGCGTTTAGTGCGTGTCATAAGACTTCTCCAAAAAATCGTTTATAGGTCCTGTCCTTTCGAGGGCAGGGGAATTACAGGTATGGGGATGTAAGAAAATATGCTCCGCCCTAGCGGAGGAGGAGAAGACCGCGGGAGAGAACAGCAAAGAAAGGCGCGTTGCTTTTCAAAACAAAAATCCCAAAGGAACAAAAGGCGGGCCACAGCGGCGCGCACTTGGTCTATTATATGAGGCCTAATAGGCAAAGTGTCAAGAAAAGAAAAGGGGGAGTGTCCACTCCCCCAAGTAGAACCCTCTATGCCCCCAGTGGATGGATACCAAAGGCCAAGAATTTATAGATGGTGACGTTGTCCATGGCTTGGATAAAGTCAATGGGAAGGCGCGTATCCTTCTCGTGCGCACTGTTGATGCGTGCATCGCGGTCACCGTCTTTCCAAGTGGACGGGTCTTTAAGGCTTGTGCCCTTGTGATCGAAAAAGTGCGTAAGCGGCCCACTTAAGTCACCCCCATGGCCGTCTTTGAGCGTCATAACATGAAACAGTGCCTCGTTGGACAGACTTTGGATGCGGGCAATCTCATGGGCCGAGTGCTTTTGTGCAGCGTCTACCTCCACGATCATGGCATTGCGCATGTCCTCATCCCACGTATCAGGATGGGGCGGGATAGGGATGTGTGCGCCAAGGCGTGCCTGCATGTGCGGATCCTGGCTCGGGCGGATGCCAAAGGCGAGATAATCGTAAATGGCCGCATTATCGTACTCCTGGATAACGGGGATTGGCAAGCCGCTTAGCCCTGCCACGCGCAAAATCATATGATTGCGATGGGGGTCATCCCATAGGGGGGCCGGACGCAGGGCAGGCCCTCCACGCTCTAAATAGTGGGCAAGGTGGGTGAGGGACATCATGGCGTGCTCCACGTCAGGGGACACATTTTGCTGGGCTGTGAGCTTGTGGCTGAAATCCATCACTGTATAAGGCACACCCATGGCACTTGCAATGATCGTGCCGTGGAGGCGCCCCGTGATGACGTGGTAGGACTTTGCAATTTTTTCAAGGGCCTTTTTGGGTGTGAGGTCGGACTCGATAACCTTCTTATGTCGATAGCGAAGCTCTTTGAGTAAGCTCGAAATACTATCTCCATAATAGACCTTAGCCCTGGGGAAATGCTCCTTTGCTAGGGCAACAAGATCCCTATCTGGATCAAAATTGAGAAGTGCAGGATCTTTTGGACCTCCCCAATTCATCACGAGGAGTTTCGCGTCGTGCTCTGCAAGCAGTGCCTTGATACGTGCGCGTACCAGCTCTTGCCCTGTATGTACGGAGCCCGTGGGGATAAGTGTGACATACTTTCTACGACGCTCTGGTTCGATGGACAGCACACTCGGTGCGAGGTACCCCAAATCGGGATAGTAACGCACGCGGGCTGCGGCTTCTGGGGCAAGGGCGCCTTGCAGGAGGCGCGCGTCCATGGGGGTACGTGCGAAAATAAGACTGGCTTGCTCAAGAAAATCAAGGGTAGTCAGTTCCCCTTCTGGGATAGAGGACGCGGGATGAGCAAAGCTGAGCTCGGCCGCCATGCTTGACGAGGACGAGGTTGTTACAATGCGCACGGGTGACAGAGTAACGGATCCTGCGCTACCACCACCTAAAAGCGCACGCACGTCCGAGGGCGTTGGATTTTTAAGGGTTGTTTGGACGCCGACAGAGGTGAAGACCACTGGCTTGCGCATTTGAAGTGCGCGCTCAATATGGTAGCGCAGTGCACTACGGCCGAGGTTCTTTAGGATGCCTCCACCGCCCACGACAAGCGCATCAAACGCCAGATCAGCCCGCTTATCGTTCAGTTCCATGAAGAGGCCGTCCGTTGACACACGCACAGTGTCAGGGGCGTAAAAGACCTCAAAGTTACTCTTTAAGTAGTGCTTCAAAACAGCGGGGTAGAGTTCGTCGCCTATGTTGCCATAGCCTCCTGCGCCCAGAACAAGGACCGTCTTTTGATCATTGTTGAGGCACATGTGACACTCTGTACCTTTATGGGTTTTGGGCGCCGGGAAAGTTTCATGGGGGCCCACCATGGGCACCGGACGTCGGCAGGCGTCGCACAAAATAAGGGGATTGAAGGGGATACCAAGCTTTTCAAAAAGGCCATAATACCAAAAAGCTTTATCGGCCATGTAGCTATTGGCATCCAGGTGGCGCCTGAAGAGCCCACTTTCTTGGGTACCGTCAATTTCTCTCGGGTTAAAGATGGCATCACCAATTTCCTGGGGAAGACCAACACACTTTGTTCCAGTCCGAATGGCATGGGCCTGGTACCAGATATCGTCGGCGCAGGGTGTCAGCAAGTTAAAGAGGGGATTAAAGTCTTTAATCACACGCTCACCCAGAGCGCCTGGAAAATACTGCACACCTGAGAAACCTTCAAAGATTCCGAAAATAGGCGGGCCATAGTGGGGCTGACAAGGACCATATGGACCAGGTTGTGGCTCGGACCCTTCTGGATAAACAACGTCTTGTGCAAGGTAATTGATGCCACCCCCATGTGGATAGGTGACGTAGGAGCGCACATGGGCGGAAACGATGCATCCTGGGTGTTGGGCGTACTGCTCTTGGTACGCACGGGTCATCATAGGGGAATAAATGCGGTCATCATCAATTGTCGTGATGAATGCATTTGGAAAAGTCCCGTAGCATGGCAGAAGTTTTGTGGCGACCTTGTAGTTTGTGGAAGAAAAGCGGATGGAGAGCCCGCGGCGCCCCAGCGCCTTTAGGCTTGGGTGCAGGTATTCGCTTTCAAAGACGTGCCTCCTGTCATGGAATAGCTTCTTGTAATCGCCCTCGTAGAGCCATAAAATGACTTGATGGGCTTTTATTTCTTGACGAAGAGCTGACTCAAGGGCTAGCCACGCTGTATTAATGCGATCGCCGTGGGTTGTCATTGAGATGATTTCTTGCGTCTCGCCGTGTTGCAGTGGACGAACACCATCGCCTTGCGCATAAAAATTCACATAGACTTGGTATGGGGTCGGGTTTCCTTCCAGAGGGAAAAACTCTTGGAATTGATCGGGGTGAAACCACATGTTGGGCGCAGTGTGTAAGTTTGTATCGCTCTTAAATTGCGTCCAAAATTGCTTCTTTGAAAAGGCGCGCTCACTCTGACCTGTGTGTCGCGCGTATGATTTATAATCAAAATCGGCATAGGCAAGCTCCTCTGCGCCCCCGCGTGCCGATGAGAAGGCGTCTCCTCCTATGCAAGACGCCGCCAAAAGAACAACTGAAACAAATGAACCGATTTTCACGTGACGCCTCCCTTTTTTATAGATTTTTTAAGGGTATGGCAGGGTAGGTTAAGAAAAGTTTAACGGATTTAAACTTTTCCTTTTTCTATGAGTGTGTTACGAGGCGGGTGCGTCGGGAAGGCTTGGATAGGTTGCATTGGCGCGCCAGCCAAGGCATGTCACAATGTCAAGATGTAGTGTGAGGTCTGCTAAGTGCTTTATTGCGGCCCCATAAAAGGCGCGGTTTGGTGGGGGTGAAGCGCTTAAAGGAATCTGGGCGCCGCGCGCGCGCAGAAAGTGCTGGAGGCTTTTAGCAGTTTTAAAGGAGAGCATCACACGCTCCTCATCACAGATGCACCCGGTAAATCCGGATCGCGTGAAAAGCGTGAGTGTTGTTTGCATGTCCATCATGGGAATAGTGCGCGCACGCGCGCCCCTGGAGGCCTCAAAATCGGCCTGAATGAGGGCGTCACGCAGCTGGGCCAAGGACGCGCCTCCCATAAATTGGGTGAGAAAAAAACCGCCCTCGCGCAGCAGTTGGAAGAGGTTAGCAAGGGCAATGGGCGGGCGCTCGCATACTTGGAGGGTGAGGCAGGAGAGAATGATGTCAAAGCTGCCTTTCTCAAAGGGGGCGTCTTCTTCCCAAAACACAGCCCGCTGTGGCGTGCTTTGGTCAAGGGCGGCGGCGCACCAGTCCGCCGTCACAATCATGGCCTTGGGGAAAAGGCGCGTACAAAGCGCATAGAGAGCGTCTGTGCGAGCGCCGTAAATCAAAATGCGCCGGGCAAAGGTGGAAGGAAGGGAGAGATCCTCAAGACGATGTGTCAGACTTTCGTCCACGCACCCATAGAGGGGGCAGGTGGCCGGGTCAAAGGTGTTGGCGCTTAGAGACCTTGTGGCCTTGAGGCGCCCCCTATGGAAAAGGGGGCGCGCATTATTAGACATCCTCGGGCACGTCCACCAAAGGTTTGTGGGTGGCACGGCTCAGGAACGTATAGACAGCTGGCACTACAAACAAGGTGAAGAGTGTTCCCAGTGTCATACCGCCCACAATCACAAGACCAATGGGGCGACGGCTTTCGGCGCCCGCACCAGCCGCAAAGGCCAAGGGCACAGCGCCAAGGACCATGGCAAAGGTGGTCATCAGGATAGGACGCAGGCGCAGCTTAGAGGCTTCAATGACGGCGCTTAAGCGGTCAAGACCGTCTTCCTTGCGCTTGTTGGCAAAGTCCACAATGAGAATACCGTGCTTGGTAATGAGCCCAATGAGGGTCACAAGACCAATCTGGCTATAAAGGTTCATGCTTTGCCCAAAGAGCTTCAACAGGAAAATACCCCCCGCCAAGGACAAAGGCACACTCAGCATAATGATCCATGGGTCGCGCCAGCTTTCGTACTGGGCCGCCAGCACCAAGAAGATGAAGGCCAGCGCCAGGCCAAAGATCATGTACACGTTGCTGCTTTCCTTCAGGTAACGGCGGCTTTCTCCGGAGAAGTCGACGGAAATACCTTCGGGCAGGATTTCGTCGGCTTGACGCTTAATTTCCGTCAGGGTGTCGCCCAGGCTATAGCCAGAGTCGAGCTTGGCGGTGATAACCATGGAGCGAAAGCCCATGAAGTGCCCAATTTCTGTGGGGGCAAGCTGCTTTGTGATGGTCACAATCTCAGACAAAGGCACAAGGGAGTCGCGCTTATCCTTGATGCCCTTGATGAAGAGCCCCGTGAGGTCCTCAGCGGATTTGCGGAATTTCTCCTCAATCTCCACACGCACGGCGTACTCTTTGCTCTCCTTAATAAAGCGACCCGTGGGGCGCCCGCCAATGAGGGTATGGAGGGTGTCGGAGATGGTTGAAACGTCAACACCAAGGGCTGCCGCCTTATCGCGGTCAATGGTGATCACGTACTCTTGACCGAGGTTGCCGATGTCCGACAGAACGTTGCTCACACCAGGTATTTTGCCGATGAGCTTTTCAACGTCTTTACCGGCAGCCGTCAATTCCTTGTGGGACTTGTTGGTTTGCACCACAATCTCAATAGGCGTGTCTGTATCACCACCACCCACGAGGGTTTTACCCCCCATGCTGGGGTAAACGGACAGACCTGTGACCTCTGCTAAGGGTTCGCGCAGACCGTCAGCAATGTCTTTGCTGGAGCGCTTTCGGTCTTCCCAGTTCTTCAGGGACAGCATGGATGTTGACTCCCCAGGCGCACTGATCATGGTCAGGCGCTTGTCTGTCGCCTCAGGGACGGAGGCCAAAATCTTGTCCACCTTTTCCATATACCTGTCTGTGTAATCAAGGTTTGCCCCAAAGGGTGGGATGGCGCGGGCAATGACAAAGCCTTGGTCTTCACGCGGGACAAGTTCAGACGGCAGCTTCAGGCCAATGACGTAGCCTAAGAACGCAATGAACGCGCCCATACCCAGGACCCAGACGCGCTTCTCGAGACAAAAGCGCAGCAAGTGGGCGTAACTGTTGTCCAGATGATCAAGAATTTCGCCCATGCGCGCACTGATACGACCCCAGGTGCCGTGAACGTTGTGCTCTTCCTCGAAGGACACAAGGAGCCTGCCGCACATCATGGGCGTCAGGGTCAGGGCAATGAATCCCGACAAAAGGACGGCGCCCGCCAAGGTGATGGCAAACTCCGTGAAGAGCTTTCCTGTCATGCCGGGGGACAGGGCAATGGGCGCGTATACGGCCGCCAAAGTAATGGTCATGGCGATGATGGCAAAGCTGATTTCCTTGGCACCCTTAAAGGCGGCGCGAAGGGGTGTTTCCCCATCCTCAATATACCGGTGAACGTTCTCGAGCATCACAATGGCGTCATCCACCACAAGCCCAATGGCCAGAACCAAGGCCAAAAGGGTTAAGATATTGATGGTAAAACCAAGGGCGTACATGAGGGCAAAGGCACCAATGAGCGACAAGGGGATGGTGACGAGCGGAATGAGCACCGCGCGCCCTGAGCGCAAGAACGCAAAGATCACCAAAATCACGAGCAGGGTTGCGATGGCGATGGTTTCATACACTTCCTCGATGGAGCGCTCCATAAAGACAGTACGGTCGCGCGCAATGTCCAGCTTCATACCCTTGGCCAGGCGAATGTCCGGCAAGATTTTCTTGACGTCCTGGGCAATGGTCAAGGCGTTCCCAACGGACTGCTTCGTGATCCCGATGGAGACGGCACTCTTTCCGTTGAACAGAACCCGGTTTTGGCGGTCAATGGCGTTGAGCTCTGCGTGACCTACATCAGACACACGGATGAGATATCCGTCCTTTTCACCGATGATGACCCGATCAAAGTCCACCTCGTTTAAGAGGCGCGCCTTGGTGGTGACCACAAGCTCTTTATCGGACGTCACGATGTTACCCGCAGGTTTTTCAATGTTTTGCTTTTTAAGCGCAGCCGCCACGTCTTCGGGGGTCAGGTTGTAGCCCGACAGCTTGACGGGATCGAGGATGATTTTCATCTCGTATACCCCACCACCGAAAATATCGATGCTGGAAACCCCAGGGACCGCCTCAAGGCGTGCTTCAAGATAACGACTGGCATAGTCCGCAAGTTCGCGCACGTCATGGCGATCGCTGGACAGAGCCAGATGCAAGAAAGCCACCGCGTCGGCGTCAGCCTTTTTGATGACCGGTTGTACGATACCTTCAGGCAGTTTTGCGTTGTTACGGTTGATTTTATCACGCACGTCGTTGGCGGCAGCGTCAATATTGCGACCAATCTCAAAGGTGAGGGTGATACGGCTGTTGCCGATTTCAGAGCGTGAGGTCATGGACTCAAGGCCCTCGAGACCACCAAAGGCGTTTTCAAGAATCTTGGTAATCTGGGTCTCAATAATCTCAGGGCCCGCACCTTCAAGCTGGGTCCACACGCTGATCTGAGGTTGGTCGATATTGGGATACTGACGCACTTGCAGGCGCGACCACGACACAAGGCCCAGGATCACCACCACAAGGGAAATCACTGTGGAGAGGACTGGACGACGGATACAGGTCTGGGTGAGCTTCATGGGGTATTCTCCTGTAGGGAAAGGGAGCGAGTCATGGGGGCCATGGTGTTAGGGCTTTGGCGCGTCCTGAGGGGCCAGCGCTGCTGGTGCTGTTTGCGTCGCGGCTCCTTCCGTTGCAGGCACGGCGGGTGCCGTCGCCTCAGGTGCCGGTGTCGCAGTCGCTCCGTCTGTTGCCGGTGCCGCCTCAGGTGCGGGCGCTGCGGCTGGGACTGCCTCAGGTGCCGGCGCTGCGTCACCAGGCGTCGTTGGGGCAGGGGCGTCCCCTTTGGCCTCAGCGGGCTTGTCCGCTGCCGGTGTTGCTGCTGCTTCCTGGGGCTTAGTTTCAGCCACCTTATCTGCAGCCGTTGGTGCGTCTGGCTTAGCTGCAGCTGGCTGTTCTTCGGCTTTGGCCTCTTCCTTGGGGGCCTCCTTGCCCTCAGACTTGTCCTTCGCTTTTTCCAGAAGCTTTTTGAAAGCTTCTTCATCAAAGGCGTAGTCTTTGCCGTTTAATGTATAACGCACGGGCGTATTGTCGCGGATCTTCATCTGGCCAACGGTCACCACATGGTCGCCGGGGTTAAGGCCGCGCACGACCTCGATGTTATCACCTTCCTGGATGCCAGTGATCACAGGCACGTGGATGGCAAGGCCTTCCACAACCTTATAGACCATTTCTTGATCGCCTTGTTTTTCAAGGGCAGCCGTCGGCACAATAAGGGTATGATCCTTGGCGCCCACCACCACATCAACACGGGCAAAAAGACCGGGCTTTAAGAGGTTTTTCTTGTTGGGCACAACGGCGCGTGCGCCAATGCTGTGGGTCACAGGATCAACCTTAGAGTCAATGGCCTCAATCAGGCCTGGGAAAGGCGTTTTACCAAAGCCGTCCACGACCACGCTGACCTTCTGGCCTGTGCTGACATAGGGCAAATATTCGGCGGGAATACGGAAGTCCACCTTGATAGGGGTCACGTCCACAAGGGTTAGAATCTCTTTGTTGCTATCAATGTGGGAGCCCACACTCAGGTTATGGATGCCCACGATTCCCTCAAAGGGCGCGCGAATCTTTGTCTTGGCAAGATCGGACTCGGCGCGCTCAAGCTTTGCTTCTGCAATCTTGAAACCAGCTTCCGCCTCGGCAAAAGTCTTCTTGTTGGTCGTGAGTTGGTTGGCAGACAGCTTTTGGGCGCGCTCATAAGCCAGACGTGCGTTGGTCAGCTGGGCTTCGGCGCTTTGAACTTCGGCTCGGAAGGAGCGATCATCGAGGGTAAAAAGAAGTGTGCCAGGCTCAACATACTCACCTCCGCGCACATTCACCTGGGTAACAATGCCGGCAACTTCTGCACGCAGCTCCACCATTTGGTTGGCGCGCAGGGTTCCCACGGCAGTGATGGTGCGCGTCAAGGATCCCACACGGACTTCTTCAACTTCCACTGGGACAGCGTGTTGCTTTCTTTGCGCTTCATCGGACGACTTCAAAGCAAGATACCCACCATAAATAATGGCAAGGGTTGGCAGAACAATTGCAATGGCAAGAAGGGGCTTTTGTTTGATAAAAGTAAGGATTTTATCCATGGGACGCGTCGCTCCTGGGGAATAAATTCCCCGTAAATCTGTTATCCGTAAGAACAGTATATCACACGACGCGCAATTTTTTTACAAAATAGCGCGTTTCTATGGGGTAAGATAGCATAGAAGACAGACAGAACCATAAGAAATGAGAAAAAAACAATGAGTGTGACGTATTCTATGCCATCGGCGGTTTTGCAAGTGTTGCCAAAGCTGGGGGCAGGCGGCGTGGAGCAGGGCACAATCGATATTGCCAAAGCCTTGATAGGCAATGGTTACAGATCACTTGTGGCGTCCCAGGGGGGCATGCGTGTGGAGGAACTTATGGAGGCCGGGGCACACCATGTGACCTTGCCACTGGCATCCAAAAATCCCGTCAAGATCTTGGGCGAGAATACAAAAGCCCTCCATAGTCTCATTGTTGAGGAAAAAATTACCCTTGTGCACGCGCGCTCTCGTGCGCCTGCCTGGAGTGCCTACCGCGCGGCGCGCTTGGCGGGTGTGCCCTTTGTGACAACATTCCACGGCACTTACAATTTTTCCAACTTTGCCAAGAAGTGGTACAATTCAGTGATGGTGCGAGGCGCCCGTGTAATTGCCATCTCCGACTTCATCAAAGACCATATTTTGGACAACTACGGCTCTTATATTACCGAAGACCGCATTACGGTGATTCCCAGGGGTATTGATCTGTCGCGCTTTGATCCAAGTGCCATCGATGAGCACGCCGTGCGCCAGTGGCGCATGGACAATGGGATCTCCCTCAAGATCGCGCTTCTTGTCATGCCGGGAAGGCTCACACGCTGGAAGGGGCACAGTGAGGTCTTAAGAGCCTTTTCTCGCCTTGTGCCGGGAAGTGCGCACCTGGCCATCATTGGGGATCATCAAGGGCGTGTGGCCTACCTTGATGAGCTGCAGGCGTTGGCGCGCACCCTGGGGGTTGCTCCTTATGTGTCTTTTCTGGATCATACAAACCAGATGCCCCTTGTGTACGCCAGTGCCCAGGGGGTTGTGCACGCCTCCACGGACGCGGAAGCCTTTGGGCGGGTGGTGGCGGAGGCCCAGGCCATGGGTAAGCCCTGCCTTGTATCAAAGCTCGGGGCGCCCAAAGAGATTGTTTTGGAGGATGAGACTGGCTGGGTTGCTGATCCACACGACGCGCGGGACCTATATGAGGGGCTGCAGGAGCTTCTCAATGTATCGCCCGACCGCTTGGGTTACATGGCGCATTTGGCACGCGCGCGCGTCTTATCGCTTTTTTCCCTTGAGCAAATGACAGGGCGTACGCTAGAACTCTACAAGGATCTTTTGGAGACACATCACCGTGAAGCTTAACCGTATTCTTGTCATTCGCCACGGCGCGTTGGGTGACCTTATCATGGCAACGGGCGCCTTTGCAGCCATCAGAAACGCGCACCCAGAGGCGCATATCACGCTGCTGACGGGGTCCTCCTTTAAGGGTTTTACCGGGATGATGGGATTTTTTGATGAGATTTGGACGGACAGACGCTCAAAGAATCCGCTTCAAATCTGGCAGGTGGTGCGCCAAATCAGACGCGGCCAATTTGATTTCGTCTTTGATTTGCAAAACTCAAAGCGCACGGGTCTTTACCACTCTATTTTGAACCTGACAGGAAAGCCCCTGCCTTGGAGCGGTATTGCCAGTGGATGTACACATCCCCAGACGCGCCCTGACCGGGAAGAGCTGCATTCCTTCTGGCGCTACCATGATCAGCTGCGCGCGGCGGGGCTACCCCTTGAGGGGGAGGCGCTTTTTTCCGAGCTTTCATGGATGAGCGGGGACCTTACGGCCTTTGACTTGCCTGAAAAGTTCGTGATCCTGATTCCGGGGAGCTCTTTGTCGGGCTCCTATAAGCGGTGGGGAGCTACGCAGTACGCCGCCCTTGCACGCACCTTAAGTGACTACGGTGTGGGCAGCGTTTTGGTGGCAGGTCCCGAGGATAACGAACCTGTGGATTATTTGCGCGCCCACGCGCCAGAGGTGGTGGATCTGAGTATGAAGTTGACACTTCCTCAGATTGCGTCCCTGGCAAGGCAGGCCCTTGCGGTTGTGGGCAATGACACAGGTCCAACCCATATCGCAGCCGGTGTGCGCACGCCCACCGTTGTGCCCTGGGCGTTGTCAGCTGCCCCTCCCGCCATTTACGCACCCAAAGGTGATCATGTGCGCGTTGTGGGGAGCCAGACCCTTGACCAACTCTCCCTTGAGGAGGTTTTGCAGGCGTTTTTTGACCTCATTCCCCAAAAGACCCTTGATTCCAAGGGGCAGAGCCTGGCATCTTCATGACAATTGTTTTAAACGCAGGATAAGTGAAGGGGTGCAGCTATGGTGCGCTTAAGTCTGCCCGACGGGTCAGTCAGGGAGTTTGAGAAGGCGGTGACAGGTTTGGAGCTTGCAAAAAGCATCAGCTCAAACCTCGCCAAGAACGCTGTTTTCATTGAGGTCAACGGGGATGCGTGGGATCTGACGCGCCCCATTGACCAAGACGCAAAGGTACGCCTTGTCACGCGCGCAGACGAGGAAGGTCTTGACTTGTTGCGCCACGACGCGGCCCACGTCTTTGCTCAGGCCGTCAAAGAGCTCTACCCCGAGACCCAGATCTCCATTGGCCCCTCCATTGAAAACGGCTTTTACTATGATCTCTTGCGTGAGGAATCCTTTACGCCCGAGGATCTGGCGCGTTTAGAAGACCGTATGCGGGAGATTGTGGACCGGGATGAGCCCATTGTGCGCGAAGTCTGGGAGCGGGACAAAGCCATTGCGTACTTCAAGTCCATTGGTGAGCATTTAAAAGTCGAGATCATTGAGGGTATTCCCGGTGATGAGCCTCTGTCTTTCTACCGTCAAGGTCCATTTATTGACCTATGCCGTGGTCCCCATTTGCCGTCCACAAAGCTTCTTGGAAAAGCCTTTAAGCTGATGAAGCTTGCGGGCGCGTACTGGCGCGGCGACTCAAATAACGTCATGCTCCAGCGTGTGTACGGCACTGCTTGGGCGGACCAAAAGCAGTTGGATCAGTATCTTTTCATGCTTGAAGAGGCAGAAAAGCGCGACCACAGGCGCCTGGGCAAGGCGCTCGATCTTTTTCATATTCAGGAAGAGGCGCCGGGTAGCATTTTCTGGCACCCCAATGGCTGGGCCGTATATTTGTCCCTGCAGCAGTACATCCGCGATCGCATCAGTAAACAGGGTTACCAAGAGGTCAACACGCCCATGCTTGTGGACCGGGCCCTTTGGGAGGCGTCCGGCCACTGGGAGAAATTCCGCCACGCCATGTTTGGCACCAATGAGGCGGAAGACAAGCATCTTCTCGTCAAGCCCATGAACTGTCCATGCCATGTGCAGATCTTTAAACAGGGCCTTAAGAGCTATCGCGATTTACCCTTGCGCCTGGCGGAGTTTGGCTCCTGTCACCGTAATGAGCCGTCGGGCTCCCTTCACGGCCTCATGCGCGTGCGTGCCTTTGTTCAGGACGACGCCCATATTTTTTGTACCATGGAGCAAATCGCGTCCGAGACCGTGTCCTTTGTGACACTGCTTCTGTCCGTCTATAAGGATCTGGGCTTTGATGACGTGCGCGTGAAGTTTTCTGACAGACCCGAGGTGCGTGCGGGATCCGATGATGTGTGGGACAAGGCGGAAGCGGCACTTCTTGAGGCGACAAAAGAGGCGGGCCTTGCCTATACCCTCAACCCAGGCGAAGGCGCATTCTATGGGCCAAAGCTGGAGTTCGTGATTAAGGACGCTATGGGGCGTGACTGGCAGTGCGGAACGCTTCAAGTGGATATGGTGTTGCCTGAGCGTTTGGGTGCGACCTATATCGGACAGGACGGCGAGAAACACACGGCTGTGATGCTGCACCGCGCCATCCTTGGCAGCTTTGAGCGCTTCATGGGTATTCTCATTGAGCACCACGCGGGGCGCTTCCCCACGTGGCTGGCGCCCATCCAAGTGGTCGTGGCCCCCATCACCAGTGAGTGGGACGACTACGCCCAGGAGATCCTTAAAACACTCATTGAAAAGGGTGTGCGTGCGAAAAGTGATGTGCGCAACGAAAAGATCAGTTATAAGATCCGTGAGTGGAGTCATCAGAAAGTGCCCTTTATTTGGGTTGTGGGTGAAAAAGAAGCCACAAATAACACAGTGGCTGTGCGCACCCTTGGATCCCAATCTCAGGAAGTGCTTGCGCTTGGTGACGCACTTGATAAACTGTTGGTTGAATGTGAAAGCCCAGCCAAACGTGGTGAGGCGGTTTTAGGAGTACTAGGTTGAGAGAAAAAGAAGAAAACACACAGCGTCAAGGACCAGGGCGTCCAACCCAAGACGGACCCCGTGTGAACGAGCAAATCCGCTCGCCCAAAATTCGTCTCATTGATGAGAATGGTGATATGGTGGGTGTTGTGACTCCTCGCGAGGGGATGGAACGTGCGCGTTCGCTGGGTCTTGATCTTGTGGAGATCTCGCCCGGTGCCGAGCCCCCCGTGTGCAAGATTTTGGACTATGGTCGCTTTAAGTACGACGCACAAAAGAAAAAGGCTGCGGCAAAGAAGAACCAGAAGATCGTTGAGATCAAGGAAGTGAAGCTGCGCCCCGGTATTGGTGAGCATGACTATCAGGTGAAGCTGCGCAGTATCCAACGCTTTATTGGCGAGGGAGACCGCGTGAAGATCACCATGCGTTTTCGCGGACGTGAGATCACCCACCAAGAGCTCGGCTTGAAGGTGCTGGACCGTGTGAGTGCGGACGTGGCCGAGATCGCCAAAGTTGATCAAGCGCCTCGCCTAGAGGGCAAGCAAATTCTGATGCAGCTTTCGCCAAAGGCCTAAGGAAACACTTGTCTTTTTGCCTTGAAGCTGATAGAAGAGGCCATGTGTGGTGACGGGCGCGTATGGGCTGCCTGGTCGCCTTGTAAAAAGGCTTATGTTACATAAGTCTTTTAGGAGTTGGGATTTTTATAAAATCCCCTTGAAGATGTAAGGATAGAAAAATGCCCAAGCTTAAGACAAAAAGCAGCGTAAAAAAGCGCTTTAAGCTGACAGGAACCGGTAAGGTCGTTATGGCCCAAGCTGGTAAGCGTCACGGTATGATCAAGCGCACGAATAAGCAAATTCGTAATCAACGTGGGACAGTCATCATGTCCGAGCCTGATGCCAAGAGGGTTCATCGTTATTTTGCCCCCTATGGTCTATAAGGAGAGTACTTAGATGGCACGCGTTAAAAGAGGAACCACAGCCCACGCTCGTCAGCGTAAAGTGGTAGGAATGGCCAAGGGATACCGTGGCCGCTCAAAGAATTGTTTCCGTATTGCGCTGCAGCGCGTTGAAAAAGCGCTTCAATACGCCTACAGAGACCGCCGCACGCGTAAGCGTGACTTCCGCGCTCTGTGGATTCAACGTATCAATGCAGCCGCACGTCTTTACGATTTGACGTATTCACAGTTCATGAACGGCATTCATAAGGCCGGCATCGACGTGGACCGTAAAGTCATGGCAGATTTGGCAGTGCGCGAGCCTGCTGCGTTTAAGGCCTTGGTAGATAACGCAAAGGCGGCACTCCAAGCGTCCTAAACATTTGATGCTTTTAAAAACAGGAAGAGCTGTCTTTGCTTTGACAGCTCTTTTTTTTTCATTTTTATAATGGAGAATGACGATGACATCCCCCCACCCGTCTGGCCAGGATCTGGCGGCCAAGCAAGGACAATACTTGGCGCGCATTGAAGGTGCAGCGACCTTGGAAGCCCTGGAAGAGGTGCGTTTAGAAGCCCTTGGCAAACAAGGTGACATAACCCAGCTCATGAAGAGTCTGGGCGGCATGTCGCCCGAGGAGCGCAAGGAAAAGGGTGAGGCGTTTAATCAGATTCGCGTCGTTCTCCAGGACGCCATTGGCGCAAAACGCACGCGCCTTGAGAAGGAAGCACTTCAGGAGAGCCTTTCCAAGGAGTGGGAAGACGTGACGCTTCCTGGGGCGAATCTCCAAAAGGGGCGCATCCATCCCTTGTCTCAAGCCATGTTTGAGGCCCTCGAAATTTTGGGCGATATGGGCTTTTATGTTGCGGAAGGCCCTGATATTGAGGACGATTTCCACAACTTTACGGCGCTTAACATTCCAGAGCTTCATCCCGCGCGCCAGGACCAGGATACGTTCTATTTTCCAAAGGACGCCAAAGGTGAGCGTCTTCTTTTGCGCACCCATACGTCTCCTGTGCAAGTGCGCACCATGATGAACAAAAAGCCGCCCATTCGTATTGTGGCGCCGGGACGCGTTTACCGTAGCGACTATGACCAAACCCATACCCCCGTCTTTCATCAGATCGAGGGACTTTACATCGATAAGGATATTCACATGGGGCACCTAAAGGGGTGCTTGGAGACCTTTTGTCAGCGCTTTTTTGAGTGCCCAGATCTGCCCGTGCGTTTTCGACCCGGCTTCTTTCCCTTCACGGAGCCCTCTGCCGAGATCGACATTGGATGCGGGCGTAAAGACGGCCGCCTTGTGATCGGCGGGGGCGAGGATTGGCTAGAGATCCTAGGGGCCGGCATGGTGCACCGAAAGGTTTTGGAAAACTGCGGCGTTGATCCCGATGAGTATCAAGGCTTTGCCTTTGGCATGGGCGTTGAGCGGTTGGCGATGCTGAAATACGGACTGACGGACTTGCGGGCCTTTTTTGAGTCCGATGTGCGTTGGCTGGAACATTACGGAAAATCACCCTTTGCGGGTCTGATGGGGGGAGTGCTTTAAGATGAAAGTTCCTTTGAATTGGTTGGCGGCGCACCTTGAGTCGGACGCGCCCCAGGAAGCGATCGTGAAAGCCCTGTCCTCACTAGGCCTTGTTGTGGACGGCGTTTTGTCTCCGGGTAAGATCTATAAGGGCTTTATCATTGCGCAAATCGTTGGGGCCGAGAAGCACCCACAGGCGGACCGTTTGCAGGTATGTGATGTGGACACGGGAACGGCGCGCCTCCAGATCGTGTGCGGTGCGCCCAATGCGCGCGCGGGGATCAAGGTGATTTTGGCCCAAGAAGGCGCTGTTGTGCCGGCCAATGGCATGGTCATAGGGCGTGCGAAGATGCGCGGCGTGGAAAGCTGTGGGATGCTGTGCTCATCGGCGGAGCTTGGCCTTCCAGACGCGGGACCTGAGGGCATTTTTGAGGTTGAGGACGATGTGGCCCTGGGCACACCGCTTGCGGTCTATCTGGGCCTGGAGGCGGACGTGCTGGACGTGGACGTGACTCCCAACAGAGGTGACTGCTTCTCCATGCGCGGTATTGCCAGGGACCTGGCAGCAAAGGGCCTTGGAGGCCTCGCTCACTTGAGCATTCAATGCGTGCCAGTGACCCACGCCGATGCTCTTCCCGTGTCCATTGAGGAAGCCGCAAAGGACATGTGCCCCCATTTCACGGGACGCGTGATTCGCGGCGTGAAAAACGGCCCCAGCCCTTTGTGGCTGAAGAAGTTGCTGCGCGCGGCTGGCCAGCGCTCCATCAGCGCGCTGGTGGATGTGACCAACTATATGGCCATGGACCTCGGGCGTCCCATGCACGTTTTTGATGCGCGCAAAATACCCCAGGGCCTGCAGGTGCGCCCCTCTAAAGCAGATGAGTCCTTCGAGGCCCTCGATGGCCAGACTTATACCCTGCCTGCGGGCCTCCTTGTGATTGCCAGTGGCGACGAAGTGACGTCCTTGGCCGGCGTCATGGGCGGCATGAAAAGCAGCTGCGATCTGGAGACCGTGGACGTTTTCTTGGAGTCTGCGTACTTTACGCCCGCAACCATTGCCAAAAGCGGTCAGGCGACAGGCATTTTGTCCGAGTCGCGCAGTCGTTTTGAGCGCGGCACAGATCCTTCCCTTGTGCTTATGGGGCTTGAGCGGGCAACGCGCCTGATTGTGGAGCTGTGCGGCGGCGAGGCGGGGCCAGTTGTTACGTGCGGCGCGCCTGCCCAGATTGCCCACACCATCACCTTGCACCCCTCCCACATCATGAAGCGCCTTGGCTGGATGCCTGACTACGACGTTTATCACAGGATTCTAGAGGGCCTGGGATGTATGGTCACACCCCTTGACGAGGACGCTGTATGCGTGCTGACGCCTTCCTGGCGCCATGATCTGGCGGGGGAAGATGATCTGGTGGAAGAAATTGCCAGGGTTGTGGGGTATGACCAGATCCCAAGCGTGGCTCTGCCCCATGGGAATGCGGCTTTGGAAGCCTTTGAAAGCGCCCCAGGCGCCCACACCCGCGCGCGGCGTGAGTGGATTGCGCGGCGCGCCTTAGCGGCGCGACACATGGCGGAGGTCGTGACCTATTCCTTTGTGTCCGAGTCCCAAGCAACCCTTTTTGCCGAGGGCGCGTCTCTTTTGACGCTGGATAATCCCATCAGCCAAGAGCTGAACACCATGCGTCCGCGTCTGTTGCCGTCCCTGATTGTGTCGGTCAAGCGGAACGTGGCCAAAGGGCAGGCGGATGTGTCCCTTTTCGAGGTAGCCAGTCACTATGGCGGCGCGCACCCTAGCGCCCAACGCCGCATGGTGGCCGGTGTGCGCTTGGGGGCAACTCACCCCCGCCACTGGCGCGAGGCGCCCCAGGTCTTCACCTGGGCCCACGTGAAGGACGATGCCTTTGCCCTTCTGGACGCGTGTGGGGTGGACACGCGTGACGTTGGGATCAGCCGCGACGTGCCCTCCTTCTATCATCCTGGCAGAAGCGCCACGCTGATGCTTGGCGGGCAGGTCATTGGCGTCTTTGGTCAGCTGCACCCAGAGATGCTGCGCGCCTTAGACGCGCCCATGACGCTTGTGGCCTTTGAGGTCTTTTTGGACGCGCTACCAGAAATGAAAGGGGCGAACGCGCCGGCTGCGATCTCCAGCCTCCAAAGCGTGGAGCGCGATCTGGCCTTTGTGATGGACGCGCGCGTTGAGGCAGCACGGGTGATTGCAGCTGTCTATAAAACCGACGCACTTATTGGTGACGTGCGGGTTTTTGACGTGTATCAAGGTCCCCATGTGGGCGATGGAAAGAAGTCTTTGGCCATTACTTACCGCATGGATCCCGTCACTCAAACCCTGACGGACGCTCAGATCCACGACATTATGAACCGGGTCATTGCCCATGTTGAAAAAGAAACAGGAGGAGTGCTACGCGCATGACCCAGACGAGTTTTATTCGTAACTTTGCCATTATTGCCCACATTGACCACGGCAAGTCGACACTAGCTGACCGCCTGATCCAGGTGTGCGGCGGCGTTGAACTGCGCGAGCTTAAGGAGCAAATGCTGGACAACATGGATATCGAGCGTGAGCGCGGTATCACTATTAAAGCCCAGACCGTGCGCTTGAAATATAAAGCCAAGGATGGGCACACATACCAACTGAACCTCATGGATACGCCGGGCCACGTGGACTTTGCCTATGAGGTGAGTCGGTCCTTGGCGGCCTGTGAAGGCTCGATCTTGGTTGTGGACGCCAGCCAAGGCGTGGAAGCCCAGACGCTGGCCAACGTCTACCAAGCCATTGAGCATGATCACGAGATTATCTTGGCCCTCAATAAGATTGATTTGCCCGCCGCTGAGCCTGACCGTGTGCGCGAGCAGGTGGAAAATGTGATCGGTATTGACGCCAGCGAAGCGGCCCTTGTGTCAGCCAAAAGCGGCCTTGGTATTGATGATCTCTTGGAAAAGATTGTGGCGCGCATTCCCGCACCTAAGGGTGACGAAAAAGCACCCCTCAAGGCTATGCTGGTGGATAGCTGGTACGACCCGTACTTGGGCGTCATCATCCTCGTGCGCGTCATGGACGGGGTTTTGTCCCAGGCTCAACGCATTCGTATGCTTGCCACAGACGCAGTCTATCAGGTTGATAACGTTGGTTATTTCTCGCCCAAAAAGCATATGGTCAAGACCCTTCACCCAGGTGAGGTGGGTTTTATCACCGCCAGCATTAAACACGTGGCAGACTGTAAGGTGGGTGATACCATCACGAGTGAGCGTGGGGGTACAACGGACCCGCTGCCTGGCTTTAAACCCAGTATTCCTGTCGTGTTTTGTGGTCTTTTTCCAACGGACGCGGCCAACTTTGAGGAACTGCGGGATAGCTTGGCGAAACTGCGCCTCAATGACGCGAGCTTTTCCTTTGAGGCGGAGACGTCCGCCGCCCTTGGTTTTGGATTCCGCTGCGGCTTTTTGGGGCTACTGCACCTGGAAATCGTTCAAGAAAGGCTCGAGCGCGAGTTTGACCTGGATCTTGTGACGACGGCGCCCAGTGTTATCTACCGCATTCACCTGCGTGGCGGCGAGGTGGTGGAGCTTCATAACCCAGCCGACTTTCCCGACGTGATGAAGATTGAGCACATTGAAGAACCCTGGATTAAGGCCACTATTCTTGTGCCAGACGAGTATTTGGGCAGCGTCCTGTCTCTTTGTACAGAGCGACGGGGTGAGCAGATTGACATGACTTATGTGGGCGGGCGCGCCATGCTTGTGTACCGCTTGCCTCTCAATGAAATTGTCTTTGACTTCTATGACCGCTTGAAGTCTGTGTCGCGCGGGTACGCCAGCTTTGACTACGAAATCGATGACTACCGCGAGGGCGATCTTGTGAAGATGACCATCTTGGTGAACGGCGAGATCGTGGACGCTTTGTCGTGCGTGGTGCACCGGGCTCACGCAGAATCCAGAGGCCGCGCGCTGTGTGCACGCCTCAAGGATCTGATCCCACGTCAGCTCTTCAAGATTGCCATCCAAGCGGCCATCGGCGGTAAGATCGTGGCCAGAGAGACTGTCTCGGCCATGCGCAAGGACGTGACGGCCAAGTGCTATGGCGGCGACGTTTCCCGCAAGCGCAAGCTTCTGGATAAGCAAAAAGAGGGTAAAAAGCGCATGCGCCAATTTGGTAAGGTGGAAATTCCCCAAAGTGCGTTCCTCGCGGCCCTGCGCACAGGAAAAGAGTAGGCAAGCGTGGACGGGCAGGCGACCTTTGCGCTTCTCATCGAGGGCAATGGACCCGATCTTGCCCGTCTCCACGCCCAGTGTTTTCCCTTACCCTGGTCCCCTGAGAGTTTTGAGGAGCTCCTGCGCAACGACGCAGTTCATGCCTCAGGCGCGTGGGCGGGAAGGACCTTGGTGGCAGCCCTGCTCGTGCAGTGCGCCGGCGACACAGCCGACATTGTGACCCTGATGACAGCGCCCAGCATGCGACAACAAGGATTGTCAAAAGAACTTATGAGACTTTTCTTGCGGGATTTTTTACAACACCCTCAAAAGACATGCTTTTTGGAGGTTGCTCAGGACAATATACCCGCACTCGAACTCTACAAGTCTTTGAATTTTAAGGTGTGCGGTGCGCGCAAAGATTACTACGACGGGCCCCACGGGTCGCGGGACGCGTGGGTTTTGCGCCTTGGGCGAACATAAAATAAATTTTTTTTTAAATATACTTGATTATATGTCAGAAGTATTCTAAGACAGTCTTGAGTATAAAACGTTAAGGCATTCTTAACATCATAGGAGAAAAAAATGAGTTTTCAGGACGCAGACTTGCATGCCCTCACGCCTGCAGAGATTTTGAGCATGGCCGCCGATATTACGGCAGCTTATGTTTCTGGTAATAAAACAGAAATTGCACAAATCCAAGATGTGATGCGCAGCGTGTACGCAACCCTGTGTGAGTTCAATAGCCGCGGTGGTTCCGTGCTTGGTCGCCCAGATCCAGTCATTTCCATCGAGGACTCAGTACATGACGATTACATCGTGTGCTTAGAAGACGGCAAGCAACTGAAGATGTTGAAGCGTCACTTGAAGACAGCTTACAACATGACACCTGAGCAATACCGTGAACGTTGGGGTCTGTCCGCAGACTATCCAATGGTTGCGCCAAACTACGCACGTCAACGCAGCGACTTGGCCATGAAAATTGGTCTTGGTCGCCGTCGCAAGAAGCTTGAGCAAAAAGCAGCCTAAGCTTCTTTATAAGATGCGATAAAAAGGCGCGTGGGTTGAAAATGACCTGCGCGCCTTTTTTTATAGCTAACCCTCATAATTTTGGGTGGCAAGGTTCGTTGCTCGTGTAGACCTATACACGTCGCTTTCCTCACGCTCTGTCCTAAAATTAAAGTGCTTTAGCTATATTGTTTAAGTAAAACGTTAATCCTGGAATAAAGCTTTCTGATGAAAAAGGTGCATATTAAAACCTACGGTTGCCAAATGAACGTGTATGACTCACAGCGCATGGCAGACCTTTTGTCCCCACTTGGTTTTGAAGAAACAGCCACGCCCGAAGATGCGGATCTTGTGATCCTCAATACCTGCCACATTCGCGAGAAGGCTTCTGAGAAGATGTATTCTGACCTTGGCCGTCTTAAACCCCATAAGGAAGCAAGGCAAGAGGAAGGCAAGAGTCAAATCATCGCGGTGGCCGGTTGTACGGCCCAGGCGGAAGGCGCCCAAATCATGAAGCGCATGCCCCTGGTGGACGCAGTTTTTGGCCCCCAGTCCTATCATAAGCTGCCTGAAATTATCGCCCGTGCCATGCGCTCGGCCGACAAGGAAGAGAGGCGTGGGCGCGGCATCTTGGAGGTTGATTTTCCGGCCGAGTCCAAGTTCGATAGCCTGCCAGACGCCAGGGCCCAGGGGCCAGCCGCCTTTTTGGCGATCCAGGAAGGGTGCGATAAGTTTTGTCACTTCTGCGTTGTTCCTTACACCCGCGGCGCTGAGTTTTCACGCCCAGCCGCAGACGTTTTGAAAGAAGCCAAAGCCCTTGTGGACCAAGGGGTGAAAGAGATCACTCTTTTGGGCCAAAATGTCAACGCCTACCACGGGGATGGTCCAGGGGGAGGTACGTGGAGCTTAGGGCGCCTCATCATGGAGATGGCCCAGCGTTTGCCGGACCTGCGTCGCTTGCGCTATATGACCTCTCACCCCAGGGACGTGGATGAGAGCCTCGTTGCAGCGCACCGTGATGTGGGCATTCTCATGCCTTATTTGCATTTGCCCGTTCAAGCAGGATCCGACAAGATCCTCAAAGCCATGAACCGTCAGCATACGCGCGATACTTACCTGCGTATTTTAGATCAGTTTAGGAACGCGCGCCCTGATATCGCGTTTACGTCTGACTTTATTGTGGGCTATCCCGGTGAAACCGAAGAGGACTTTGAAGATACCCTGCGTATTGTCAGGGAGGTTGGTTACGCGGCCGCTTACTCCTTTGCCTACAGCAAGCGCCCCGGCACACCTGCTGCAGCGCTGGAGCACCAAGTGGCGGAAGAGGTGAAGAAAGAACGCCTCTCAAGGCTCCAGGCCCTTCTTCAAGAGTACCAAAAAGCCTTCAATGCAAGCATGATTGGCCGCACCATAGACGTTCTTTTTGAGCGAGATGGACGTTACGAGGATCAGCTCATGGGGCGTTCGCCCTATTTGCAGTCCGTGCATGTGAAGGCGCCTAAACGCTTGATGGGGGAGATTCTTCCTGTCACAATAACAGGAGCAACACTGAGCAGTCTTTCTGGGCAGTTGGATATCATTGACGCCTAAAGACCACAAAGGGTCTGGGGATATAAAAGTAAGGGGGTGGCGTGGCCAATATCATAACGAAGGAGCTGTCCTTTGAGGACGCTGGGTTAGTGTCACTGACCCCTGAGCTTCAAGATTTACTGCGCCACATTACCCAAACCTTGGATGTGAGTATCGAGCTTGCGGGGTCTTCTCACCTGCGCCTCACGGGGCCTGAGGATAAAGTCGCCATCGCCGAGACGGTCATTGGACGCCTTTACGCGCGTCTGTCCCAAGGCAACACCATGTCCCAAGCCGAGATTGAGGCAGCCATGCGTATGGCCTCCATGGATATGGGGCGCACACAGAATCCCGATTTGCCCCCTCAGGCCTTTGAGCTTTCCATTCCCACAAGCCGCTATATGGTCTTGCCGCGCAGTGCCGGGCAGGGCGCTTATATGGACGCACTTAAACAAAGCGAGCTTGTCTTTGTGGAGGGGCCCGCAGGAACGGGTAAGACTTACCTCGCCGTCGCCATGGGCGTCTCCATGCTTTTGGCCGGGGTTGTGGACCGCATTATCCTGTCGCGTCCTGTGGTAGAGGCGGGTGAGCATCTCGGGTTTTTACCCGGAGACTTAAAGGAAAAGATCGATCCGTACCTGCGCCCTTTGTATGACGCCCTCTTTGACATGATGCCAGGCGACAAGGTCAGTAAGCGCATTGAGCGCGGTGAAATTGAGGTGGCGCCACTGGCGTTCATGCGCGGGCGTACGCTGTCCAAAGCTTATATCATTCTGGATGAGGCCCAAAACACCACCGAAATGCAAATGAAGATGTTCCTCACACGCCTGGGCGAAGGATCGCGCATGGTCATCACAGGGGACTTATCCCAGATTGACTTACCAAACGGCGTGCGCTCGGGCCTTCGTCAGGCCCTTTATGTGGTGGAGGGCATTGAAGGCGTGCGCATGTGTCGCCTGAACCGCTCAGACGTTGTGCGCCACCCCCTTGTGGGACGCATTGTGGAGGCCTATGAGAGCAAAGTGGGTCTGGCCACAACACGCACGTGACAAGCCAACCTCTCATCGAAATCACCTGTGACGCCGCCGCCTGGGAGGGCCTTGATCTTGATTTGGAGGCCATGTTTACGGAGCTTGCGCAGACTGTTGGGGCGCGCCTTCTTCCCTGGGTCACCTCCCCTTGGCACGTGAGTGTGCTGCTTACAAATGACGAGGGCATTCGTCCTTTGAACGCCCAATACCGCGGGAAAGATAAAGCCACAAACGTTCTCTCATTTGGGGTATTGGAAGTGCCTGTGACCCAGGACGCGTGGGAGGCCCTTTTCTTGCCTGGTGTGCCGTTCTTACTGGGTGACGCAGCCCTTGCCTTCGAGACGATCGTGGCAGAGGCAGACAGAGAAGAAAAAACCCTCTCCCAGCATCTTTCCCATCTCTTTGTCCATGCACTTTTGCATCTTTTAGGGTATGACCATGAGACGGAGGACGAAGCGCACGCCATGGAATCTTTGGAGGTGGAGATTTTGGCTAGCGCTCGTATTCCAAACCCTTATATACTGGACCATATTTGTGACAATGAAAGTGAGCAAGTAAACCCATGATGACGCAGCTGCGACGTCTTTTTCAACGACCCTCCCCCATGACGCGGCGTGAGCGCGTGCGTCAGCTTCTTGACCAAACGGAGCCTGACCCGGCGTCCCTCGACCGGGAAGAGTGTTATTTATTATCAAATATTTTAGAGCTGCATACGGTGACCGCGGAAGAGGTCATGGTCCCGCGCGCCGAGATTCAGGCCGTAGGCCGGGACGTCAGCCTTCAAGATTTTGGGGCCTTTGTGACCAAGGCGCCTTTCACGCGCCTTATAGTATACGGCGATGATCTCGATGATGTGCGTGGGTTCGTACGCGTCAAGGATATCTGTCAATTCCTTGATACGGATAAAGAATTTTCCTTGAAATCCATCACGCGCAAGATTCTTTTTGTCTCGCCTGCGCGTCCCGTTTTGCACCTTCTTATGCAGATGCGGGTCAGCCAGACCCCCATGGCCATTGTGGTGGACGAGATGGGCGGGGTGGACGGCCTTGTGACCTACGGCGACATCGTGCGCAAGATTGTGGGCGACATTGACGACGTTTCCTTGGAGGATACGCAACCTCAGTTGATAGAGGTATCACAGGGTGTTTACGAAGCGGACGCCCGTTTGCCCGTTGAGGCGCTGACCCAAGCTTTTGGTCTGACCCTGTCAGAGGCTGAGGAAGACGATGATGTGGAAACCCTAGGCGGCCTTATTGTCTCGTTTTTGGGGCGCGTTCCGGACCGGTTGGAGGTGGTGACCCACCCGAGCAACTTGGAATTTGAAATCCTGGAGGTGAACCCCCGGCGTGTTCTCAAGGTGCGTATTCGTCAGGTTGCCGACAAGAAAGGTTAAGAACAATGATATGCTTTTTGAAGGTGTGTCTTGTGCTTGGGCTGACAGGCTCTGTTTTTGCCAGTGACGCTGAGGAGCGCCAGGATAGCGACGCAAAGCACGAGACGCGCAGTGCGCTCTGCTTGGTGCAAGATGATGAGGCCCGTCGCCGTATGGAGGCGCGTCTTCATCACGCAGAAATGCTCTATAATTCTACGATTGCAACGGGCGATACATGGGCATGCTTGCCGACGCAACAGCATGAAAACTTGTGTGTAGCACTCGACGAGACAAGGATTCTGCTGCAGGTCATCAAACAGTAGCGTTTTAAAAGCGGTTCCAGCAGACGGCTTGTATTTTATAGGAGAGTCAAGATGTTGAGTCGTTTTTCGCTTGTCTTGTTTTTTCATTTGAGTGCCTTGATTCCTTCATGTGGGGCGACATCTGAAGATCTGCTGTCAGAAATGGAAAGCATATCTGCGCGCATGCTGGCAGCTCAAAGTTTGCGTCTTGAAGAAGCGTCATGTATGTCTGACATGGGCGCTTCGCAATCTTGCGTTTTCGCGATTTCTGAAAGTGCACTTCGGGCCTACGTCTTGATGGAGAAGTATGTGGGTGGGGTGTCCCCAGATGAGGTCTCGTCCCTGGATCTCTTGAACACTCTCTTGTGCCTTGGAGACGAGGCCTATGATGAGGTCCGCTCAATGGCGAGTGCCGCCGAGATTATGGACTTGCGCGCACGCCTGCAGAGTACCTACAAAGTCTATGACCCGGATGTTGTTCTCGCAGTCCGTGAGGTGACCTGCGCACGCTACTATTTTGCAAGAGAGAGCACTCACATTACTGATCCTGTGGCCTATGCGCTTGGGTTCGCCCACCGTACACTTGCCCTCTTTCTTGGGGACATTTTGGATGAAGGACTTTTCCCGGGTGAGACAGGAATTGTGGGTCGGAGCTACTTCACCCCGCGTCAACAGTCGTCTGTCTTTTTAGCAGCTGCGCCTGGGCAACTTTTATCCATTGTGCGAAGTGAGTGGAGCGAGTAAGTAAACGCACCCTTTGCCGCCTCTAAGGTCCTTGTGATCTCAAAATCTTCATGTTTTTGCGCCTAAGATGTTTCTTATTCCCTGTGGCAGGCGCAGACTTCCCTGTCACTTCTTGCCCTTCTGGATATATTTAAAAAAGTTGGCATATTTTTGTCAAAAAACTTGATTTGTGAAACTCAGTATTATATATGCAGCTATTGTCCCATTTAATTGTGGGGTCGCAATGGACAATTTCTGCCTGTTATGTATGAGTTCTTTATGTTTAGATTTTCTTTCTTTTTCTCCTTCTCCTTTTTTGCTTTGTCGTGTGCTTATGGGTCCTCAGATTCGCCCTGGGACGGGCGCGTCCCATCAAGACAAATGTACTCTCCCACTGCGCTGCACGTTGACGCCGCGACATCTGAACGATCAGCGGCCTCAGTGGGTTGTTTTGTGCAAGACCTGGGCTTGCACGCTGTGACAAGCGGGCGTGATGCCGCACAGGCTGATTGTGTGCAGGATGTCGAGTATGAGGATTTGAGAAACGTATGCCATTTTATGGCGAGACTCGGTGGTATCGATGGATTTATGTTTACGAGCAAAGGTCAAGTTGCAATAAAAACACAAAAATGGAGAGACACAGAAATGAAACTTGATCGGTTTTTGGCCCAAGCAAATGCCTCACAAGCAAGTGATTTTCTTGTGTTAGAGGGGCAAGATCGTACCGAGAGGTTGAATTGTTTCGTTCATCTGTGCGTTAAAAATGCATTGATGGGGGATTTACATGATGAACAAGAGCATGTCATGCGTAAAATATATGATGCTTTTGACGTTGATCCTGCCTGGTGCAATGACTGGTATCATTTGTGGAAAGGGCGCTCCAATGGCCATAAACCCATTGATCACTTTATGCGCTCGCTATATGAGGCAAATCAAAGGCTTGCATGCAATAAAAGCAAAGTTCGTGAAAAGGTTATGGCCCATGCGTGGCAAAGCTATCAGAAAACATATTTTCATGAAGACTGGCGAACTATTGTGGCAGATGTGCTTTCCCAGACTGACTTTCCACAAGAAGTGGTCATGGCAACACTCAATGAGTTGAGTAACTCTATTTTTCCAGCCCTTTCTGTGCGTCTGGAACAAGAAAGCAGAATACATGCCCTTTGCGGGGTGCGCAGGGCTTTGCCCACAGCAGCTTCTCGTGCGCCTTGTCTTCTGCCCATCATTGCGGAGCTTTCTCCCGGTTATACCCGCGCGACCCAAGGGGCACCGTCCCATTTACCACACGTGGGTGATGTTGATGCTGTGTCAAACAATGCTCGTCAGAAACGCCCACGAGAAAGGTCGGGATGCTACTTAAGGCTGTGGGACAACTTTATGGTGAAGAGGTTGTGAGCAGCGCCGCACCCTCTTTGCAAACGCACCATGAAGGAGGCATGTCTGCCGCGCGCGCATCCAAAGTGGGCGATGGCACATGGGTCTGCCTTTCACGGACAGAGTATGTACAAACACCTTTCAAATACGTGCGCAGGGATTAGGCGCAGCACCGCGTTAGGTGTCTTGCGCCACGCTGCTCTTATGTGCGCCTTTCCTTGTTCGCAGGAGAGCGCACAGGGACCTTCACAATGTCTTTAATTGCTTTTGAAGAGCTGCACATTGACGCTTAGAGCAGATTTCGCTCTTTGTGAACGGGCCATCCTTTGATACAAAGCACCACTAAGGCAACCCTGAGCCCTTTTACGTATAAGGAAAAGAGATGATATACAAAGCGAGAAAATATATTTGGATGGTTTGCATGATGATCACCAGTGGGCTCCATATGTGTTATGGCAGCGCGTGTGCAGACGACGATGTGCTTGCGCCGGTTGTGCGCACCTATCAGTATCACCCAGTGCGCACAAATGACGCTTTACAGCTTCTTTCAGTTCTTTTGAAGGGCGAGCGGTATTGGCAAGAAAATCAGCTGAACGCCCAGGATATACAGGACAGCCTTTCGACATTTTTTCTTTTAGGAGAGCTTCTTTTTGATCCCCAAAAAATGGTGGCAAAAGAAAAAGTGCGTCGTCACGCATCCCCGAAGGAGCAGGAAATTTTGAGCCGATTCATTGAAGGGCTTGTCCTCCATGAAGAGGCGCGCATGACCATTTTTCAAAACATTGTCTCGCCCCCTTGTGCGGGAAGAGCATTTGATATGCCAGCTCGATTAAGAAAGGCCTCTTTAAATTTTGATGAGGTGACGTTGTTCTTGGTCGATGCGGTATTATGCGCGGGGACGAATGCGGTGCGCGACGCCTATACTTCAAAAAAGGCCACGACTCCAGAAGAGGGCCCGCTCTATCTTTTGAAGGCTCTTCGCGCGTCACACGCGACCATCGTGGGCGCCATCGCTTTGGGGGCACAGTCCTAAATGCGCACACACACCTGGGTCTATGTGGGTGTGATCTCTTTTTAACACATTGGCTTTTTTCATATTTTGTGAAAAGATCGCATGATTTTTTAAGGAGTGTCCCCATGCATTGTCGTCTCATTTTCTCGTCCCTTTTGCTTGTTTCATTCTTAAGCCAGCCATGCGGCGCAGCATTTGAAGAAGACTTGTCTTGCGCCGCGCCACCCCGCGCGCAAGCAGAAACCTTACCGAAATTAGACCCTCGAGTTGAAAGTGCCCTTCGCTCCTGGACCATTATGAGAAAGTGGAACGTCGGGTGGCGTAAGATGGGGCTTTCTCCCCAGGATGTGATGATGGCTGTGTTATGGCCGGGAGATGCGAGTTATGATGATATGCGCAAAAAGGCGCCCCAAGAAGATGTGGACAACCTGCGACAACGTTTGGTGGGGGGCGCAGAGCCCGTGGACAACGTTGTGACGCTCCTCACCCAGATTGCGCGCACATGTGTGGCGCAGAGCCGATCACCCTACCTTGATGAGGTGACGTCATTTGTGTGTTTAGCCGAGACAAAGGGTCAGTTGAGCATGTTTCTTGCGCCCGATTATGAGGCTGATCGCTGTGTGGCTGAGGCGCCGTACTGAGTTTGGTGGTGGGGTAACTGAAAAAGGGAGTCAATATGTTAAACCGTTTTACGTGCGCGTCTTTGGTTCTGTTTTCTGTTTTGGCGGCGCCTTGCGGGGCGTCGGCGGAGGACCCCTTTCAAGGCACAAAAAACACGTGCGCGAACGCGTCGACACACCACAGTTTTTATATCTGCGAAGAGGCGCTGCGCGCCTACGTCATGCTAGAGAAGTGCGAGGGGGGCGTGTGTCCGGAGGCCATCTCTCCCCAAGATTTGCTGAACACAGTGGTCAGTCATAATGACAAAGCCTATGACGGGGTTCGCGCTTTGGCGAGCGCTGAGGAGGTTGAGGATTTGCGCGCACGTCTCCAAAGCGCCTACAAAGCCGGTGATCCAGATATCGTGTGTGCGATGCTCGGTGAGGCACAAGCACGCCATCAGTTTGCAAGCAGGTGGCCTCATTTTGGCGACCCAGCTGCCTATGCGCTCCGGTGCGCTCACCAGACGCTTAAGCTCTTTCTTAATGACAGGATAGAGAAGACATTTTCGCTAGGTAGGGATGAGCCTGTGGGCCGCACTTCTTTCGCGTCTTCGCAAGAGGCGTTCACGCTTTCATGTACAAATCAGCTTTTGTCTATTGTGAGAGAACGTCTGTAGCATGGCTTTGGCACGGTGACCAGCACATCCTGCTTGGTACATAGGCCATCAGAATCAATTGCACGCTTGAGAATATTAATTTTTGACAAAAAAGATTGATATTTCTTGCGCGAACTACCACTAAAATACCAAGGGCTGAGCTGTGATTTTTGGTGTTTTGTATGAGAATGTTCCTTTTTGGATGTTTGCTTTTTGCCTCTGTTTCTGGATACGCCAGTGATGGGGATGCATCTTGGTGGCAGCTCCTCAACGCTATGTACGGTGCGCCGTCTTCTCCCATGCAGGAGCTGTGTATTCTTACGCCAGAAGATTTGCCTGACGTTGAGATGCCAATGGTGCGGGAGAATACCCTGTCTCCCATTCATGAACGCGTGCCCATGGCTGACCTGTTTGAGGGGAGTTTGATCGAGGCGGACTTGCGATTTTTTCACATGCAAGGGGAGGGAGAGCGCGCTGACACTGACAGCGGTTGCGCCCAGGCACCTAGCGTTTTGCCACAGGTGAGGCCCTGGGCCCTGCCAGAAGGATGCGAAAGCGTGACAAACATGATCATGGCTGTGGCGCCCACGGGGGATACCTTCGCGCCCCAACGCACCAAGAAAAGAGCAGGGCCTTTGGCGCCTCGCCGCCCACTGCCGTACCCCCATTTGAGGAGCGCGCTGTCGCAGCTCTTTGACAAAGTCGTGCCAGCTACTTTAAGGTGTGACCCAATGCCCCTCTTGGAAGGGGCTAGCCAATCCGCCGATCCGGCGCAAGTCGTACAAAGCGCGTCGGCAGATCTGGGATCAAATATGACCGGTCATCCCATGGAAGAGGGCAGCGTGCTCAAAAATGCCGTTGCCCAAATTTTTGGGTCCCAGAACAGTGCGGTGCCAAGATCAATAGATCCTTCCTTTTTGGTGTGGCAAGACTAATATTTAGTTCGCACATAATACTCAATTAACGTTATTTTAATTTGACAATTGTAATATGAAATATTGGCGTTCTTTTTGAGATATGATATGGCTGATTTAGAGTTGCATCTTCGTGATATCATTAAGCATATGGGTGATGATCCTGACCGCGATGGCCTGAAGAAAACACTTCAACGCGTCATACAGGCGCTCTCGGACTTGACCAGCGGATACAACGAAAACCTCGATGAGGTCATTAATGGGGCGATTTTTGAAAGCCCCAATACAGATATGGTTGTCTTGCGGCACATAGAGTTTTACTCCATGTGCGAGCATCATATGCTTCCTTTTTTCGGCACGTGCAGCATTGCGTACTTTCCCAGAGGTAAGGTGCTGGGTCTGTCAAAACTTGCACGGGTTGTGGATCACTTTGCCCATCGTCTTCAGATCCAGGAAACTCTCACAGTCCAAATCGGCGAAGCCATCGGGCACTATTTGAACACACGGGATGTGGCCGTGACCATTGACGCACAGCACATGTGTCTCATGATGCGCGGGGTCAACAAACAGTCTTCCGTCACAACGACGTCAAGTTTCATGGGCGTTTTTAAAGAGCATGACACGGTTCGGGGTGAGTTCTTGCAACATCTGCACACATGGAGCGCGCGATGACAGGGATTGCCATCATTACTGGGGCTAGCCGGGGCATTGGCCGCGCAACCGCGCAAGTTTTTTTGGAAAAAGACTGGCGTGTTGTGAGTCTGTCAAGGAGCCCATGCGACGTGCCAGGCGTCTTGAATATTGCCATTGATTTTCTCGAGTGTGATTGGCAGGACCTTGCCCACGCCCACATCAGGCAAGCGGTCCAAGGGCCCCAGCGGATCTGTCTTGTGCACAACGCCGCTATTTCACAGGCAGACACCATCCAAGACCTCGATATTGAAACGTTGGGGAGAAATCTACGCGTGGGGCTGTTTGCGCCCCTCCTCCTCAATCAAATGCTTCTGCCACTTATGGGGCAGGGATCGTCTATTATTTACATCGGCTCGACCTTGTCTGAAAAGGCGGTTCCCGGATCGGCCTCCTATGTCATGACAAAGCACGCCGTAGCCGGCGCCATGAAGGCAACCTGTCAGGATTTGGGGGAGAGCCCGAATGTGCATACGTGTTGCCTTTGCCCAGGGTTTACCCATACACACATGCTTGAGGATATTTTCAGTGAAGAAGGGCAGATGGAAGCTCTTTTTGATCGCGTTTCTCAGCGCCGGCTCATCAGGCCAGAGGAAATTGGCGCGCTGGTGCACTTCTGCGCCGAAAGTCCTGTGGTCAACGGCTCTGTGATTCATGCCAATTTAGGGCAACTTGAGCACTAGGCGCGCTTTTTGGCACGCTGTGCGGTCATGGTCATTGTATCTCAAATACCTATGAATAAATCAATTAAATTGACATAAGCGTGCGATGTAATGAATAATCATTTTTTTTACTGGGTTATGGTTATGCGACGTTTTCTGGCAAAGTTTTCTTTTTATTTTTTGTGGAGCGTCTTTCTCTCTCATGTTGTTCTTGCGTCTTCCCATGGGGAAGAGTTGGTGGAGATGATCCGGCCGACCTCTATCCATGATCTTGCATTTTTAGATGAGGCCGGCCGCAAGGAGTCATACGAGGACACGTTTCATGAGATGCAGGCCATGTTTGGCGAAAAAGACACACTCTTTGGTGTTTATCTCCTTAAAGTCAATACGGTCCCCGTTGCGGCCCACGCCCTGTGCGCCCATAACCATAACGGTTATCTTGTGGCAGAAGGAATGACCGATGTGCTTGAGAGCCACCAAGGCCGTCGTTACGGAACCATTTTGCGTATGGAGGCCGCAAAACTGGCACAAGACGCCATTGAATCTAAAAGGATATTCATGATGAATGAATGCCCAATGACCCTGGATTACCTTTATTCCACCAATGAATGGTTATGGGGCGAGAATCATCCGTCCCTTAAATCAAGTCTGAATGCGGGATATGGTGTGGCTTGTGTCTCAAGTCATCTGGGTTTGGCGCATCTGCTATTTCCCAAAAACGAAGCCATGTGGCCGGATGAGCGGGTGACTCATCTCATGGATGCTTCTGCCTTGATTTATAATGCGTATCAAAAAGGGCGCTCCTTAGCCTATGACGCCCAGGGTCATGAAGGGATCCCATTTGATCAAAATACGGAAATTGTGGATCACTTTAGGTATGTTATAAATGATCTAAATCTTGATAAGGATCATGATGCCATATCTTTGCTCAGTTGTTTGCACTTTCTTTTGACAAAGGGTGAGGGTTTGGGCGCAAGGAGAGTGGTTGAAGAGTACTGCAGCGCGCTAGGCGATGCGCGCGCCCATCAAATGGTGTGCGTGCTGCGCGAGCAAGACGGGCCTGAGTCTAGGTTTCCTGGTGAACTTACAAGATATTTTTCAGTCCGCATGCCAAATGCTTTAAACTGCTCTGGGCTTTTGCCTTTGCTTGAGCGCGAAAGCAAGGCGTGAGGGTATTTGCAAAAGGTCTGTAATGGCGGGCGCGTTTATGTGCGCACAATCTCGACGATGTTCTTGTCTGTCTCCCATAGCGTGAGTTTGTGCAGACCGTTTCCTGGAATATGGGGGTCTAGCTCTTGCCAGAAGGCAAGGGCAAGGTTTTCAGTCGTTGGGATGACGCCTTTTAAAAACGGCACGTCGTGGTTAAGGTGATAGTGATCGACCTTGGAGACAATCACGTCTTCTAAGATACGCTTGAGATCCGTGAGGTTGATGATCATGCCCGTTTGGGGGTCGATTGTGCCTTCAACGCTGACCTCAAGCTGGTAGTTATGCCCATGGCCATTTGTTCTTGCGCACTTGCCATAAACGGCCTCGTTCCAAGCCTTGTCATAATCAGGATTATACAAGTGGTGAGAAGCGCAAAAGGAGGCGCGCCTTTTAAGTCTGATGCGGGTGTGGCCTGTGTTCATGGATTGAGGACGCAAGTTTACCTTAATTGAGACTAACATGGCGCTCAAAGACTTGCCACGATGTTTGATGGAACGCTCCTTTGACCCGAGTTGCATTGCACTTGCCAAAAAGCTAGGATCTCTCCCAAGTTCATTTGGTTATGTGCGAGACCCCCCATGGGTATAAACACTTTTTTTGAAAAGAGCCCCCGGGCTTACGGCGGAGCAGCACTCCTTGGGGCGCTGTGTGCGCTGACCCAGGCGCCGGTGTCTTTCTCACCGCTCATTTTTCTTGTCTTTCCAGGGCTTTTTCTGTTGCAGAAGT
Organism: Pseudomonadota bacterium; assembly: GCA_020161545.1. Lineage (GTDB taxonomy): Bacteria > Pseudomonadota > Alphaproteobacteria > Caedimonadales > UBA1908 > JACESU01. Next base: position 66,093 of record JAIUNT010000002.1, read on the forward strand.
CACGCGCCCCCCGGGTGCGTTTGTGGATCGGTTTTTTCTTTGGGCTAACCTACTTTGTGGGGACCCTATACTGGATTGCTGTGGCTTTTCATGTGGACATGGCCAGTTTTTGGTGGCTGACCCCCTTCACGGTTTTAGGCCTCCCTGCGTTCCTTGCGCTTTTCTTTGTGGGCGTGCCCCTTTGGGTGTACGGGGAGGCGAGTACGCGCCTTTTTCAAAGGCGAGAGAGCTATCTTCTCATGGCGGCGCTGCTTGCCGGGGGTGAGTGGCTGCGTGGTCATGTGCTGACGGGCTTTCCCTGGGCCCTGTGGGGATACACCTGGGCACACAACGACGCACTGACCCAGCTTTTTTCCCTTGTGGGGGCGTATGGTATTTCCCTTCTCACCTTGCTGATTGCGGGCGTGGGGCTTCTTTTTCCCCTGCGCGACCTGCGTCGCCGCGCAGCCTTTGGATGTGTGTGCCTTCTGGCCGTCGGCGGATACTTTTGGGGCGCCCAGCGACTCGCCCACTCGGGCGTGTCCTACGTGACGGGCGTGGGCCTTCGCCTTGTGCAGCCATGTATTTCCCAGAACCTAAAATGGGATCCCGGGCACCAGCGCGCCATTTTTGAGCGTCTCGAGACCATGAGTCGCCTTTCCCTTGAAAAAGACGTGACCCATATTATTTGGCCTGAATCCGCGCTGCCCTTTTTTGCGGCCGAGAGCGAGAGGGCGCTGGCGCGGCTTGCAGGCGTTGTGCCGCAGGAAGGCGGCGCGGTCTTGTTTGGTGTGCCAAGGCGGTCGCCTGAGGGGCAGCCCGAGCAGTTGTGGACAAGCCTTATGGCGGTGGACAAAAACGCGCGCGTGAGTGCCACCTATGACAAGCATCACCTTGTCCCATTTGGGGAGTACGTGCCTGGGCGCGCGCTCTTGCCCTCATTTGTGAAGAAGGTCACGGCCGGGGCCATGGATTACAGCGCGGGGCAGGGGCCCCGTTTTGTGAAGATACCGAATCTACCGTCTTTTTCGCCTCTGATTTGCTATGAGGTCATTTTCCCCGGCGCTGTGGTGGATCAGGAAAAACGTCCCGCCTGGATGCTTAATATCACAAATGATGCGTGGTACGGACGCACCTCGGGTCCTTTCCAGCATTTTGAGATGGCGCGTGTGCGCGCAGTGGAGGAGGGTCTTCCCTTGGTGCGCGTGGCCAACAACGGGATTTCAGCGGTGATTGACCCCTTGGGCAGATCCGAGGTGCGCTTAGAGTTGGATGAAGAAGGGGTACTGGACGCGCGCCTTCCTAAGGCATTTGCGCCCACCCTTTACGGGCGCACGGGGGACACACTCTTTGTCTTGCTCTTGTTGGTAGCCGCACTCCTTGGTATGGTGAATCCACACTTAGAAATAATAAGAAGAAAAAGGACACGCCCATGAGCCAAACACCCCTTATCCCACGCAGGGTTTTTTTCTCTAATCCTGACCATATTGGTACACAAATCAGCCCCGATGGCCGGTGGCTTACATATATTGCCCCCCATGAGGGTGTCTTAAACCTCTGGATTGCACCGTTTGAGGATCCCCATCAGGGCACGCTCCTCACCCAAGATAAGGGGCGCGGCATTCGTACCTATGCGTGGACGCATCTTGAGAATTATCTTGTCTATCAACAAGACAAGGAAGGGGACGAGAACTGGATCGTTTACGCGCTCAATGTGGAGACAAAAGCGTTCCATGCGCTTTCTCCCGAGAAGGGCGTCCACGCCACGATCCAGGCCATTGGTGACAAGGTGCCCGGCGAAATTCTTTTAGGCCTGAATGAGCGAGATCCAACCTTTCATGATATTTACCGCGTGGATTTGGTGTCAGGTAAGCGTATTCTTCTCATGGAAAATACAGCCTGGGCGGGCTTTTTGTGTGACGAGCACTTAAGTGTGCGCTTTGCCTTTCGCAGCCTGCCCGATGGGGGAGGCGCCTACCACCAGCTTGTGGGCGGAGAGGTGGACGAGGCGCCTTTCATGACCCTTTCACCCCAGGATGTTTTAACCACATCCATGCTGGGTTTTGATGGGAGCGGTAAAAACGTTTATATGGTGGATAGTCGAGGACGCAACACGAGCGCACTGACCCTCATGGACCTTTCAACGGGTAACCATAAAGTGCTTGTTGAGGACTCCCTTGCCGATGTGGACGATCTTTTAATGCATCCAACCACAAAGGAGCTTTGGGGCGGGGCTGCGACCTATGACCGCAAACGCTGGCAAATTAAGGACGAAAGTGTGGCCAAGGACCTGGCGTACCTGGAGACCCTGCAAGACGCGGACGTTGAAATCACCAGCATGAGCGCCGATGGACGTGTGTGGGTTGTTGTGTTCACAAAAGACTGCGGGCCCGCCTATTACTATACCTTTGATAGAGATGCCCGTCACGCAACGTTCCTCTTTTCTGCGCGCAAGTCCTTGGAGGGGCTTCCCCTTACGCGCATGCATCCTCGCCTCATTAAGGCAAGGGATGGCTTGACCCTTGTGTCTTACTTAAGTTTGCCTGTTGATGTGGACGCAGGAGGTGCCGGCAAAACGTCGCGCTCCGTGCCACTGGTTCTGGACGTGCACGGTGGGCCACGCGCGCGCGATCGCTGGGGATATGACCCCGTGCATCAGTGGTTGACCAACAGAGGGTACGCGGTGCTCAGTGTGAACTACCGTTCCTCCACAGGCTTTGGTAAGGCCTTTATCGAGGCAGGCAACGGGGAGTGGGCCGGCAAGATGCATGAGGATCTTCTGGACGCCGTTAACTGGGCGGTGGAAGAGGGCATCACCACCAAAGAGCAGGTGTGCATTTTTGGGGGAAGCTACGGCGGGTACGCAACCCTTGTGGGGCTTTCCATGACCCCAGACGTTTTTGCGTGCGGCGTGGATATTGTGGGGCCTTCCAGTCTTGAGACACTCATTGCGTCCATTCCTCCTTACTGGGCGCCCGTGCGCGATATGATGCGCCTTATGATTGGGGGCGATGCGTCCACCCAGGAAGGGCGTGACTATCTGAGGAGTCGCTCGCCCCTTACTTTCTGTGATCGCATCAAAAAGCCCCTTCTCATTGCCCAAGGTGCCAATGACCCCCGGGTGAAACAGGCGGAGTCCGATCAGATCGTCCATGCGATGCAGAAAAAGGGCATCCCTGTAACTTACGTGCTTTATCCAGACGAAGGTCACGGATTTCAGCGCCCAGAAAACCGCTTGTCCTTTTACGCCACCGTTGAGCGCTTTTTGGGACAGGTTCTAGGGGGACGTTGGGAAGATGTCGGGTCAGACTTTGAGGGCAGCACCGCGACCTTTTTGGCAGGGGCCGAGCTCATCGAAGGCGTGCGCGATCACGCATCTAACGCCTGAGGATTTTGAGGGTTGGTGCGCTTTTTCGCCTTGTGCAAAGCGCGCACCTTGCGCTAAAGTGCACCCCATGCGCTCGTAGCTCAGCAGGATAGAGCACAGGATTCCTAATCCTGGGGTCGGAGGTTCGAATCCTCTCGGGCGCACCATATTGTGATCAATGCAAATACCCTCCTATGCATGCCTTTACCTTTGGTTGAACGCTTGCCCAAGTGCCACAAAAGCTTGAATGATCCGTCGAAAAATGAAATATATCATGCCCTGTTTTGTGATTGCTGCTGTTGCAAGTTCTTTAGCGCGCGCTTCACACATGAAAAACAGTCCCTGTGTGTCATGAGGAAGTGCTCACACAACTTAATGATGCAGTTGATCATGCATCCACGTTTGTGCAGGATCCCTGTTCTCCGCTTGGACTGGTTTGTGAAAGTGTTTTGCCGTTAAATGTAGCCTTGCTGAAAGATCCATAAGGAACCCAACAGCCTCTTCGTAGTTCCCTTTCACAAATGGACCAGGCTGCGTCCTCGAACACGTTCATTCTCGCATGGCGCCGTGCCGTCCAAGAGCGAGTCTTCCAACCCCATGATTGAGCTGAGTGCCTGTACGAATTTGCTGCCCGACTTTTTCTTTGCGTCTGGACGGGCACAAATCATGCGTTAAGACTTAGCTATAGCGTGATGCTATTTGCCATTTTGCATGTATGGTCACTGGATTTTAACCGGGATGTCTCGGAAGTAAGGCTTAAAATCAAGATCTTGGAAGCTCACGCGCGGTGAGACCCAGTTTCCTAAAAGTTGTCTTACCCAATAATACTCAAACGTGGGGTAGTTATCTGTGTTGGGGTCAGTGCGCAACGCGTCCGGTACCTCTTTGAACACAGCAACCTGCAGCGTGTCACGACCGTGGGTGAGGACTGGTCCTTTACCTGCCAATTCGGTGTACCAAGCATCCTTTATATCTGGGCTGACAATAGCCGTGTCTGCGATTGTCATTTCTCCATTCTTAAAATACATATGGTAGTAGCCTGTCCACATGGCGTTGTGGAACACCTTTAGTCCATCCGTTAGGTGACCAGTTAATGGACGCGTACTCAAATAGCCGCCGGGCGCCAAGAGCTTCTTTTCTTCTAAGAAAAACTCTTCGGTGAATAGATTGCCACCGCCAGCATGCCATGGTTCGTTGATCTTATTCTGAATCAGGTCATAATGCACGCCGTGTTTGATGGCAGATTGCACAAAACGCCGACCATCGCCGATGACAATTTCCACACGAGGGTCAGTGAAAATTCGCTTTGCTGACGTTTTTGTGTATTTTTTTACAGCTTCGACAACTTCCGCGGATATGTCAACGACGGTAATCTTTTCAACGAACGGCAGATCCAACATCGCATCGATCAAATAAGCGTGCCCTATGCCGATGACTAGGATGTTCTTTGGACGGAAGCTCGGATCAAGAGCCATCAAATCAGTGTGATTCCATCTCCAGGCCTCGTACAGATCAGCTGGTCCAGGGTCAGCATTCAGAGCAGATGCCGATGCAGTGCGGTTTACATCAACGATTGTGTAGAAGCGTGAGGTGGGAACAACCGTAGCGACCCCAGTTCTACCCTCAAAAACTTCGGCGACTTCGTACTTTCCAAACTTAAATGAACGGTAGTAGTCAGTGGGCATTAAGAGCCCTGCAACAGAGCCAGCCGCCAAGAGGAGATAGGCCCGGGAACCGTTAGATGAAGAGCTATTACCTAACAGCACAAATAGTGAACCAAGGGCTACAACCAGCACAGTGGCCAATGCACTTAGACCTGTGCCTAAGTACGGTAGTAAAAAGATGCCGCAAGCAAAAGCGCCGATGACATTTCCAACAGTGTAAAGAGTGTAGATGCGAGCAAACCGATTTCCTGCGTCTTCAATACGTTGTGTGATCAGTCTGAACATCACTGGGAAGAGGCCAGACCACGCCATCACTGAGAGCATCATGCCGAAAGAAAACAGAAAGACTGTTATGGGCGATGGGTCGCCAATTAAATGAGCGAATTCAGGTGCTACAAGCTGGCCATTAAAGCTGGAGAAGCGAAGTGCGTTGAAGTAGGCGGCCCATTCTGGAGGAAACGTAAGTGCAGCAAGCAAAAGTGCAGCGCCCAAAGCGAACAGAGCGGCTATGACATGAGGAAGGCGTTCGCTGTATCGGTCGGCCAATTGCCCGCCGACCCATTGTCCGGCCGACATGAGGCACAGATAAGCGCATAGAAGGACGGGGAATACGATCGTTGAAAGGGTTAAGTAGTTTGAAAGAAGACGAAAGAATATGATTTGAATCGCCAGTGTACCAAAACCAAAAAGAACAGCGGAAATGGCTGCTGTCGTTGGAATCTTAGCTGGCTTTGCCACAGTCGCGGTGGCATTGGTCCCTTGGCTGGTATGCGGTATTAGCCGCAGCCCCTTGATCGCTATTGCTGCCGCGACTACGTTTGCGCCAGCCGCGAACAATGTCGTGCCTCGAAGCCCAAACAGCTCAATCAGTAACAGGCCTGTTAGTAGTGAGCCAATGGCAGCGCCGGCAATATTCCAGCCGTAAAGAAGGCCCACTGTACGACCCACGTTGGACAGACTTTCTTTCGCGACGTGCACGATCAGTGGCGTCGTGAGCCCCATTCCGATAATAGGCAGAGATAGCAACCCGAGGTTGAGCAAAAAATCTGCTGTCAGTGAATCACCCGTAATTGCACCTGCGCTGGCGTTAATGGTTCTGAGTAGTGGTATCGATATAATGCCATAGACGGCCACTAAAACCTCAATGGTGGCGTACAGCCGCAACGCACGAGCCTGAGATTGTGCGACGAGGAACTTTGCAAGCTCAGAGCCTATGCCGAGGCAAATCATGAAAATAGTGACGACCAAGACCATCGAGATAGCATCGGAACCAATGACTTGCGTCAGGACTCGTTGCCACGCGACCTGATAAGCGAGAGCGGCAAACCCCGAAAGGACGAGTGCCACGGCGAAGCGGAGTCTGGTTTTCTGCTGGTTCAACTGTTCAACAAATTGTTGAGTGGCGCCATTAGGCGCCGTATTACTACTCGTATTGACAGTCATATACCTGATTACTCCACGACAACGGACGACATGCACTGATGCCCCAAATGGCCCTTAGTTTCAACGGCATTTTAAGACAAGGTTGCGCCTCACTTCGTCCTGGAGGAATGCGTCAATGTCAGTGGGCCATCTCTCAGAAATGATTTTGGGGCCGTGCTAAGTTTTGCTGGGAGACTAAGTTTATGGGTTGTAGAGCAAGGCTGAAGTTTGTTGCCCTGACTTTTTACGGGACTATCGAGCACATCGATGCCGTGCGCGATCACGCATCCAACGCTTGAGGGTTTTGAGGGTTGGCGCGCTTTTTCTCCGTGTGCAAAGCGCGCCCCATGCGCTCGTAGCTCAGCAGGATAGAGCACAGGATTCCTAATCCTGGGATCGGAGGTTCGAATGCTCTCGGGCGCACCACTTCCTTGATTTGCGCAAAGTAGCTTCCATACATTCGCTTCATGTATTGTTTGAGACAAACCATTGCGATGCACCTTGTTAAGAATTTGCCCGAATGTCACATAATGTTGAGTAATCCATTGAAAGTTGGTGTGAAAAATGAAATTGAAAATGAAATTTATGATTCCCTCCCTTGTCGTTGCAGCTGTTGTGAGCCCTTCAACGCGCGCCTCACACATGAAAAAGTCATCGTTTCTTTGTTATGAGGACGTGATGACAGAGCTCAAGGAGGTCGCTCGCCATGCGTCCACATTTGTGCGCAGTCCTTTTGATCCGCGCCTTGTGGCTCCTGAGAGTCTTGTGCCTTCAAATGTGACCTTGCTGAAAGATATGACAGTGTCTGAACTGCCCCCACGCGGTCTTCTTTCACAAGGAGGCTTGGGTGAGTCGTCCAATCAAAATAATTTGCCACGGCTAATATCAGAAAGTGATGAGGTGCGCGCTGCCCGTATTGCGCGTGAAAACAGTGAGAGAGAGGCTGAGTTTGCTGCTTGGCGTACTGCGCGCGTGCTGTATGAAAGCCGTTTGAAGGAAGCCGTAGCCTTCAACTTTGCAAATAAACCGGCGACACCAAATATTTGCACAGCCCCAAAGATGTCAGTCTTTGAGGAGATGCGCGCCTTTGATAGAGCGACACTTCGGCCAGTTGTTCCCTCTGCAACTTTGCCCGTGCTTCGCCCCTCATCTGTTGCGTCTGCGGTAGAAGCAGATTTAGCCGTGCTGGATGAAAGGTGGAAGGAGAGTGTTGGCGCACGTCGTCTACACATAAGTGATAGTGATGGTGACAGTGTTTGAGACACTGAGTAACACACTCAAGAACGGGCCCTTTCTGCTTGAGGGGTGCTTTTCTCCTTGTAGAAAAAGAAGAAGGGGGCACTTTTGCCCCCTTCATTGATTGTAGGTGAGGCTACATGGTCCAGAACGGACCCCTTGAACATGATGGGGTTGCCTTCAATCATGGAGGCTGCCCTTGCTAATAATAAGCATGGGAGCCCATAACTTTTTTAAAGTTCCTGCGTGCAGGTCTTGACAAGCGGTCTGGGCTGGGTGTATGACGTGGACAAGAACTTTTACGTCCGTTTGTTGCTAAAGAAAGAAGAGTCGTTATATGACAAAGCGTTTAGAGTCCAAATATAAGATTGATCGCCGCCTTGGCGTCAACCTCTGGGGCCGTCCTGGAAGCCCGCTGAATGCGCGTAACTACAAGCCTGGTCAACATGGCCAAAGCCGCGCAGGTAAAATTTCCGACTATGGTATCCAGCTGCGTGCAAAGCAACAGCTGCGTGGTTACTACGGTAACATTGGTGAGCGTCAGTTCCGTAACCTCTATAAAGAGGCCGTGCGTCGCAGGGGTGATACGGGTGAACAACTCATCGGCCTTCTGGAGCGCCGTTTGGACGCCGTTGTTTACCGTTTGAAGTTTGCCATCACAGTGTTCGCCGCAAGGCAGCTCGTGAACCACGGTCATGTTCTTGTGAACGGTAGGCGTGTGAACATTCCTTCCTATCAGCTGCGTGACGGCGATGTGATTGAAGTGCGTGGACCTGCCCGTGAGTTTGCGGTGGTGATGGAAGCACAACAATCCAACGAGCGCGATGTGCCTGATTACATCGAGTGCGATCCAAAGGGTTTCAAAGGAACTTTCGTACGTGCGCCTGCCTTGGCGGATGTGCCTTATCCCGTGAAAATGGAACCACACTTGGTGGTGGAGTTCTACTCCAGGTAGTTTGACTGCATAAGTCAGAATGATGAAGAAGGGTGCCTTTGGCACCCTTTTTTCTTTGCTTTTTGGCAAAAAGTGTGTTCTTTATGTCACTAAAGTATAAAAGGTGTTGTTTTGTGTGAAAAAGAGGGGTTTTTCTACAAAAAAGATACCATTTTGATACATATGGATGGTACTACCATGTACCGTGCGTGTTGTCCCTTGGAGTGACCAATTTATCCCATGACATTTGCTGATTTTTCCTTAGACGCCGATATTTTGAAGAGCGTGCTGGAAGCGGGTTATACAACCCCGACCCCCATTCAACAAGAGGCTATTCCTCTGATCCTTGAAGGGCGCGACCTTTTTGGGTGCGCACAAACAGGCACAGGAAAGACGGCGTCTTATATGTTGCCACTTTTATCCAAGCTGCAATCAGGCCGGGTACGCGCACGCATGCCAAGGGCCCTTGTGTTGACCCCCACGCGCGAGCTTGCCCTGCAGGTACAAGAAGGTGCGGCGCGCTATGGCAAATACACCAAGTTTGGCGTTGTGACCCTCATTGGCGGCGAATCCATGGTGCTCCAGGAAAAAGAGCTGAAAAAGCGTGTGGATATCCTCATTGCGACACCAGGACGCCTTCTGGACTTGTTGGAGCGCGGCAGCATTATGCTGGGCGCCCTTGAGTTTCTTGTCATTGATGAGGCCGATCGTCTCCTTGATATGGGCTTTATTCCCGATGTGGAGAAGATCGTTGCCAAGACGCCCCAAGCGCGTCAAACGCTTCTTTTTTCAGCGACCGTTTCCCCAGCTGTGCGCAAGCTTGCGGACCGCTTTCTGACGGATCCGGCCCAGGTGACTGTGACACCCAAAGAAGTCTCCGCCCAAACCATTGAGCAAAGTGTCGTTATGGTGTCTGCCCGCGGAAAGCAAAAGGCCCTGCGTCACTATCTTGAACAGGAAAAGCCTTCGGCGGCCATTATCTTTTGTAACCGTAAGACGGAAGTCTCACGCCTGAGCGCGGATCTTATCAAGCGCGGATACAGCGCAAGCCCTATCCACGGGGATCTGACCCAAAGCCAGCGCCGGGAGACCTTAGACGCTTTTAAAGAGGGCAAGGTGACCCTGCTTGTGGCCAGCGACGTGGCTGCGCGCGGCATTGACGTGGCGGACTTGCCATTCGTGTTTAATATTGGTCTGCCCATTAATCCTGAGGAATACGTGCACCGTATTGGGCGCACGGGACGCGCGGGACGCAGTGGTCGGGCTGTTTCTTTTGTTGAGCCATCCGAAGAAAAGCTCCTCAAGGCGCTGGAGAAGCTTCTGGGTAAGGAGCTTGACCGGGTGGCCTTTGAAGATGGGGACGCCAAAGAAGAAGCGGCGCCAGCCCCTAAAAAGCAGCGCACCTCTAAGAGAGCTTCACCAAAGGCGTCAGCCCCTGAACCCCAAGAAGCTGCTCCCGAGCCTGTTCAAGAGGTGCCAGCTGCATCTCCTGCGCCAAAGCAGCCGCGTACACGCAGCAAAGCGACGCCATCTGCGCGTCACGCGCCGAAGGCGCCTGTTATGGGGTTCGGAGATAGCGTGCCTGCGTTTTTCTCTATCGCGTTTACAGATGTGGGACAGGCCACCCCCACCAAAGGTGACGAAGCGTCCTAACTTGCCGCCTGTTGCGCCTCCTCGGGGGCGCTCCTTGAGGGCAGGAAAGCGTCCACAAAGATATGCTTTGAGGACAAACCAGCAAGGAACGCCTTTGTCTTAAGGGCGTTCACCATATCTGGGGCACCGCACAGGAAAAGCCGCGCCCGCGCCTTGTCCTGGGGAAGCCCCATGAGAACAATCTCTTTAAAATCACCTTGTGTATAGGCGTTTGACGCACCGTCTGTGTGCAAGACACAGGGTATATAGGTGAAGTTTGCGTGTTGACCGTCTAGGGCGCGCAGTTCCTCCTCAAGGTAGAGATCCTGGGCTTTCAGGCTCCCATGAAAAAGATGTATGGGTCCTTCATGACCTTTTGCGAGTGCGTCCTTGAGGACTCCGTATAGGGGGGCAAGGCCTGTCCCTGTTCCCGCCAAGACAAGGGGAAAGGTTGTGTCTTCTTCTTGCGTATAAAAGCAACTCCCATAGGGGCCGCGCACACGCATCTCGTCCCCAAGGGAGGCGGACCTGAGCCACCCTCCCATGGCGCCATCGGGGAACAGTTTCACATGGAGAGTAATAACGCTGTCACGCTCTGGATCACTGGCGATGGAATAGCTGCGGGCAAGGTTTTGGGGGGTCATGAGTGTGAGGTACTGCCCGGGGCGCGCTGCGAAGGGCCGCACGGGAGTCAGCGACAGGGCAATGACGTGGGCATTGAGAAAACGCTTTTCTGTAACGCTCACTGTCGTTTCAAATCCTGCAGCATCTGGGTCGCGCACCCACATGTCTTGGCTGGGAACGCACTGACACGCGAGGAAAAAACCTTGGCTCGTTAAAGATGCCTTAAGGCCTTCCTGGGCTTTGCCTGGGATCACACTCCCGTCTACAGCTTGCATCATGCAAGACTGACACGCACCTGCACAGCAAGAGTGGGGCACAGGGACATGCTCACGCAGCAAGCAGTCCAAGACACTTTCGTTTTCAAAAAGCGCGTACGCCTTGCCCTTGTAGGTAAGCTGCGCCCCCATGGTGGCTAGCGGTCCAAAACGTCCTTGCGTGCGCCGTTGGCAATAGCCGCGACTTCCGCGATATCACTTTGGGGTACGCCAAGCTCTTGAAGGGTGCTACCAAGGTGCTCAATGACAATGTCAACGTGTTGGTCATTTAACCCACGTGCGATAAGGTGCTTGTGTCCCTCACGCATATCCTTGCCCGTATAGTGGTTTGGTCCACCAAAAGCCAAGGTGAGAAAGCCTTTTTGTTTGGCGATTTGCTTATCCATATCGGTGTTATCAAAGAAATAGTTCACGCGCTCATCTGCCAGCATCTTGCGGTAAAAAATATCCACAGCCGCATCAATAGCCGCCTGTCCGCCCAATCTTTCATAGAGTGTTGCCATGGTGAAAGTCTCCTTTTATTTTATAAGTTTTTGTCTTTTATGGTTAAGCGAGGCTGGTGTGTATCTATTTATTCTTTATGTAACGTCTTTATTTTTTCACGTTGGTGCGTCTTTGTCAATGGTCTCTACTGCGTTTTGTTTTGACGCCACTTTTCATTGACATAGCGCGTGAGTGCTGGCCATGAATGCGCCGAATCATAGACGAAGCGACCGTCTTGGTAGAGGTAATGGTTGGCAAGAAGCTTCAAAAACATGGGGTCCTGCCACGCTTCTTCTTGTGCGCCGGGGGGAAGGGTGTGAGATCCTTCCAAGCTTTGGGCGCCAAGGGGAAATTGCCTTTCACGCAGCATGGCCTGCAAATCTTCGAGGGTGTCTTCTTTTTGAATGGGTTCGGGAGGCGCTGGGGCAGGAGTCGCACAGGCGGGCGTCTCCCCAAACATATGGGCAAAGAGATCAAACTCTGGGGGCGTTTGGGCTGTGCACGACGCAAGGAGGGACTCATCGGCGGGCGAGGCATGAAGGGGTAGGCTCAGCAAAACAAGAGGCACCATCCGGAAGCTGAATGTTTTATATGGCATCTCTTGTCCTTTCTTGTTAGTCAGTGTGGGCTTTTGTGGGAGCCGGATACTTGGCGCGGATATACCTGTCCATGTCGCTTTTCCTAAAATTGTGGGGATCGACTATTTCACCAATGGTTGCCCGCTTATACTCGAGAATGTAGATCAAACAAGTGGTGTCATTCCAAGCGGCCTCAACGTGATTGAAGGGGACGCCAAAGTCCATTAAATCAACGTCACTCTTAATGTTGAAATACCTGCTCAAATATTCAGGAAGCAAATGATACTCTCCAAATGAGTACATTTGATGGAGTGTGTAGCGCTTGGATTCTTCTGCAGAGCTGCACAGGGGTCTTTCCAGCGTCTGTGATGCGAGGTTCCCGAATGCGTCTGATAAATGGTACGCTCTGCGTGAGCTGCGCATTTCTTCGTCGGTGGGCGTTAGACCCAAGAGTTCTTGCGCCCAAGCCGTGGCAGTAAACATGGCCAGAATCGAGTAGCCAAAGAAAGGAATAACCGCCTTGGTGCACAGGGTGTTACAGGAGTCTTCACAAAAGTTGTCCGGCAAGGACGCACGTGCCTCTTGGCTACAAAGTCCCAAAAACACAAGGCTAACGCGTAAGTATTTCTTCACATTGATCATCAGATCGTCTCCCATATTTATAAACTGGGGCATGTATAGACGACCCTAGGCGCGGGCGCAAGCCTTTCCTTTTTCTGCGGACGCGTCCAAGTAATTCTGGACCTTGTCCACCCTTTCGGGCTTTAGGAAATGGTAACCTTGCACAAGGCCCGATGCGTGCTCCTTCAGGTACTCAAACTCGACCTTTGTCTCCACACCTTCAAAAATCAAGGTTGCGGGGATTTCATGGGCGACCTGGGAGATGAGCTCCAAGAACTTTTGGTATCTTGTCCACTCCTTGAGGTTGGCCACGATGCGTCGGTCGACTTTGATGTAGCTGAGGGCAAAGCCCGCCAGCGCGTGTAGGGACGTGGCACCCGTGCCAAAGTCGTCCAGGGCAATGGCGTATCCGTCCTGCTTGAGGGTTAAAAAGAGGCGCTCAGCCGCGTTTGGAGACTCAATGATTGTTTTTTCAGAGAGCTCGAGCACCAGATTCTCGGCGGCAAAACTTGTATCTTGGCAGGCTTCTTTCAAGAAGGTTGTGAGGCCTTTTTGATAGAAGTGGCGCGCGGCAATATTCACGGACAGGAAGAAGTTCTGCCCATAGTGCTCGCGCCAACTTTGCACCTGCTCCATGGCTTGGCGTGTGACAAAGCGGTCAAGCTTGATGATTTCCTCACTTTCCTCGGCGTAGGCGAGGAAGTTATCGGGCAGGACAAGCCCCAGCTCTGGGTGCTGCCAGCGCGCGAGCGCCTCAAAGCCCACAACCTGCAAGGATTTAATGTCAAGGATAGGCTGGTAACACACACGCATTTCGCCTTCGGTGACGGCCTTTTTGATTTCGTCTTGAAAGCGCAAGGTGGACACCTGCTTGTGGCGCGTGGCCGGGTCAAAGATGGCGTATCCGTTGCGCCCCTTTTCCTTGGCCTGGTAAAGGGCCATGTCGGCGTCCTTCAGGATGTCATTATAGGCCGTAAAAGTGGGGTCCGCGAAGGCGATGCCAATACTGGCGGACGGATTAATATTTTTGCCGGCAATGGTGAGGGGGCGACTGATTTCTTCTAAAAGGCGCTGGGCCACTTGCTCAACATCCTCCAAGGATCCCGTGTCGGGAAGCAGCAGAACGAACTCGTCTCCCGCCAAGCGCGCCACCGTATCAGCCTCACGGCAACATCTTTTCATGCGCGGGGCAAGGGCCAGAAGCAGCTGATCTCCCGCCGCGTGACCCAAAGTGTCGTTGACCTGCTTAAAGCGGTCAAGGTCAAGAAACAGGACCGCAAAGGAGGACTTTTTATCGCGCTTATAGCGGATAAAGGCCTGCTGAAGGCGCTCGGTCAGCAAAACGCGGTTAGGAAGGCCCGTGAGGGCGTCATGGAGGGCTGTGTGTGCAAGGCGCGCCTCAATTTTCTTACGCTCTGTAATGTTGGTTTGCGTACCCACCAAACGGTAGGCTTTGCCCTTCTCGTCACGAATGCAAAGCCCGCGGGTGGACATCCAACAGTAAGACCCATTGCGGTGGCGCAGGCGGTACTCACAGCTTAAGAAATCAATTTCCTTGGCAAGATATGAATCGATGGCCGCGCGCAGCTCAATAATATCCTCGGGATGGACCCGGTTGAACCAGGTGGACAGGACCATGGGCAGGTCGCTCTCCCGGTATCCCACCATCTCGCACCAATAGGCGGAATAAAAGACTTCGCCGGTTTCTAGGTCCCAATCCCACAATCCGTCGCGGGAAGCTTGGGCGGCCAGGTAATACCGCTCTTGGCTTTTGCGTAGCTCATTGGTCGCGTCTTGAACGCGCTTTTCTAGGATTTGTGAGTACTCAAGGAGCTGACGCTCATTTTGGCGCAGCTGTAGCATGTTGCGTGTACGTGCCAGAAACTCGGCGCGGTTAACGGGCTTTTGGAGGAAATCATTGGCACCTGCCTCCAGGGCTGGCTGGAGAAGTGAACCCTCATCGGCGCTGGAAATCATCAAAATAGGGACGGTCGCATTGGGGCCAGAGTCTCTGATATGGCGGATAAACTCCAAGCCATCCATCTCAGGCATATGATAGTCAACGAGGATCAGGTCAACGGGATTGCCCATGGCCCAGTCGAGGCCCTTGCGGGGGTCCGTAAAACACACACTGCGCCCACCAACGGCATGCACCATCCGCTCAAGAAGAGAGATACTTAATTCGCAGTCATCCACAATTAAGATATGAGACACAAAAAGACCTCGCCTAAATCCCTGTTCATCATTTCATTAGAACATGTTCGAGAAAGCGCCGCTAGTCCTTTTGTGTCTCCTCGGTTAAGCCGCTACTGCGCTCATGCGTCGGTAAACCCTTGTAAAGAACACTGCAAAGATACCATTACCTAAGATATTGGCTGTGGTGCACACGGCGTCAAACAGGACATACAGCGTCAAAATGAGGTTCGCCATATCTGTGGTAAAGCCTAGGTAACTCTTTAAAACAGGAATCATCACAAGGATGCCACCCGCCGGAACTGCTGCCACAGCAAATTTGTTCATCACAAAGAAAAACACAAAAATAAGATAGGTCTCAAGGCCAGGCATGGGCATGCCAAAGCTGGTCATGATGGCAAGAGCCATAATGGGAATGGCGATGGAGTCACCCACAAGGTGAAAATTCACAGTTGCGGGCACAACGGCGTCCACCAGCGGATCATGCCGCGTGTTCTTACGCGCGCCTTCAATGGCCGATGAAAGGGCAGCGAGGCTCGACATGGTTGTGAAGGCAGCCAGAGCCGAGGGCAGGGCGTTACCAATGGTCTTTGCCCACAGGGTCGGTCGAAAGCGTGCGCTCATTCCGTAAAGAAACGTCAAATACAGCACTTGGGTAGCCGCAAACAGCAGCACGACTTTTCCGTATGTTTCAAAGGCCTGAAAGAGTGTCCCCTCATGCTGCATCTTGAGGGCAAACCCCACCACAAGCACAGGGATCATGGGCAAGAGAACCTTGGACAAGACCGTATTGCAGGATTCTTTCATGGTATTGGCAAAGGCCTCTACTTTTTCTGGATTTAAGGCCAGCGGCGCAATAATGCCAGCGCCAATGGCCAAACCCAGTGCCCACAGGTTGGAGAGGAGGGTTGGTAGTTTAAAGGACCACATGGGGACGAGTGCCGCCCCCTTTGGAAGGGCTGCCGTTGAAAGGATACCAATATTGTGAAGGGCGCTGGAGGCCACGCCGTATGATAGAAGCGTTGAGGTGGCATTGGAGATACACACACCTAGGAAAAGAATGAGAAGGAATTTTCCAGCTTGGTGACGAAAGGTGACAAGGCAGGAAAACATATATGCGAAAATAAGGAAGGGAATTCCAAAGACCATGAGGTCTTGGATGGTCTGCGCGCCTGCATATAAGAATGACTTGAAAGCGAGGGGAAGGTGATGCCCCCCAAAGATCACAAATCCCACAAGCAAGATAAGGCGCAACGATAACGACTGAAACAAGTGACGCAACACAGCACACACTCCTAAAAAGTATAAAGGGTAAAAATGAACATCAAAAGGAAAAGAGAATGAATTACCGCTGCGACCCAGCGGTGGTGAAGGTGGTCGTCAAAAGGGTGCGTACCCTAAAATCCATTGTGTGGTGTGCTCTTCACTATAAAAGGAACCGCCCCCAGTATGTCGTGCATACGGGGGGCGTGTCAAGTCTACCAATCGAAGTCGTCGTCACCGTCGTCTTCGTCTTCGTCGTCACTGTCATGCCCCATGGCCGCTCTTCTACCAAGAAGAGTCGCTTGTAAGTGGCTTTGTGTCCTTGCTTGCTCGAGGCGCTCTGCGTCAAGAGGCGTTTGTACGGGAGGCGTTGGTGCCACAGGCGCCAGCACGCGTGCACCGGCCGATCTGAGTGTGTTCAGATCGAAGCTTGCAACGCTTAACAATATGTTTCCACGTGAGGGCAGTGTGCCATTGCGCACTTGCGCGACATTGTTTTCATGCTCAGCACGGGAGGATGCATCGGCCCTGCGGAAGGCGGCTGCTGCTTCCTGACGTTCAGCTTCTTCACGTGCAATGCGTTCAAGGCGTTGCTGCTCGGCGCGCTGGAGCGCTGCTGCCTGTCTGGCTGCGTTTTCAGCTTCACGGGCCTCGTGCTCTCTACGCTCTGCGTCCATGTCAACGACCGGGCGCGCCCCCGGCGTTCCTTGGGTAGATGTGTTGCCCGAAAGCACGTTCACAAAGGATTGACCAAAAACGTTTAGATTCACTCTCTCTGTTGTGTCTGCGTCTGCGTCTGCATCCGCGTCAGTTTCCCAGTCGTCATCCAAATCGATCACTGGCGCTAGTGTTGTCGCTGGTGTTGGCACTGGTGCCGCCACTGGTGTAATCGTTTGCTGTGAAGCCGTGCGCCTCAGGCCTGCCATCAAGTTTCCTTGGGACAGTTGTGAAAACAGAGTTCCGCGCTGGGCACTTTGTGAAGCGCGCTGCGCAGCGTCTTGGTTGTGGGGATCAGTTGCCCCCAGGGCCGCCATCAGTCTTGCATTAAAGGGTGGTGGGGGAGGCGGTGTCGCGCCAGGTGCAACGCTTGGCGCGACTGGCAAAGGACCTGTCTGCGCTTGTGGTTGCGCTGCAACTGGTGTTACGGGCGCATTTGGTTGAACCTGCACTTGTGCTGGCGCAGCGACCGCTGGTGTCACAATGGTTGCGGGCTGTGTAGTCGCAGGTGCCGTCACTGCAGGGCGTGCGCGGAAATTGCGTCGTGGCGCGGGGTTTGCGACATTTTGGTCTCGCATGTGTGCGAGTATTTGTGAAGGCGTCATGCCTACAAAGCTGGGTTGCGTGGTCGCTTGACCCGGTACAGCAACGTTTGCTCTGTTGCGGTTCATGGCCGCGAAAATAGTTGCCAATTCATTGTTGGACGTATCATGCACCTGCATGGGCGTTTGGGGCCCACGCGGGCGCAACTGAACAGCTTGAAATGGGTTTGGACCGTTTTGGCGTGGAGGAATGACCACATCGCCGCCGCCGCGGCGTGCGCTCATCCGCTCTGCCTGGCTGCGTAACTCGTTCAGATTGAAGGTTTGTCTACGTGCAGCATTGGCCGCTTGTAGGTGTGGATTTTGCACTTGACCACGTGTAATGACAAGGGGGCCTCGTTGTCTAAACACGGGAGGAGGTGGCGGTGGAGGCGGCGCAAAGGAGGGCGTCGTTGGTGCACGCGATTGGCTTTGTGAAACACTGTCCAAAAGCTGCTGCAATACCACAAGTGGGTCAGAACTTATCTTACGTTGCTGTGTACCTGGGGCAAATTCAGGCGCAACGCGTCCAAAGGAGCCTACGGATCCTGCGCTTGCCGCGTACCCTTTTTGCACGCGGACAATGTCGCCGGAGCGCTCAAGAATAGATTTATAGAAGGCGTTACAGAGAGACTCGATCATATCATCCAGCGCTTGTTGCTGAGGATCTTTCTTTTTCGGGGTCGCCAGTGACGCGGTCTTGAAAGGCCCCACTTTG
>JAIUNT010000074.1 GCA_020161545.1 Pseudomonadota bacterium
CAAGGTTGCCCAAGTGCGCCCACAGGTCTCGGGTATCATTCTCAAGCGTACCTTTGAAGAGGGTGGCTTTGTTAAGGCAGGGCAGCAGCTCTACCAAGTTGATCCCGCCCCCTTTCAAGCGGCCTATGAAAGCGCCCTGGCAAACCTCGAAAAAGCCAAAGCTTCCCTTGCCACCAACCAAGCAAAAGTCAACCGGTACAAGGCTCTTTTGCGTATTGGGGGGGTCAGCCATCAGGACTATGACGATGCGGTTGCGGCCTTTATGCAATCAAAGGCTGATGTGGGCGTGGCCAAGGCTTCGGTGACCTCTGCCAAAATAGATCTCAATTACACAAAGATGTACGCACCCATATCTGGGCGCATTGGCAGATCCTTCGTCACCCAGGGCGCCCTCGTCACATCCAACCAAACGGACGCCCTTGCGGTCATCTATGAGATGGATCCAATCTTCGTTGATGTGACAGCGTCCTTGTCAGACCTGAGGGTTTTACGCCCAGGCTCAAGTAAAGCAAAGGCGCTAGAGGCGCAAGCAACGCTCTCCTTTGACAATGAAGGGGAGTCCTACGCTCACATGGGCAAAGTTGCCTTTGACGAGGTGAGTGTTGATGAGGGCACAGGCACCGTTGCCATTCGTCTTCATTTTCCCAATCCAGATGCCCATTTGATGCCCGGTATGTTTGTGCGCGCACGCTTAGAAGCGCCCACACAAAAGGGGGTTCTGCTTATCCCGCAAAAAACACTCATCAGGCAGCCTGACGGGTCCACGACGGTTTGGTGCGTGGGGCAGGACCAAAAAGCATACTCTCAAAAGATTACAATTGGCGAAGAGGTGGGCACACAGTGGAAGGTCGTCTCTGGCCTCAAGCCCGGTGACCGCGTTGTTGTGCAAGGGCTGCCCAAAATGCAGCCTGGCGCCAGTGTGAAGGCCGTTGAAGAAGGCTCTAAGACACCAAGCAACCACCAAGACAAACACGCCGCGTAAGGAGCAAGATCACCCATGGCCCAGTTTTTTATTGATCGTCCTGTCTTTGCATGGGTGATTGCCATCGTCATCATGCTGGCAGGTGTGATGTCCATTTCGCGCCTGCCCATTGAGCAGTACCCAAAGATTGCGCCACCCACGGTGACAATTACAGCCAACTATCCCGGAGCCAGTGCGCAAACCATTGAAAATGGGGTGACGCAGATTATCGAGCAGCAGATGAAAGGACTTGATTATCTGAGATACTTTGCCTCCTCGAGCCAATCTTCGGGGACGTCAACCATCACGCTGACCTTTGAGCCCGAGGCCAACCCCGACATCGCCCAGGTTCAGGTGCAAAACAAGCTTCAAGCTGCCATGTCTCTCCTACCACAAGAGGTCCAGAAGCAAGGTGTGACTGTCACAAAGAGCAACGGCAGCTTTTTGCTAGTCCTAGGATTTTACGCGGAAAGCGATGATCTTTCCCAGTACAAGCTCCAAGACTTTGTTGTCTCTAAGATTGTCGACCCCATTAGCCGTATTGAGGGCGTGGGAAGCACAACGGTTTTTGCCCAGCAGTATGCCATGCGTATTTGGCTCAATGCGGATAAACTTAACAGTTATGGCGTATCCGTTGCGGATGTCTCCGCTGCCATTACAGCTCAAAATGCAGACGTGTCTGCAGGTCAGCTGGGCGGCGCCCCTGCGCGCGAGGGACAGCAACTTAACGCAACCATTACTGTCCAAACCCGCCTCAAAACAGTGCCTGAGTTTGAGAACATTTTCTTGCGTGTCAACAAGGACGGATCTCAGATTCGCCTCAAAGATGTGGCACGTGTAGAGCTTGGCCCTGAAGCATATAGCCCTATCACGCGTTATATGCGCAGACCCGCCGCAGGTGTGGGTATTTCTTTGGCCACAGGCGCCAATGCCCTTGAGACGGCGGACCGCGTGCGTGCGCGTATGGCAGAGCTTGAGCCCTATATGCCCGAAGGCATGAAGGCTGTTTTCCCCTATGACACCACACCTTTTGTGAAGCTTTCTCTCAAGTCCGTTGTGGAAACCTTGGTTGAAGCGGTCATTCTTGTTTTTTGCGTGATGTATCTCTTTTTGCAGAGCTTTCGCGCGACCCTTATTCCCACCATTGCGGTGCCCATTGTGCTTCTGGGGACTTTTGGCGTCTTGTCGGCGTTTGGGTTTTCCATCAACGTGCTCACCATGTTTGGCATGGTCTTGGCCATTGGCTTGCTTGTGGACGACGCCATTGTGGTGGTTGAAAACGTAGAGCGTGTGATGGCGGAGGAGGGGCTCTCCCCCCGAGAGGCCACCAAAAAATCCATGTATCAGATCACCAGTGCCCTTGTGGGTATCGCCCTTGTCTTGAGCGCTGTGTTTGTGCCTATGGCTTTCTTTAGTGGTTCCACGGGCGCCATTTACCGCCAATTCTCTTTGACCATTGTGTCCGCCATGGTGTTGTCCGTTTTGGTGGCGCTTATCCTCACGCCCGCCCTTTGCGCAACCCTTCTCAAGCCCCATGAACACAGGTCAGGAGAAGGGTTTGGTCACGCTTTTTTTGAAAAGTTCAATGCGTTTTTTGAACGTAACCGAGAAAAATACATTCAAAAAACGACCTTTGTAACCCAAAGAGCCGCGCGCTTCTTTGCCATCTACGGGTGCTTGATTGTTGGTCTCATTGTGATCTTTGAGCGTATCCCAACAGCCTTCTTGCCTGACGAAGATCAAGGCATCCTGTTTGTCATGGTGCAGGCACCTGCTGGAGCGCCTCTGGAGCGAACCCTTGAAAGCATGAAGAAGGTCGAGGACTATTTCTTGAACAATGAGAAGGACATTGTTGGGAGTATGTTTGCCGTGACAGGCTGGGGCTTTTCGGGTGTTGCACAGAACACGGGCCTTGCCTTTGTCCGTCTCAAGGACTGGAAGTTGCGGGAAAAGCCAGGACAGTCTCTGTTTGACCTCGTGGGGCGTTCCATGGGCGCTTTATCAGGGATTAAAGACGCCTCTGTCTTTGCATTTTTCCCACCTCCCATTATTGAGCTAGGACGTGCCTCAGGCTTTGACGTGCAAATTCTGGACAGAGCAGCCCTGGGACACGAAACCCTCATGAAAGCAGAAGGACAACTCCTTGGCATGGGTGCGCAGGACAAGCGCCTTGTGGGTGTGCGCCCCAATGGTCTGCCTGATCAGGCAACCTACAATCTCGTGATTGACCATGAGCGCGCCCAAGCGCAGGGTGTGTCCATTGCGGATCTTAATGGCACGCTTCAAACAGGTTGGGGTTCGTCCTATATCAATGACTTCCTCCATGAAGGGCGCACAAAGCGTGTTTATATGCAGGGCGACACAGCGTTCCGTATGAATCCCATTGATGTCAGCAAGTGGTACGTACGTAACACGAGCGGTAACATGGTGCCTGTGTCTACCATGGCCAAGGGTGAGTGGAGATACGGCTCGCCCAAACTTGAGCGCTATAACGGTACACCGTCCTTTGAAATTCAAGGTGCGCCAGCCCCGGGTGTGAGCTCCGGTGACGCCATGAATATTATGTCAGAACTTATTGCAAAGCTTCCCAAAGGTGTGGGCTATGAGTGGACGGGTTTGTCCTATGAAGAGCGTAAGGCAGGTTCCCAGGTTGGCCTTTTGTACTCATTGTCTGTCCTGATCGTTTTCCTCTGCTTGGCCGCCCTCTATGAAAGCTGGAGCGTGCCCTTTGCGGTGATTTTGGTGGTACCACTTGGTATTTTGGGGGCCGTTGCGGCCACGTGGGCCTTTCACCTATCCAATGACGTATACTTCCAGGTGGGACTACTCACAACCATAGGCCTATCTGCCAAAAACGCCATTCTGATCGTAGCCTTCGCCAAGGAACAGCACGACCGGGGCGTGGCACTCGTTGAGGCAACCTTGCACGCAGCCAAGCAGCGCCTTCGCCCCATTATCATGACCTCCTTTGCCTTCATTTTGGGTGTGGCGCCACTGGCCGTTGCCAAGGGGGCAGGGTCAGCAAGTCAGAACGCCATCGGGACAGGCGTGATTGGTGGTATGATCGCGGCGACGTTCCTGGCAATTTTCTTCGTACCGCTTTTCTTCATCTCCATCCACCGTTTCTTCGATCGCAAGTCAACATCAGAAAGCGAAGGTTAATCATGGGAAAACCTCTCACCCTCACCTTGATGCTGGGCGTGGTGCTCACGTCTGGGTGTACCATGGCTCCGACTTATGAGAGGCCAGTACTGCCCGTGGATGATGCCTGGCCCACATCCAACGCGTATCCGGACAGGCCAGCCCTGCAAGAGGCAGAGCTTGTGTCTTGGCAGGCGTTCTTCAAGAGCCCAATCCTGAGCCGTCTGATCCAGGATTCTTTAGCCAACAACCGTGACCTGCGTGTTGCGGTCCTGAATGTTGAGAAAACCCGGGCGCAGTATCAGATTCAGTGGGCAGATCTTGTCCCCTCCATTGAGGCCGTGGGAAGCTTGTCACGCAAGGGAACACCACAAAATGTGAACGATGGGGGCACGGTACGTTCAACCTATACGGCAACTGTGGGTATTACGTCCTATGAACTGGATCTTTTTGGCCGGGTGAGATCTCTCACAGAAAATGCGCTCGAGACGTATTTCGCCACGCGTGAGGCCCAAAGAGCCGCGCACATTTCCTTAATCGCCCAAGTGGCCCAAGGGTACGTAGATTATCTTGCCCAAAAGAAAATTCTTTATGCGGTCGGGATCATTCTCGAAGCACAGGAGAACGCGTTCAAGCTTGTAGAAGCCCGGGTCTCCCAAGGCTCTGCCTCCATGGCCGATCTTGAAAGTGCGCGCGGCGATATTGAAAATGCAAGAGCGACGGTCGCGCAGATCACGACGCAGCTGGCCCAAAGCGTCAATGCCTTGTCTTTATTGGTTGGTAAGCCCTTAAAGGAAAGCGACCTTGGGAGTGAAGACCTGGATGATGGCCTGGTGCAGGAAGTCCTTCCTGTAAATCTGCCATCAAAGGTTCTTCTTGCGCGTCCAGACGTGATGCAGGCGGAGCATACCCTGCGCGCGGCAGGCGCCAATATTGGGGCAGCGCGCGCCGCATTTTTCCCAACCATTTCCTTAACGGGCACGGCAGGTTTTTCAAGTGCCGAGCTCTCCAGCCTCTTTTCGAGCGGCTCAAGGCTCGCCTGGACCCTGGCTCCTCAAATCAACCTTCCGATTTTTGAGGGAGGTCGCACCGTTGCAGGCTTAGAAGTCGCTGAAGCTGATCAAAAAATAGCCGTGGCGGATTATGAGAAGGCTGTCCAAAGCGCCTTCCAAGAGGTCGCCGATAATCTGGCGGGTGTTAAGGGTGGAAAAGCCCGAGACGACGCACAAAAGAAAAGACTTGCCGCATACATGCGCGCCTACGAGATTGCCAAAAGCCGCTACGCACACGGCGTTGCTTCCTTCACGGACGTGCTTGTGCTGCAACAAACCTTGCTTAACGCATCCGTTGAATATGTGACAGGGCGCGTGTCCTACTTGAAGAGCTTAGTCACGCTCTATAAAGCCCTGGGAGGCGGCCTTGACAAGGAAGAGGCGCCAGATAAAGGCTAAATGAGTGCACAGGCATCCTCAAGGACACGCCGCGCGGCAAGCGTATATTCGCCGTCTTCACCGTGCATAGCCAGGCCAGGCAGTAGACGCATGGGCGTTTTGACACCCTTGCGTCCCGTCACAATCACCCGTTTTGCGTCTTGGCCTTGCCTGGACCAAATGGGAATCACTTTGAGCTCTCCCACGCGACCATAGAGACACGTGAGAATCTCATCTAAACGGTCGGCCCGATGAATCACTGTGAGTGACCCGCGCGTTTTCAAGAAGCGCAAACAGGCGCGGAGCCACGCCTCAAGACCAAAGGCCTCATCTTCATGGTGCGCCTTGCGCTTAAGGGGATGGGTGCTTGGGGTTGCGCCGGCTGCCACATAGGGCGGGTTTGTGATCACGTGGTGAAAGGATTGGGGCGTGAGAGCGTTCGGAAACTCAAAAAGACTCCCCTCAACAATGCGCCCCCCTTCCCCCATGCCATTGGCGCGCAGGTTTTCAATGGCAAGGACGGCGACATCGGGTTCACGCTCAAGACCCACAATCTGTGCGCCAGGCACGCGCGCTACGGCGCACAGCATGGCCGCACCCACACCGCACCCCACGTCTAAGAGGCGCTCACTTGTTTTAATAGGGCAGGCGGCTGCAAGCAGAACTGGGTCAATACCTGCGCGGTACCCCTGGGAAAGCTGTGTCAAACTCACCTTTCCTTTAAGCAAAAAATCGTGTGTTGTGTCCAAAGGTCTTTCCATTTTTGCGCACTCAGGACAAAATATAACGTGAGATGATGGCGAGGAAAAGAGTAGGCGTGCGGTGGTACAGGTATTAATGGTGGGCTTCATCATTTTGAGCGCCCTTCTAGTTGCCAGTGACATGCGCACCATGCGCTTGCCTGATAGCCTTGTATTATCCATATGGGGACTGGGAATCGTGCGTGTTTTGGTTCTTAACCTACCCCTCATTGACGCTCTCGTCAGCACAACAGTCCTTTTTTTTGTTATGCGTGCCTTTAAACATTATTATGCGAAGGCACGTGGCAGAGAGGGGATCGGGCTCGGTGATGTGAAACTGATCGCGGCCCTCGGGCCCTGGGTTGATCCTTTTCTTTTGCCTGAGTTTCTCATGTGTATTGGTTTAGCTGGTGGCATTTGGGCTCTGGGGCTGCGCCTTATTGGTAGACGAGGCTATTTTCCCTATGCGCCGTCTATCTTTTTAGGGTATCTGCTTACCTCAAACCTTGTTCCCCAGAGCACCCAGGAAACACTGTTCCTCCAACTGAGCACGTAATTTAACTTGGCATTTCATGGCGTCCCAGGCATCCTAGTATAAGAGAAATCGCACAAGGAGAATGCACCATGATGTCAGGCCCAAGCATAGAGCCAACCCAGGGACAGGCGCGCAGTCTCGTCATTCTGCTGCATGGTTATGGTGCCAACGGTGACGATTTGATTGCCCTGGGGCGCGTGTGGCAAAAGTATCTTCCCCACACAGCCTTTGTGGCCCCAAATGCACCGTTTCCCTGTGCACACTCTCCCTTTTTTGGCAGACAATGGTTCGATCTTAGCGAGTGGAGCCAGGAAGCGCTTCTTGCAGGCGTGCGCACCGTTGCCCCGCAACTTAATGCATTCATTGACGCATCCCTTAAAGAGCACGGACTCACAGACAAGGATCTGATCCTTGGCGGATTTTCACAAGGCGCCATGGTTGCCCTTCACGCAGGACTCACAAGGCCGCAACAGTGCGCCGGTGTCTTAAGCTATGCAGGCGCTCTTTTGTGCGAACCACAAGAAGTACGCAGCAAGCCCCCCATCATGTTGGTGCATGGCCAAGAAGATCAGGTGGTACTCTTTCACGAAATGGAAAATGCCCATAACGCTTTGTCGAGCTGGGATGTTGCTGTGTCTTCACACGCGCGCCCAGAGCTTTCCCATGCCATTGACGAGGAAGCTGTGAACTTGGGCCGTGGGTTTATCATCAGCCAGCTGGAAGAGGGCCTACAACCTAGCGCTAACGCGGCTCGGTAACCAGTCCTCAACGGCGCGCATCAT
>JAIUNT010000075.1 GCA_020161545.1 Pseudomonadota bacterium
CGTCATGTGTGATGGCGCCGACGGATTTGGAGGACACCCACGTGTCTTTTTGGATCTGGGCAAGACGGGGCAGGCGACATGTCCTTACTGTGGGCGCATCTTCAAAAAAGAGGATGGGCACGCGGCATGAAGCTCTATCATTGGCGCGCATCACCCCACGCATGTAAGGTTTTAGCTGTTGCAAAGTACCTGGATCTTTTTGAGAAAACTGAAGAGGTTCCCATGCACCCGTGGGAAGTCGACTCACCCCTGACCGGGATTTCGCCTATAGGCAAGGTGCCTGTTCTTATCAAGGAAGACGGCGAGCCTGTTTTTGATTCCGATGTTATTTGTCTCTACCTTGCCCAGCGTGCCAAAGCTGAATCGGGTGCTGATAAGGGACTTTATCCTGAGGGAGACGCGCTTTTCACAGCGCTGCGTCAACAGGTTGTGGCCAGCAGCATCAAAGAGTCAGCCGTTTTGTGCATTGTGGAAGAGCACGCACGGCCCCGCACCCTTCAGTCCCATGATTGGATTGATCGCCAACGGGCGCGTGTGGCCAGCTGCCTTTTGTTTTTGGAGGATCACGCCCATGAGCTTGACGCGGCAGCGCCCACCATTGGCGATTTTTCCGTTGTGATGGCGCTGGCGTATTTGAACTACCGCTTCCCGTCCTATGTGTGGCATCCCGAGCATCCCAAGCTGACCCTGTGGTACGAGCAAATGCTGCGCCATCTGTTTGTGGCCCAAAGCCTTCCCATGGAGGTGCACACCTTTCCTGTGGCCATGGTGAAGCTGGAAAAGTGAGGCGCATGCGTGCGCCGCCTCTTTTCCGCCGGGGTAATCCCGAGAATTTATTTGCTGTTGCGCACATGCCATTCTCCTCTATGTGGACACAAACTCCTTGCGCCTTTTCCAGAAGTAGGGTAGCTTTTGTTACCACTTTTGGGTTTGGATTGATGGGCGGTTACTTTAAACCTCTTTTTGCAGCACGAAAGGCGCGCTCGCGCCGATAGTCTCTTGTACCCTTTTTTTTCTGTCTATTTTTCTAAAACACTCTCTTAAGGAGACTCTTCGTGTCGCGTAAAATTGGTTTTTGGTCTGTTTTTGCCCTTGTGACCGGCAGTCAGATCGGATCGTCTGTGTTCATGGCGCCTGCAAATTTGGCCGGGTATGGCACTTTTGCCATTTGGGGATATATCCTGGCAGCGGTAGGGGCCATGAGTTTAAGCTATGTCTTTGCCACACTTTGTAGCCACTATCCCACAACCGGTGGGCCCCACGTCTATGTAAACAATCTTTTTGGCCGCGTGCCCGCCTTCTTTACGGGCTGGACGTACTGGGTGATTTCTTGGGTTAGCACGACGGCGGTGATTGTGACAGCCGTGGGATATTTGGCCCCACTCTTGGGCATTACAGACAAAGGGACGCTGCTTGCACTGCAGCTCGGGCTTTTGGGTGTGATTACCCTCATTAACCTTCAAGGCGTTAAGATGGCGGGAAATGTAGAGTTTTTTCTGACACTTCTCAAATTCGTGCCCCTCATCATCATTCCAGTGCTTGGTCTTATGGCCATTAAGGCAGACCATTTTGTGGCCCTGCCTGAGGTGACAAGGGATTTGCCACTCTCAAGTCTTTTGGGCCAGGTGACCCTTTTAACGCTATGGGGTTTTATTGGTCTGGAGTGCGCTACAACCCCGGCGGGCAGCGTGGAAAACCCCTCCAAAACCATTCCGCGCGCCATTGTCCTTGGGACACTGAGTGTGGCGATCCTCTACATACTCAACTGCGTGGGGGTGATGGGTCTTGTGCACCCAGGGATGCTGAAGGTCTCCCAGGCGCCGTATGTGGACGCGGCTCAAATCCTTTTTTCTGGAAACTGGCATTTGGGTATTGCGGTGATTGCGTCCGTTGTATGCATTGGCACGCTCAATGCCTGGATTTTGGCCAGTGGTCAGATTGCTTTGGGTCTTGCCCAGGACGGCTTTCTGCCACACTTTTTTGCAAAGCTTAATAAAAAAGACGCGCCCCAGTGGTCAATTCTCATTAGCAGCCTTGGAATCGCGCCACTTCTTGTCATGACCGTTGAGGATAACTTTGCGGATCAGATCCGCGTCATCATTGATATTTCCGTGACGGCGTTTCTCTTTGTGTACCTCATGTGCTGTGGTGGTTATTTGAAGCTTTTGAAAAACGCCCAGTCGCTTATGAAGGTCTTTGTGGGCCTTGTGGCGGCAGGATTTTGTCTTTGGGTTGTTTATGAAACGCCCGTGGACGTGCTTTTAAAGGCGAGCGTCTTTACTCTTCTAGGGTTGCCGCTTTTCCTTTTCTGGTATCTTCCCAAAGAAAAGCGTGGGACAAAAGCGCTCGCATAAGGATGGCGTTTGAAACCTATTGCCGGTAGAATAGGAATCACAATTTTTGTGTGAGGGTGTGCGATGGTTCGGTTTAGTCAACAACTGAAGCTGTGCTATGTGGGGTTATGCATAGCGGGCTGTGTCATGGCCGCCGATAGTCCACAGCCCATTGCTGTGCCCACCCTCACTCAAGATTTAAGCGAAGTCTCCCTTGACGCCACGTCCTTACCCGTTGTGCCGGACTCGCGCGAAGCCCTTCAGATGTCCTACGCGCCTGTGGTGGACAAGGTATCTCCCTGTGTTGTCAATATCTACGCGACCCGCATCGAGGTGCCCCAGGCAAACCTGCCATATTTTTCAGATCCCCTTTTTCGCCACTTCTTCGGAGACGGATCGGGCGTTGCACGGGTTCAAAAGTCCCTAGGGTCCGGTGTGGTTGTCAGTAAAGACGGCGTGATCGTCACCAATCTTCATGTGATTCAACACGCAGCCGAGATCAAAGTTGCTTTTGCCGATGACAAAGAATTCACCGCCAAGGTTTTGGCCAAGGATGCACGTACGGATTTGGCCATTTTGAAAATTGAGCCAGAAAAGGGAAAGCCCTTTCCGTTTCTTGCCTTCCGCGACGCCGATACCTTACGTGTGGGTGACTTTGTCCTGGCTGTTGGAAACCCTTTTGGTGTGGGGCAAACCGTGACCTCCGGCATTGTCTCTGGCCTTGCGCGCACCCAGGTGGGTGTGTCTGATCTCTACTCCCTTATCCAAACGGACGCAGCCATCAACCCTGGAAACTCCGGCGGTCCCCTTGTGACCCTGGATGGTAAAATTGTGGGTATCAATACCGCCATCTTCTCCACGTCTGGCGGGTCCGTCGGGATCGGCTTTGCCATTCCCTCTAATTTGGTCTTGCCCCTTTTGGCGGCGGCAGAGCACGGTGGCAAACTGATTCGTCCTTGGGCGGGTGTTGCCATTGACACTGTGACCAATGGCATTGCAACGGCCTTGGGTCTTCCAAAAACGGAAGGTGTGCTTGTGCGGGATGTTTATAAAAAAGGGCCTGCGGACAAGGCCGGCCTTACAAGTGGTGACGTGGTACTTAAAATTGCGGGCCACCCCTTGCGCAATGAAGCTGCGTTCCGCTTCCGCATGGCGACCTTGAAGGTGGGGGAGACTGTATCCGTTGAGATCTGGCGCCAGGGGGAGAACAAAACCCTTTCCATGCGCGTTGAAACGCCCCCAGACCTGCCAGGCAACCGCAGACTTTCCTTAAGTGGCCGCCAACCCCTTAACGGCGCCGTTGTCACGGGGCTTTCCCCGTCTGTGGCCAATGAATTAGGGCTTTCCTATGTGGGTGGAGGAGTCGTGATTTTGGGCATTAATCCAGGCACACCTGCATCCCTCACGGGCCTGCAACCCGGCGACGTTGTGGTCAGCATCAACGGGGTGGAAGTCAAAACCGTCGATGAGCTTTCGCGCAATTTAGGGCGCAGTAAGCAAGGCTGGGAGATCACCTTTACACGCGGGTCAAGGACCCAGACCCTCGTTGTCGGAAACTGGTAGCCTCTTCTCTAGCGGCGCAAAAGGTGCGCCCCTGGCCGAACGCCTCAGGCCCAAAACCCTGGACGACGTCGTGGGGCAGGGGCATCTCTTTGCCCAGGGAAGCCTTCTTCAAAGCGCCCTTGAGACAGGGCATGTGCCAAACCTGATCCTTTGGGGCCCGCCTGGGTGCGGGAAGACAACGCTTGCGCGCCTTATTGCCGAGAAAAGCGCCTCCTTTTTTGTCAGTGTATCGGCCATTTTTACGGGCACGGCTGACCTGAAGAAGATCTTTGAAGAGGCTCAAGCGCGCCTGCGTGTGGGGCAAAAAACCCTTCTCTTTGTGGACGAAATTCACCGCTTTAACCGCGCTCAGCAGGATACGTTCCTCGCGCACCTTGAGGATGGTCGTTTAACCCTTGTGGGGGCGACAACGGAAAATCCGTCTTTTGAGCTGAACGGCGCGCTTTTATCTCGCTCCCATGTGCTGACGCTCAAGAGGTTGGAGGCTGATGATTTAGACGTCTTGGCCAAGCGCTGTGAAGAGGCCTGGGGGGTGACGCTGGCCTTTGAAGAGGATGCCCGCGCACTTCTTTTTCAGATGGCCGATGGAGATGGTCGCGCGCTCATTCACATGATGGAGGCGCTTCTTCGCGCGCACCAAGAGCAAGACGCGCCCCTGACACAAGAGACGCTCCTTGCGCGCCTGCCTAAGCGCGCGAGCCTCTATGATAAGGGACGCGACGGGCACTATAGCCTGATTAGCGCCCTCCACAAGTCCATTCGTGGGTCCGACGTGAACGCCGCTCTTTATTGGTTTGCACGCATGCTGGAGGGGGGAGAGGATCCCTTGTATCTAGGCAGGCGCTTGCTGCGTATGGCCAGCGAGGATATTGGCCTTGCGGATCCAAACGCACTTTCCCAAGCGGTGGCGGCTGTGGACACGTTTGAGCGACTTGGGTCTCCGGAAGGAGAGCTTGCCCTTGCCCAAGTGGTGATTTATTTGGCGACCGCGCCTAAGTCCAATGCGGCCTATGTGGCCTACGGGCGGGCGCGGGATTTGGCCAAGCGCGCAGGATCTTTGCCGCCGCCCTCTTTTGCCGTGAACGCGCCCACGCGCCTTATGCAAACCCAGGGGTATGGGGAAGGGTACCTCTATGACCATGACCAAGAGGACGCTTTTTCAGGACAGAACTATTTTCCCGACGCCCTACCACGTGAAGCCCTTTACGATCCCAAGGACTATGGATTTGAGCGAGAGCTACGCAAGCGCCTCGACTTTTGGCATAAGAAGCGCCAAGAAAAAGGGGGAGGTGCTTAACCTCCCCTTCGTTCCTTACGCGGGCAGCGCCAGATTAGGGCGTTCGGTATAGGCCGGCGTGCCAGCTGGATTTTCTTTCACAAGGCGCAGGGCTTCACCAATGGCGCAGTCCAGCTGAGGATCACGTCCCATGAGATAGTCTTGGGGGGTATTTTCCACTTCAACGGTAGGCTCGGCGCCGTAGTTTTCAAGTCCCCATCCCACATCCTTGAACCAGAAGGAAAACTCAGGCTGGGTGGTCATACCGCCGTCAACCAAGGTATTGCGTGGCCAAATACCAATAACGCCGCCCCAAGTACGCTTGCCGATCAAGGGACCAAGATTCAGCATCTTAAAGGCGTGGGAGAACATGTCCCCGTCGGAGCCCGCGTACTCGTTGGTCAGACCCACAAGGTTGCCGTGGGACGCGTCAACGGGGTAGGGGATATTACCAAACCACCGGGTGAGGTCATATCCCAAACGTGTAGCCATGAGCTTTGACAGGATAAGGGGCGAGACACTGCCGCCGCCGTTGTAGCGCACGTCAATGACAAGACCTGGCTTATCGCACTCGGCCAAGTAACCTCTGTGGAAATAGGCAAAGCCATTTGCACTCATGTCGGGAATGTGGACGTATCCTACCTGGCCTTTCGTCTTTTCATGGACATAGGCACGGTTTTTGGCGACCCAGTCGAGGTAGGACAGTGTCAGGGTTTCGCGCATGGTTTTGACAACCACATCGCGCTTATTCTCACCCGAAGCGTCGGAAATGGTCAGGGCAATCTCCTTGCCAGCTTGGTGGGTCAAATGCGCCTCAACGGGCAGGTCTTTGGACACGCTTTGTCCGTTTACCCGCCAGATGAGGTCGCCTTCTTTGATATTGAGGCCTGGCCTGCGCAGGGACGACGTGCGTCCCTCACGCCAAGGGTCCCCATGGCCGATATGCTTAATTTCCCAGGCATCCAGCTTGTGATGATAGGCAAAGTCCGCGCCCAGCAAACCAACGCCCCAGGCGGGCGAGGGACGCAAGTCACCGCCGCTGACATAGGCGTGGGAGGTGCCAAGCTCCCCTTGCATTTCCCACACAATGTCGCTGAGCTCGCGCCGTGTGGAGATCCTGGTCAGAAGTGGCGCGTACCGGTCATGGACCGCTTGCCAGTCGATTTGGGACATGTCCTCAACCCAGAAGTAATCGCGCTGCAAGCGCCAGGCTTCATGGTAGATTTGCTGCCATTCGCTCAAACGGTTGACGGAAATGGTCACGCGCTCAAGATCCACCCATCCTGATTTGTGGGGGGGGTGGTCGGATCCTTCATCAATTTTCTCACCCGCCTTCACAACCCGCAGGCTTTTACTGGTGCGGTAAACCATTCGCTTGGCGTCAAGGCTGACCTCAAAGTCGAGGATGCCCGTTGTCAGCTCATCCTCTTTGAGGCTTTCAAAATCAAAGCACGCAAGGGCGCCGCCCTCATGGGGATCGGCGTCCTCATCGTCGCCCGCATCAAAAAGGGGCCAGCTGAGGTACATGAGCTTGCCCTTGACAGCGCAAAGGTGGGAGAAGTTTCCGGGCTCCACGGGAAAGGCGATGATACGCTCAGGCAGTCCTTCCAGGTCAATGGTGATAGGCGCCGGGCCCTTATCCTCACCCTCTTTGTCTGCGTCCTTGTCAGTGCTTTTATCCTCAGCCTTGTCCTCATCTTTTTTATCATCATCGTCGTCACAGTCCTCAAGTCCCTTGGGTTGGAGGACAAAAGGAGAGGGCGTATCCTTGGCAAGTAAGAGGCAATAGGGACGCTCGCCTGCCGGAAAGCCAAGGTTGAAATGGAGCGTATCCCAGGAGGGGTTAAACTCGCGCTGGGACAGGAAGTAAAGATATTTACCGTCTGGATCGAAGGCTGGATGCGTATCCTTCAGGATAGGATTTGTGGCCTGGGTGATGGTGCCTGTTTCTAGGTTTGCAAGCTTGATGCAGGCCTGCCTTTGGGACAGAGAGCAGTGGTAGGCAACCCAAAGGCCGTCGGGGGACCAGGACACGCCCGCCACCATCTCGTGGTGAGAGCGGTCAATGATGCGCATCTGGGCGCTTTCCACATCAATGTGGATGACCTCACCGCGCTGGTTGACAAGGATGAGGGCCGGGTCCGTAGGGCTTGGATACATGGCCTGAACCCGTCCAAGATCGAAGGATTCAAAGCGCTTGGTGCGCGCGCATGCTTTGGCGTCATAAATCTCTAGGGTTTCAACACCGCCCACGTCGGAAATCATGGCGACGTGTAGGCCGTCCTCAAGCCATGTAGGCAAGCGGTAACGCACGCCTTCGCGATCACCTAG
>JAIUNT010000076.1 GCA_020161545.1 Pseudomonadota bacterium
GATGGAGTGCGGGCCGCGCGTCACGCATGCTCGCCAAAAGCCCCCAAAGACCTGGCAACATCAAAAGTAAGATCGGCACCGGGCGATCCAGGCGCGCCAAAAGGACATAGGACCTTAAAAAAGGGGGGCACAGTCGCATGACAAGAGATTGTGGGTGGTGGTCGCTGGCCATATGGGTCTTCAAATGGAAATCTTCCCCCCATCCTATCAGGACGCACGTCCATTTCAAGGGGAGTTACGCATTTGTGGAGTACATTGACCTATTTATAAAAAAATGTATCACTCATAGGCGGTTAAACAACACTGAGGATATTTCCGTGCGTATGGTTTTTCATTTTTTCACAGCGCTTTTTCTCTTCAATCTTGCCCCTAGCACAAAGGTGTGCGCGACCTGTGAGGTCCCCTTCGATGGGGAAACCCTCCAGCGCCGCGTCACAACCCTTTACGAGACTTTTTCCTCCCTTATAAATGCGGGAGCCCCCTATCAGAGAGATGCCATGGATGAACTATGCGACCAAAAGTTCACACTTACTTTTAACACCTTCCTCATGGTGGATGGTATTGAGGCCTTTCATAAATATATTCAAACCTTTAAAAGCCAAGTGGTCGCTTTGCACTTTTCCGCCTTTGAAGAGCTTTTGGTTGATCCTGAAAAAAGGTGTGTTGCCCTCAAGTACAACGTCATGACCACCAGCGATACAGGCGCCCACAACATACGAAACGTCGCGGCGTTTTTGTATTTTAATGACCAGCAAAAGCTAACAGCCATTAACGAGGTCGTCTTTACCCAGCCACCACGCGGGTCTGGTGCATCTTAAGCCTCATTGTCTCCCGGGACGCACGCGATTTTACCCTTGTACACCGGTGGGCAAAAAGTGCTATACTGAAAGTGTCGGATGTAAATCTGACTATGGTGATAAACGCTGTACGAAATAGGCGGAACGGACCCGGGGGCGGTACCCGGCACCTCCACCAAATCTTATGGGGGTGAAATAGGATCGACGTACGTTGAAGGGTGCAGTTTTTACTCGGCATGGTATCCACCGTTATCGGGCTAAAACAGGTAAATGCAAAAGCACAAAACCTAAAAGTAGCAAACAACAACTTCGCGTTGCCATTTGCTGCGAACGGAAACAACGACATCGCTGCAGCTGCAGCAGCCTAAGCGATAGGTTTGTTTCTAGCGGTTTGGGGGGCTACCGGGCAACAGAAAGCCCCCCGCCTTTAACGACCACGCACCCATACGAGGATGTCGCTCTTGTCATTTTCCCATCTTGATCCCATTCAGGGTTTTGCCATTTTTGATGACGTTCTTTCATTTGCTGAGCACGCCCTTTTGTGGGATGAGCTGCTGGCAAGGCGGTGGGAATTTGTGCACCAAAAGCGCTGGATCCAAGAGTTTCCCCTGCGCGACGGCAGCCCCTTGTGGTCCGACACATGCCTGTCGGCGCCTGTTGACCCCGCCAAACCCTGCGCCCCCTTTGGCAACACCCTCGACGCCCTTGTGAGGGCCGTGGAAGACAAAGCGCGCGCTTGCCAGAATCTTTTGGGACAAAAAGGTGAGGCGTGGAACTACTTCCAACTGCGCCCCACCCTCTACCCAGCCGGCAGCGCCCTGTCTTGGCATCGTCACAATCCCGACAAAACCGTGGGCGCCTACATCTACTACGCCCACACCACCTGGGATCCAGCTTGGGGGGGGGAGCTTCTCATCGCACCTCCCAAAACAGCCGCCCTGCCCTTTTCAGACACGCCCGCCACTGGATTTGAGCACGTCTGTGAAAAAGATAGCCTTCTTGAGGAAGGTTTTGGCACCTATATTATGCCCAAACCTAACCGCCTTGTGATTTTATCCACCCATGCCCAGCACTGTATCAAACGCGTGGAGGCAAGCGCCGGCGACCACGTGCGCCTGTCTGTACAAGGCTTTTTCCATAAGGAAGACGCAGCACACGCCCCCCACCGCGGACCCGTTTAAAGAAAATCTTTCTTTTTGCACAAAAACCCCTTGCAAGTGGGGCCGGGCTTTGATAGGTTTCCCCATGTGAAACGCGCCCGTAGCTCAATCGGATAGAGCACCTGACTACGGATCAGGAGGTTAGGAGTTCGAATCTTCTCGGGCGCGCCACATTTTCCTTGAGCTTCATCAAGATTCCCCGTTACAACGCTCAAAGAGACGTTGCTAAAATTGCACCGTTTTGCACCCAAATGCGTTTTTGTGATGGAAATACGATGGTAATATACGAACCCTTTTTGGGTTTAGTAGTGACTTTTTGCTGACTTTTTCACCAATGTATTGCACTGACGCCAATATCCATTCTTGACGGCATGCCACAAGAGAACCTTTTGAGAATCAAAAAAACTTCTTCTAAACATGCATCATTTTCTTGTGATGTGGCATTTTCCACACCCCACCCCTTTCATGCTGCCATTAAGGTACAGCAGAGATGAGCCATTTTCTGAAAACGCTCAACGAGGCTTAAAAGAAATATCGGGTTGTGGGCTGCGCTTACGTATATATTTTGAAGCGATCTGTTTAATAAAAGCCATTTCTAGTGCCTATGGGGGTTTTGAAAAAGCGCAATACAAAGATTATCTTCAAGTGCAAGTTTTGGCTTGAACGTCATTTCACCAAAATATTGAAGATTTTCAATTTCATCCTGATAGCCAAAAAAGAGAAGTGTGCCGATTTTAAAGCGCACGCATGCTGTAATCATAGTTTCTCGGAAGTTCTCATAGTATTGATTGCAAAGCCTATGAAAAGCCCTTGTATCATCATAAATGGGATGCGCGTCCTCAAGGTGGAAAACCATAAGGCTACATTCCCACACGCCAGCCGTTTCAAAACCTTTGACATAACGCTTCAAAGTATCACTTGTAAGATTTTTTGATGTCATAGGATTAAGGCGGGCGCCTGCTTTAAGGCCCGTGTGCGGATCTTCATGCATGATGTAGACGGAGTGACTATGGTCATATGCTTGACCGTCGCTGGCAAGCTTATCTTTGCATTCAAGCGAAAAAAAACAAGAAATATCTTCTTCGAAAGCGTTTCTGTTTTTCTGGTCAATAATTTTAAACATTATGTTTTCCCTGTTACCTTATTTTTTGTGTGACGTTTTTCTACACGAGAAAATCACACGTTTATAAGTGTTAAAATTTCACAGGGGCTTTGAAAAAATCAAAGGGTGTCATAGCGCGTGCGGTTGAAGGCCAGCATCTCAAGGAAAGATTTTGCGGTAATTTTGTTGAAGTTCGCAGTTTTAATCTCTTCTTTGCAAGCAGTTATGGGCATATTCCCGGTTGCCTTCCACTGCAGATAGCCGCACGCATCAATGTCACAGAACGCCTGCCTGAGGTTATCTGGATGCATACAAAAAGGAATATCAATTATCCCCTTTTTGAAGGCCAGCTCGAGAGCGCGCCCTATATTTTCGCTTAAGGTGAGTGTCTCATCAATGAGGATTTTTGCCTGGGTGTAGATACTTTCCTCCTCCTGATGGTCCTCTTGGAGTGGAGGAAGCGCGCTTTGTGCAAAAGTATTTGCGAGGGTGAGGGCATCTATATTGGAGGTTATGGTGGGTAACCCGCAAGCTTCTTGGTCTGTCTTCACAATAAGGCGTTTTGCACCGCCATGGCGGGCTAGCCACACGCTGTCTTTTAAAAGGTGTGCGTGGCCTCGGGAAGTTAATGGGAAGAGCCCCATGAATGTATAAACCACCGTATGCCAGCTGGTGTGTGGGGCGAGGTATTCTTTTGCGAGACGCGCGAGAACTTTCAGGGCGGCAAGATCTTGCACGAGGCTGTATTGCTGAGCATAACTCAAGGAAAGGGATCTCAGCCCGCACGTTTGAAAAAAAAGCGCCTCTAAAATGCCAACGGCCACAAGCAAGGACGGATGACACATTTGTCCCATCAGGCACCCGCCAAAACTCTCAATGTGCGCGTCCTTGTGGGCACTTAGAGTGTGACAGCCCTCCTCCCACGCCCTGACCGCGTCAATAAGGCGTGTGGCCGCGCTATAGGGAAGACAGTAGGACACGGGCCCCCCTTCCGTAAGCGTAAGACCGCACTTGAGCATATGGGTAAAAAGTGCTTGTGGCCTGGGGGTTCCGTGGCGCACTTGAATGGGAAAGGTGGCGTCCGTAAGGCGGAGTATGTGTTCTTTGATCACATCTGGGTCGTAGCACAGAAGCGGAAAACCACTGAGAAAATCACCCCGCATGAGGGCTTTGCGTGCTTCATCCACCTGATCCAAGCGGGTAAAGTTGTCTATGGTGATGGTTCCTATGGTGGAAAAGGGCAGATCTTTGACCCCTGCCACACCCGCGCGCATGGACCCAAGCTGAGGAACACCCATGCGTGGTTGAAGCCAGAGCGCCCCTTGCGCGCCATTAAGATGTGAGAATCCCACGCCTACTCTCCTTAAAGCTAGAAAGAAAGCGCACGAAGCGAGATGGATCCGACTCATTCAAAAACGCGTCTAGAAATCCTGCTTGTATCAGCGCACGCTGGGTACCGCTTATGTCTTCTTGCTCTTGCAGCGCGCCGCCAATGACAAAGATTTCACCTCCTCGGGTGCGCGCGGAACGCGCCTCCATAAGTGCAAGCCCTTCCTGCTTCACGCTGCCATTGAGACAGGAAACAACAACCAGGTCCTGGGGCGTTCGCGTGAGTGTTTCAAAAAGAAGGGCGTGGGTCACATTTGGTCCAAGGTTTGTTACACAAAACCCATTCTCCTGAAGGAGCAGTTCCAAATAGATGAGGTTCCACGTATGTGCGTCCGCAGGAGGTCCTGCCAGAAGAACCTTTGGTTGTGTCATTTTGCCACTCTTTTGTAGAAAATGCCCCCGGTATAACTGATGATACTTAAAAAGAAAAGAGCGCCCGTGAGATGTATGTAAGGCGTCGCGCTCGGCAAGAAGTTGAACACAGGAGATCTATGGAGGAGGACGTCATTGAGGTGCGGCGCGCATAAAACGCCCAGTGCTAAAAACCCATAAAACAGTCCCATGGTGCGCGCGTGGGTGTGGGGGGAGGCTTGGCTGGAGGCAAAACCAATGGCCTCGGGTACGGCGCGTATCTCCGCGACCCCATTGAGAAAAAAGCCGCACGCCATGAGAGCCATGGAAAGGCCCACAAAAGAGCTGTTGAGATAAAGACCCGTTTGATGCAGGAGGTAACTCACGCCAAGGAGGGAAAAGCTCACGCTAAAGCGCTTCATCAGCCAGTTTTTGGAAAATACATGGGGTGTTTTCTGCCTTTTTGCAAGGGTCACACCTATGAGGAAAATGAAAAAAGAGCGCGCAGTCATGAACCAAGCGGCAGGCACTTGAAAATCCCCAATCCAACGGTCCATATGCGTCAAAATATCCTTGTTCAAATCAAAGAAAATCATTTCCGCAAACCCTACGTATAGCGCTGTGAGCGCCATCACAAGGAGTGTTACCGCATTTGCGCGAATGGCATAGGCTGTGCCCACAACGCCCAGCACCAGGACCGCGCCAAAAAGCGGGTGAGCCCCTTTGAGGTGCTCCCAGAAATAAAAGCACAGATACAGAGCGACCACTTGGGCCGCCACAAGCAGTGGTCCCAGGAGTTTCCCTCTCACGTGTTGCCAGTCAAATCTCAGCAAAAAGAGAGGGGGCACGCATAAAAGCAAACCCAGCGCCTGCGCCCAGGGCCAACCGAACGATTCGCCCATAAGGCCCGTGGCGTTTGGGAGTAAAAAGGCCGCAATATTGGTCGTTGCGTAAAGAAGGACGAAGCGCATGCTGTTCTTGTGATGCGCGGCGCCCTCGGACATCAAACAAATTACGTTTCCCTTGGTGATCCCCCCACTGACAAGAAGGCATGCCAAGGCGCCGTAAAAAGCGCCGCTGTG
The DNA here is from genome assembly GCA_020161545.1 of Pseudomonadota bacterium. Lineage (GTDB taxonomy): Bacteria > Pseudomonadota > Alphaproteobacteria > Caedimonadales > UBA1908 > JACESU01. The sequence continues at coordinate 5,882 of JAIUNT010000076.1, forward strand.
CGCAAGCTGCAGGGCACAGCCCGCACACAGATTCAAGATGACCCCAAGGAAAAGCGCCCCACGCACGCCCAGGAATTTATCGGTCAGCACGCTTCCCACAAGGGGCGAAAGAAAGTAACAGCTTGAAAAGAGCGCCAGAAACTTGCTCGCCTGGGAAAAATCAGCGTATCCACGGTCAAGCATGATGTAGATGAGGGTTGTCTTTACACTGAAATAAAAACCCCGCAAAAAAAATTCAAGGGCGTAAAGGTGTCTCTGGTGTTGTCTGATCATCAGGAAAGAGTGCCTTCTTGTCATGGACAAAATATGTTAGACAGCTATAACAGATTAAATGAATAAAGTGTATCAATGACGCGCGCAAATCCTAAGCATCATCCCGTGCTCCTTCTCAATAACCGCACAACCGCCTTTTATGATTTTGAAGCCCTGGAAAAAGATTTCGGGGTTCTGCCTATTCTTGTGATGAATCGCCCAAGTTATGAGTCCTTACCACTCAGTGTAAAGCGTAAGATCTCCCGTATTCATATAATCGAACTTGGCGATCAAAAACCAGACCCTGTTTATGCTTTTCCTTACGACGAAATCGCTCATTTATTCGAAAAAGAACGTCAAAATTATCCTGAGCTGAGCATTATTGGCGCCGATGAAATGAGCACTCTCATTGCGGCCCAAGTACGGTCAACGTTTCAAATACCTGGAACATCTCTTCATATTATAAACGTGTACCGCAATAAAATTACTCAAAAGAAAAAACTACAGGAGTGTGGAATTGTCGTTCCCGCCTTTGCAGAGGTAGATCTCCATCAGGTGAGAGATTTTTCCTTGTGTTTTAATGAGCTCAGAACAAAGCTTGGAGATGGCTTTATTATTAAACCAGCACTTTCAAGTGCAACGGTAGGTGTCAAAAGAGTCGGGAGTGCGCAAGATCTTAAAAACTACCAAGATTCTTTTGCTCATATGGGCCCCAGCATTGCGGAGAGTTTTATTAGCGGACAGTTGTATCATGTTGACTTTATAATCCAGTCTGGAACGTACATTTTCGAAGAAGTCTGTGAATATGTTTGGAATGGCTTGTCATTTGTGAGTGGCAAAAATCACGGTAGCCTCATGTTGAGTGGACATCATCCACTGCGTGAAAGGATCCTTTCTTTCGCTAGAGAGGCAAACGATGCGCTGGGTCTGACAAATGGATGCGTTCATATGGAGATTTTTGTCACGAGTGAGCAAGAAATTTTCTTTCTTGAAGCGGGACCACGCCCGGCAGGTTCGCTCGTGCCATACGTTTATTCTCAAACTTACAAAAGGCCTTTCATGAATGCGGCCCTGCTCGCGGAAATAGGCGATCGCGTAGCCGACCAGC
>JAIUNT010000003.1 GCA_020161545.1 Pseudomonadota bacterium
ATCTGACCATCTATGTACGGGACTCTTTTTACGAAAAGTGGGAAGCTCCCCTTCAAAAAGCCTATGAAAAGCGGGGTAAGATTCGTTTTGTCCGCCTGTCCGGCACAGCGCTGACCACCCGCTTAAGGCTAGAGGGCGGGGACACTAAAGCCGATGTGGTCCTGGGCGCTGAGTCTGTCTTTATGCCCCAGTTCAAGGAGATGGGGTGTGTGGGGCATTTGGAAAGCCCACCCGCCTTTGACATTCCTTTTTCCTTAGATCCAGACTGTGTGCCCTTTTCCTATGGCTATCTGGGGATTTTGTACAACGAAGACCTCACAGGAAAAACGCCGCTGCCGCGCGCGTGGCAGGATTTAGTGCATTTACCCCGGGAAAGTCTCCTTTGCGCCAATCCACAGACATCTTCCACGGGTCTTATGTTTTGGGCTGTATTAGAGCGTGAGGGGCTTGAGGGGGACGCGCGGCCTATCTTTCGCGCGCTGCCCAAGGGGCTTGCCCAGACTTATGGTCTTTTTGCGGCAGGAAAGGCCCCCTTTGTTGTGGGTTTCACCACATCAAGCGCCCACCGCACGGGGAGCTTTGCCACCTCTCTCGTAAAACCCCTTATCTTTGATGCCCATCCGGCTCTTGCCTACGTGGCATTCCTCACGCCGCGTGCAAAGGACAGTGACGACGCACAGTTTTTTCTATCCTGCCTTGTGGGAGAGAAGATTCAGGCGCAGGTGTTTGAGAGGGATCATCTTTACCCTGTTTTAAAATCTTTGCGAGAGAACGTTCCCTTCGCCGAACCAAGGGCCATATCCATGTCCTTTACCCACAAAGAGCAGTGCCGCATCCTCCAGCGCTTTTTCGCCTCCTTTTCTTAAGGTGCACCCCATGGAAAGCGTTCTTCTTGCCAGTTTCGAACAAGCACTTCTTTCGGCGCTCACCAGCATATGTCTAGGGACCCCTCTGATTTTTTTGCTTTTTCAGGCGCGTGGATCACGGAAAGCCTCACTTTGTGAAGGATTTTTTTCCTTCTGCTGGATTTGTCCCGTGATGCCCGTTGTGGTGGGGATGATTCAAATTTTTGAAACGTTGGGGCTTTTTTCCTATGGTCTTTTGCCCATTGTGTTGGTGCACGCTTGGCTCAACGCACCCCTTGTGGCGCTGCTTGGGGTGCGTGCCCTTCATAATGTGAGCGCCTTCGATATGCGCCTCGCGTGCGTTCTTGGGCTGACCCCCATCAAACGCGTAGGCGTTCTCTACGCCCGTCCTTTGGGTGCGTCCCTTGTGGTCAGTGCGTCCCTTGTGTTCTTCCTATGCATCACAAGCTTTAATGTTGTTTTGTATTTGGGTCGCGACTATCCGTGGCCGTCACTGGGCTTAGCGCTCTATAGCGCGCTTTTTGACGCGTACCTTCCAGACAGAGCCATTGAGCTGACGACTCTCGTCATGGGGCTTGCTTTTCTCAAGACCTTGACCTTGGGGCTGGGCAGGCGCGGATCCGCGTCCTTGCGCGACTTTTCGGGCGCACGTCCCCCCCGTCTCTTGTGGCGCGTGATTCTCTGGGGCGTGGTCCTCGTGTGGTGCATACCTCTGTTTGCGTGTGCGCGCTTTGTCGACTTTTGGGTGCTCATGGAATGGCAGGTCTTAGTGGCAGTGGGGACCAGTGTGGGACTTTCTGTTGTGTGCGCACTTGCGTCGGTTGTGTGCGCATTTGTGATTGCTTTGTGGCTTGCCAGAAGTGCCTCAAACACCCTTTACGCGTTGCTTGCTTTCCTTGCCCTACCCAGCTTCTTGGTCGGTGGCACCCTTTACGTGATGCTTGCCCGTATCCTGGACGTGGACGCGTGGGCCTTTCCTTTGATGGCACTAACCCAGGTCCTTGTGACGTTGCCTTGGGGGGTGCGCACCCTACTCCCCCGGGCTCAGTTTGTTCAAAGGGCGTATGGACGCTTGTCACAGACCTTGGGTCTCACCTGGTACGCAAGAGCGGCGCATGTATTTGCGCCCCCCATGAAAGACGCGCTCCTGAAAGCCTTTTCCCTATGCGCGGTCTTTTCCCTTGGGGACGTGGCCAGTGTGTGCCTCTTTGACGTCTCCCACACAACCCTTGTGACCTTGGTGGGCAGGAAGCTGGAAACCTTTGATGTCGCTGGGGCACACACACTTTCGTTTCTTGTGGGGGCCCTTGCCCTTGTGTTTTATATCATTCCTCATGTGTGGAGAACGCGCCGTGCTGACATGTAAAAATCTACGCCTTAAGCGGGGAGACTTCTCCCTGGAGGTCACCTTGGACCTGGAGGCGGGCGAGCGTGTGGCTCTCATGGCGCCCAGCGGAGAAGGTAAAAGCACCCTCATAGAAGGCCTTGCGGGCCTCCTGGCGGCACAAAGCGGCGTGCTTTTGGCTGGGTCCCAGGACATCACTCAGCTCACCCCCCACAAGCGTCCCCTGGCGGTTTTGTTTCAGGAGGGAAATCTCTTTGACCATCTTTCGGCGACTGGGAACTGTGCCCTTGTGGGAGCGAAAAAGCACGAGAGTCTGCCTCTTCTTGAAAGGGTGGGGCTTCTTGATGTTGCAAACAAGCCCGCGGCGCAGCTCTCCGGAGGCCAAAGGCAACGGGCAAGCCTTGTGCGAGCTCTCTTGCAAAAAAAACCCTATCTCATTCTGGACGAGCCCTTCTCGGCCCTTGATAGTGAGAGCCGCGCTCTGTGCCACGCCCTTCTCAAGGAACAGAGCGATATGGGGATCCTGTTTGCAACCCACGATCCCCGGGACACTGACTCTCTGGCCACGCGCACCCTGACCCTGAGGGAGGGGCGTGTCGCGCTATCGCCAAGGACTTAAAACCGCTACATGGACGAAGCGGCGCTCCCTCCCCAGGGCAGTGCATTCATGTTTTCTTTCAAGATGCCCGCTTCTAAGAGAAGGGTGACAAGACCTTTATCTGTGACGGTTGTTACACCATTTTCATCCACATCCCACATGTCAACGATCGACATATCTGCGGGACGTAGACTGTCCAGAGCCGGAAAGAAGCCAGTTGTAGGGGTGGTACTTGAGCTACTTGCAGCCGTGCGGCTGGTGGGCAGAAGAGGTTTGACAGCTTCGTTTACCTTATGACGGAAAAAACCCATTAAGCGTGCATCGTTCCAAATGTAGTCGTAGTACATTTTGATCAATGGTGTTTTTTCAAAGGCAAGCATATTTTGATAGAACAAGTGTGCATCATGCGGAAAGGAATCTGGATGACTCACACCGATATCGCTCCCAACAAAGTTGATGATATATTTTGTTTGGTGGGTGAGTTGTGAGATGGAAGCGGGTTCACCTACAGGGTTACCATTCGCGTCGACGGGTTGTTCAGGAAGGCCGCAGATCTGTCGCATGAGTGGGTTGTTTTCGCTCAAAACTTGAAAAGCTCCTTCACGCACCGTCGTCATTAAAAAGCCATATCCTTTGCGTTTCTCAATAGAGATATTTTCCCAATCAAACAAGGGGCTAAGTACGCTATATTTGAACTCTGAGGGGAGTGCGTTATAGAGCTCTTCCAAGTCGTCTGCTTTACCTGTGTCACACTCACGTAAATTTGTAACGATTTGCATAAAGCGATGCTCCCGACTGGACAGATGTGTTTGAGTCCCATCGTTGTCGGGAAAGGTCATAAGATGATTGAGAACACATATGATTTTTGCACTGTGGAAGTCTGTCTTTTTACCCTTTAACAGAAGCGTCAAGAAAGACGCATCTTGTGCACCCAGCGTGTGATTCTTGAGACCTTGAAAGGAGACGTTTTTTTCATGCATGTGGCTAATTTCTTGCCGTAATGCGTCATTGAGACGGCCTTCTAACTGCGTGAAAAGAATGTGGAGGAGTGCGGGTGAGACAGTTGGTACCGTCTCCGCGTCAATGAGGAAGCCGTGGGAAAATTGCGCAATACGTTCGGGGTTTAGCGAGACATTTTTACCTGCAAAAATGATTTCTGGGGGTGTAACATGCGTCCAATCGACGTCCTTTGCGCGCCGCTCCAGCATCTTATTCCAAATATTCCACGGATTTTTAGGGTCCGTAATATCGCCTGACAGTACAGTACGTTTGCGAATGGCGTCTTGGACGACCGGGTGATCTTCATTCCAGCCTAGTTGTTGAAAATTAAATCTTGTTGTCCCTTGGCGCCTGTGCAAAATAAAATCGCAGATACGCTTGAGTCGATCGCGATTATCGCCATTTAACTCGTTATAACAGCGAATTAAAACATTGTGCACATCTGTAGAAAGAAGCGCCTTAAGACTAGGGATGATAATCTGATTGTCTAAGGATTGGTCTGTTCCACTATGTTCAAAAATAAAGTCCAGAGATACGGGTTGGGATTGCAAATAAGCAAGTCTGTCTTGGTGGGCAAGACGTGTTGCTTCGTGTAACGCTATGTGATCTTTACCTACAGATGCTTTCAAAAGCGCAGGAAGGGCTTCATCTGGTGCATCGGCGAAGATACCAGTGATATACGCAACATCAGATACTCTAATGCCGTGCATGAGGGGCGCGAGGGCGATCCTTTGACGGAGGGAAAAATGTGCATTTGCCAATTCACGCAATACGCCAAAAGGGACAGTAGCGGTACTTTTCAAAAACGATTCCGCTTCTGCTGTGTTCATGCCCTGTAAAAGGACCTTGAGGGGCGCTATATTTTCAGGCGTCAATTTACCCATGACAGCGAGTGCCGCTTTTTTGTGCTCCGGTTCAAATTCAGCATGTGCAACCTGTTGAAAATTCTCTATAAAAATTCCACTTTGAACCCAAGGCCTGCATGATAAAACAGCTTCCAATAGATCATGTGTGTCTTTTGGGGCAATCCCTGTGAAAAAAAGATTGAGAGCTGGCATCATTTCAGGCGGCAGGTATACGAGGTTGCTAAGGGCAGGAATGATAAGGTGTTGAACAAGGTTTGCATTTAAGATGAATTCAAGGTCTGTAATCTTACTGGAGGAGACGCGGCGTATTAATTTCGCAGTGTCTTTTTCTCCTGTTGCACGCGCGAGAGCAACAAAAGCCTTTTGCTTGCGCTGTGTGAAATTAACCCATCTGAAGATGATGTCGGCTCTATCCTTTGGGGCCACGCTTAAGAAACGTCTGATGTCTTCAACGGGCATCTCTATGGCGTCGCAGAAGAGGTCGTAATACTCAGCTGAGTCCACACCGGCCATAAGGACGCTGAGTGGGCCGGCATTTTCTTTTGTCAAAAGATCAATCTTGGGAAGAATCGTGTGATGATGTCTTGGATCAAAACCCATCGCTCTGATGCGTGTCATATTCTCAAATAATTCTGTGGGCGTGTGACGAATTAAGGTGGAGATTTTTTCAGCACAAGAAGTACTCGCCAGAATCTTGATAGTTTTCTTTTTGTCATTTGGGAGGTTTATCCAGGTTTTGAATACTTCTAACCTGTCGCAAGGATCCACGCGCAGAAGCAGTGATGCGTCCTCAGGGGGTAAAGAAGTTGCTCTATCGCGTAAGCTATGATGATCTTCGCTCGTAAGGACCGTTTCAAGAAACTTTATGAATGTGTATACGGGATCAGCATCTTCCTCTGCCGAAAAGGGTGAAAAGTACTGTGGGAGTGTGGAGGATGAGGACGCTGGAGTGGCGCCTGCTTCATCGGATGGCGTGTAATGCATTGAAGATGACGCAGATGACGATGGCGCACATGCCTGTGTGCCTTGAGGAGTGTCGTCAGTGTGGCTGGCGTAGGATATGTGAGCAATGGCTGCAGTTGTTAACAGTGTTAAGGTGAATTTTGTCATATTTATTTCTTACATGTTGTGATTTTTTGTTAATAATATCCGATTACCTAATTGTCAAGTTTTAAGCCTTATAGAAAGATATTTTGCAAGAGAACTTGAGAAAACACACAAACGGCATTTTCTTCATATGTAAATGTTTAAAGGTAGATCCGCGTTGATGTGAGGTAAGTAAAAAAAACCCCGGGAAATTGCTCTCCCGGGGTTTTTAAGGTCAGGTTGAAGAAGGATTTAGTCCTTCTTCTCATCCTTTGCGCGCTCGAAAGCTGCGCCCAAGATGTCACCCAAGCTTGCACCGCTGTCCGTGGAGCCATAATGCTCAACGGCTTCGCGCTCTTCCTGAATTTCACGGCCGCGAACGGACAGTGTCAGGCGACGAGAGCGGCTGTCAATGGCGGTGATGCGTGCATCAACCTTCTCACCCACAGCAAAGCGATCTGTGCGTTGCTCGTTGCGATCCTTGGACAGCTCAGCCTTGCGGATGAAGCCAGGAACGGAACCGTTCACAAGCACCTCAAGACCTGCTTCTGCGACTTCCGTGATCTCGCATGTCACGATGTCACCGCGTGCAACACCCTCCATGCCAGATTGGAACGGATCTTTCTCAAGCTGCTTGATACCAAGGGCAATGCGCTCCTTGGAAGGATCAACATCAAGAACCTTCACGCGAACCTTCTCGCCCTTCTTGTAGGTCTTGATAGCCTCGTCTGGTGATACGTCCCAAGACAGATCAGACATGTGAACCATGCCGTCCAGCTCCTCAGAGACGGATACAAACAGACCAAACTCCGTGATGTTACGGATTTCACCTTCAAAGTCTGAGCCCACAGGATGATCCTTGGCAACTTTTTCCCAAGGGTTTTCCATGCATTGCTTCAGACCCAGTGCGATACGACGCTTGTTGGGATCCACTTCCAGAACCATCACATCCACTTCCTGGTTAGGGGAAAGGATCTTGTTGGGGTGGAAGCTCTTCTTTGTCCAGCTCATCTCAGACACGTGGATAAGACCCTCAATGCCGGAATCAAGCTCAACGAACGCGCCGTAATCCGTTACATTGGTCACGTGTCCATGCAGACGCGCACCAACGGGATAACGCTCCTCAACACCGCGCCAAGGATCTTCCTCAAGCTGCTTCATGCCAAGGGACACACGTTGTGTCTCTGCGTTGAAGCGAATGACTTGAACCTTAACGGTTTGACCCACTTGCAAGACTTCGCTGGGGTGACCCACGCGGCGCCATGAAATGTCAGTGACGTGCAACAGACCATCCAAGCCACCCAGATCCACGAACGCGCCGTAATCTGTGATGTTCTTGACCATACCTTCGATGATTTGGTTCTCAGACAGCTTGGCCAAGACTTCGTCTCTGGCCTCTTGACGAGACTCCTCGAGGATAGAGCGACGTGACACAACAATGTTGCCACGGGAGCGGTCCATCTTCAAAATCTGGAAGGGTTGGGCGATGCCCATGAGTGCACCAGGATCCTTGATGGGACGAATGTCCAATTGGCTCTTGGGCAAGAACGCAACAGCGCCGGAAAGATCCACCGTAAAGCCACCCTTAACGCGGCCAAAAATGGTTCCCATAACCGTTTCGTTTGCTTGGAATGAGCGCTCAAGAACGCCCCATGCTTCTTCGCGACGTGCCTTTTCACGGGACAGGACAACAAGGCCGTCCTCCACATAAACGTCGATGATGTCACCGACTTGTGGTGCCTCGTCGCTGCCGGGACGGGACAGCTCCTTCAAGGAGACACGTCCTTCGGACTTCAGACCCACATCAATGAGGGCCATGTCGTTATGGATGGAAAGAATGCGACCAGGCACAACCGTTCCAACGATTTGTGCAGAGCCAGCTTCGCTCTCCAGGAGAAGCTGCTCAAAGCTCTCCATCTCGGGTATTTGATTTTTAGTCATATGATTTCATAATCCTTTCGAAGAGATACCGACGTCCATTAACCAATCAGGGTCAGCCTTTGGGGTCGGGCGCCCTGTCAATATGGGCGCATGCTTTCTCAAAGACATCCCCTATCGAAAGATGGGAGGTATCGATGAGCACAGCGTCGGAGGCGGCCTTCAGGGGAGAAATCTCACGCTCCCGATCTTGACGATCCCGTACACGCATATCTTCAAGGACATTTGCATATATAGCGTCAATACCACGCAAGAGCAACTCTTCATAACGTCGTTTTGCTCTTATTTCTACATCTGCATCTAAAAAGAACTTAAAAGGCGCATCTGGCAGGACGCATGTGCCCACGTCGCGCCCATCCAAAATGGTGCCATTGGCGCCGGGGGGAGGGGTGCGTGCAAAGGTGCGCTGAAAGTCCAGAAGTGCTGCGCGCACCTTCGGATATGGCGCAATTTTTGACGCCATGTTGGCCACATGGTCCTGGCGAAGAATGGAGTTCACTGTGTCGCTGGCGGTCATTGTGTGGGCAAGGCTGGCCACCTCGTCTTCATTTTGGGCATCTACGTTGTTGAGGATGACCTTGAAAGCCAGGGCCCGGTACAACAAGCCTGTCTCAAGGAGTGCGAGGTTGTAGTGACTCGCCAGGGCCTTGGCCAGGGTCCCTTTGCCAACCCCGGCAGGTCCATCAACGGCAATGATAAAAGGTGTTTGTGTCATAGGGTGAGTACCTCTTTTGCGGCCCAGGAAAGCCAGGTTGTGAGACACACGAGATCGTCCGTTTCGCGCGTGGGGCCACACCATACGCGCAAGCAGGGGTCTCCTTGGGCGTGATTGAGAATGTCAAAGGCCACGTTTTCCTCGGCCAGGAGCGCCGTGATCTTGCGCAGCTCCCCCCAAGGATCGTCACTCTCACGGGTGAGCTTGATACAAAGGGTGCTATAAGCGCGCACTTGGGGATCTTGGACACTATAGGCAAAGATGTCTTGGGAGGCGATCCACTGGTCCATGTGGGCTTTGTTGCGCCCCACCCGCCCCAAGAGCCCCTCAAGGCGGCCTCCTTCCATGGCCCATCTATGCCCTTGAAGACAGTCCTCTACGCATAACATGGAGGGTGTGTTAAGGGTCCATCCTTGGGAAAGCCCCTTGTGGAAAGCCCCCTCTCGGCGAAGGCTCATGTGAAAGGGCGTGGGCCACACAGGCGCATGGGTTTCAAGGTGGGCAACCGCCCGTGGTCCCAAGACAAGAACGCCCTGGTTCGCTTCGCCTCCCAAACCTTTTTGCCATGAAAAGGCCGTGATATCCAACTTGTCCCAGGCAAGGGCCATGCAGTAGGCGGCGGACGTGGCGTCACACAGGGTGAGCCCCTTTCGGCCCCCAGGAATCCAGTCGCCATCAGGCACGCACATACCTGACGTTGAACCGTTCCACGTAAAAAGAACGTCTTTGTCAAAGTCGACATTTGTCAGATCAGGCATGGGAGCATGGGAAGAACCCGTCAGCACCTGCCCCGGAATATTGAGGGCTTCCTCAAGGACCAATTGCCAGCGATAACCAAACACATCCCAGGCCAGCGCTTCCACGGGTCTTGTCCCTAAAAACGACCACATGGCTGTCTCCACCGCGCCCGTGGCTGATCCGGGCACAAAAAAAATCTGGTGCGTGTCAGGAATTTCAAGAACCTGACGGGTGAGTGTCAAGGATTCCTCCAGACGCTCAAGGGATGGCGCTGATCTGTGGGACCGGGAGATCAGGGCGTTTTCGAGGGTTTTAAAGGACCAACCAGGGAATTTGACGGTGGGGCCAGAGCCAAAGCATGGGCTTGCCGGTTTATGGGGGGGGTTCATGAAAGATTTGCCTCTTTGAGTAATGCGTTTTTAGATGTGAGCCCCCACCGGTATCCCCCAAGTCCGCCGTCTTTGCGGATAACCAGGTGGCAGGGGATAAAATAGGAAATGGGGTTGCGGCCAACGGCACTGGCCACCGCACGTACCGCTCGTGGTCGGCCAATATCCTGGGCCAGGTCAGAATAAGTGAGAAGAGTGCCCCTTTGGCGGCGCGCCAGAAGACCGTGCCACACATCTTCTTCAAGGCGGGTGCCACGAAAAGAGAGGCTGAGGGGTGCGCCTTTTGCTGGTGCTTGGAAAGACTTTTCGCCCATAAGGGGGCCGCATAGGTGGAGGGTCAGATTTGAAAGAACGCTTTCATCCTCGCCAAAACCTAAGGCATAAACTGTATTTTGTGTGTCAAAAATAAGAACCCCCTGTCCTATGCCTGGATCTTTGAATAAAGACCAGTAAAGAGGCGTTTCCTCTTGGACAGGGGTGTAGATAACTCCGTTAGCTTGCAGCAGCCTTAGACACAGTGGCGTCGGCACCGCGTACGGCTTCAAGTTGCTCTTTGATAACGTTTTGGACATAGCTTCTTGCGTCTTCCACCGCACGGCGTAAAGGCTTACCACAAGCTATCCCAAAAGCAACGCTGGCTGTCAAGACGTCACCAGGGCCTGGCAGAATGCCTGGCGTCCTCGTGGAGGTGAAAATCTCCTGACAATCCCCGTCCATGAAGACGTCATAGACTGTGTCGCCCGCCAAAGAGCCACCTGTGAGCAGAACAGCCTTGTTACCAAGTGTCATGAGCATTTCTGCCACGTATTTCATGGTCTCAAGATCAAGAACACGCACGCCTGTGAGGCGGTAGGCTTCCGTCAAGTTGGGACACAGCAAATCCGCGTGGAAGAAAAGGCGTCGCTCAAATGCTTGGACGGCTGCGTGGTCAAGGACTTGCTTAGCACCGCGCCCTGGCGTCATGACGGGCTCAAGGATAAGAGGCAGTCCCGCGCCTGGCCCTTTTTCAATGAAGTCCGCAATCATATCCATCATGTCGGTGCCGATAAGACTACCAATCTTGATGCATTTGACATTTTCATCCACAAGACCACGCAATTGCGCTTCCACAATGGCAACGGGAATAGGATAAATCTGAGAAGGATCCTCTGGTGAGATGGAGTAAGTCGCAACGGTTCTGGCGCGTCCCCCCTGGCGTGTGACCTCTTGTAGATCTCTTTGAATTCCTGTACGCCCCCTGGGGTCAAATCGGCCTATGGTCAGAATTTCATGCATAGGATACCTTTTTTGTTATGTTCCCTCATCTTTCATTGCACCATAGTTTCTTCATTCTGCCAAGTCACATCTGTTACTTTTGTCTATCCATCTTTTTCTTTCTGATTTCTGGTGCTAGAATAAAGGAGATTTCAGGGACAATATCCAATGATACGCACACTTAATCGCTTTTTGAGCGCTTGCTTTTTTCCAAAGGGGCCACTTAAGTGGTTTTTAATGGGGGGCTTTGGGGCTCTGCTTGCTCTATGCACGTGGATTGTCTACGCGGCAGGGGGTACCCAGTGTGCCTATGTGCATATTTATTATTTTCCCATTCTGGCATGCGGTATGTGCTTTGGTGCCAGAGGGGGCCTGAGCGCAGGGGCTTTCGCGGCCCTTTTATCGGGGCCACTTATGCCAATGGATACGGTGCACCAGTTGGATCAGCCCGTGTTTTCGTGGGTGCTGCGCGGCATCTTTTTCATGAGCATTGGCGGGCTTTCAGGCATGGGGGCCACCATTTTCAGAAGTTTCTTAGAAAACCAAAAACTGCGTCTTTTACAGGATCCCTTGACCCATGTTTGGAACATGCGCGGCTTAAAAGAGCATGCCATGACCCGGCAGCGCCAGGGAAAAAAGCTTGTGGCTGTGCTCATTGAAATCAAGCAACTTGTCCAGATTGATGCGGCACTGGGGCCTGAGGGTACACAAGGGCTCTTGCGGCAGATTTGCGAACGTCTTGTGACCCTTGCCTCCTCCTCGGCGACGGTGGGGCACCTGGAGACGGGGGGATTTGTCCTGCTCTGTGAGAGTTTGGAGAGCGCGCACCGCTTGGTCGAAATTTGCCGTACCTACTTTACGGGATCCTTTACGGTTGATCATGTGCCTGTGTTTGCAGAGCTCCATTACGGTATTGCCCAAGCGGATTCTGCGACAGAGCCCATGACGACCTTACTGCGAAAGGCTAAAATCGCCACAAACCGTTCTTTGGAGCTCAAGCGTGATTTTGCCGCGTTCAAAGAAGAGGATGATCAAAAACTTCAAAGGAGCGTATTTATTACCCATGCGCTCAAGACCGCTTTGGACGCGTCACAACTGCGCCTTTACTATCAACCTAAGGTGTCCCTGGAAACGGGGCGCGTTCTGGGTATGGAGGCGCTGGTGCGCTGGCCGCACCCCGAATATGGCATGATTCCCCCCGGTGAGTTTGTACCAGTCATCGAGACCACACTGCTCGTGAATCCCTTCACGAAATGGTTGATTCACCAGGGTATGGCCCAGCTTGCCCAGTGGCACGCCCAGGGCTTAGAGGTTTCCATGAGCCTCAACTTCTCCATGGCCAATTTCCAGGATATGTCTTTGATTGAGGAGCTTGAAAGTCTTGTGGGCGAGTACTCCCTCAAGCCCCAGTTCGTAGAAATTGAGGTCACAGAGACCGCCGTTGCCACCAATATTGCGTCCATTCGCGATATTCTCTTTTACCTCAGGCAAAAGGGATACCGCATTGCCGTTGATGATTTTGGAACGGGGCAATCGTCTTTGAATTATCTGTTTGAGCTACCCTTTGACGTTTTGAAGATTGATCAGGTCTTTGTGCGAGCCATGTGTGAAAACTCTGGCGCCGAGGCCATTGTGCGCTCAGCCCTTCTCTTGGCCAAGGAGCTGAACTTAGAGTCCGTTGCAGAAGGGGTTGAGAATGCAAAAGAGCTTGATCTTTTGCAAGCCATGGGATGCGCCATTGGGCAAGGGTACCACTTCGCCCGCCCCATGCCTGCGGAGCTGGCGACCCAGTGGCTTAAGAGTCATGCTTTTGTAAAGATTGCCAATACCCATGCCCAAAAGTAAGGCACTCGTTCTTTGAGGCAATAAACCCCTCCCGCGCCCACCAGTGCTGGATTTGCCTGAGCACTGTCCCAAGTTCTTTCCCCGTCAGCCCCCAGGGTTTAAGATCATGACCCGTCAAGGGGAAGGGAGGCACGTCCTGTGCCAAAATAGCCATTGCATGTGCCAAGTCATCGGGATCGCTATGGGGCAAAAGCCCCAGGGTCTGGCGCAAAAATAACCAATCCCCTGCCAGATCCGCACCATGTTCAAACATCACAATGCGCAAGTTATTTTGTAAGGCGGCGCTCGTGAAAAGATCCTGGAGTTGTGTTTGAAGGGCTTTTGGCAGGCGAAGGGTTTCAAGGGCGCGCGGCGTATTCCAAAAAAGAAGGGCAAGGCGGCGGCGCAGGCTGGGCTCACTTCCTTCCAGGGTGACGCCGCGGCGCCAGAAATGGGGGCTAGCCTTGCCCTCAAAAAGGGTCTGCCAAACTTGCGTCTCGTCCATTTGGAGGAGGGCTGTAAGAAAGGCGCTTGCCTTGGCTTGGGTGCAAAGGGAGGTGATCTCTTGGGTGACTCGCTCACGCGAGAGGGTCGTCAGAAGCGCGCGTTCCTCACGGCAAGCCGCGAGGGAGGCTTCGTCCAGAGACCCCTTCCCAAAGCGCGCCACAAAGCGAAAGAAGCGCAAAATGCGCAGGGCGTCTTCGCGAATACGCTCGGCCGGGTCACCAATGAAGCGCACAAGTCCTGCCATGAGATCCGCACGTCCTCCATGGGGATCATAAAGACGCCCCTCTGTGTCCAAATAAAGGGCGTTGATGGTAAAGTCGCGCCTGGCTGCGTCCTCGTTCCAATCCTTTGAAAAGGCAACGGTTGCGTGGCGTCCGTGGGTTTCTTCGTCCCGGCGCAGGGTCGTGATCTCAAAGCGGTCCCCCGCACACAGCACCGTCACGGTGCCGTGTTCAATACCTGTGGGGATGGGCTTCAAACCCGCCTCTCCCGTGAGGACCATGACCTCGCCAGGCAAAAGGGTTGTGGCCAGGTCAATGTCGTGGGTGTCCTGCCCCAAAAGGGCGTCCCGTACACATCCCCCTACAAAGCGTACGTCGCGGCTCTCAGGAAAGGCCGCCAAGAGGCGGGTGACACCGGGGCGCGTGCGCCAGGGGGGGGACATGTCCATAATGGGTTACAGCTTTGACACTGTCACGCCTTGGAGGCTTTCGCTCAGCGCTTCACGCAGGCGTCCATCAAGATCCTTCACAAGGCCTTGAATGAATTCCTCCACGCGGGCCTCTTTTTCGTTGAGGGTGAGCCCTTCAGGGAAGGTCATTTGCTTGCCCGCACGCAGCGCACCCGTGCGCACGGCGTCACCGTGTCCATCGCGGAACTCAAGACGCGCTTGGACAGTTGCCGCTATGCGTTCTTCTTGATCCTTGGTGAAAAAGCCCTCAAGGCCCTTGGTGGCTTTCTCCAGCCCCTGGCGCTTAAAGGAGACATTCTCGATTGTAAAGGTGAATTGCCCTTGGGTGTGGCCGGGCATCAGGGTTTCCCTGGCCCAATCCTCGACAGCCTTTGCAGTGCGCTCCTCAAGGTTAACATGGGAGGGATCCTCAAAAGGATTGTCCATGGCGTTGATGACCTCCACCTGGGAGGGAGCCAGTTGTATGGTGTCCCCGTGGAAGGGGGTGACGGTACGCTGTGCGCTATTGCCCGCGCATCCTGCCAAAAGAAGGGCAAGCACAAGGGATGTTTTTTGCATGGAAGATCTCCTTATCTGAAGATGAACTGATTGTCCCACCTTAGAAACAAATCACTTAAAACTCAAGGGCGTCAAACATGGGGTCATCAGGGGAGGCGCCGTGGGGGTCCTCTTCAAGGGCCTGGGACAGAGGCGTCTTTTTGAGACCCATGCGCACGAGGGAAAAGGCGTCCTCCATGACGCCTGCCATCATCTCTTGGAGTAAAGAGGCCTGTGAATGGAGCAGGGCGGTGGCGCTTGAGGGTTCTAGGGGTATGTCATTGTGGGGCCCCATCCCAAGGCATGGACATCCGGTCTTGTGTAGCCAAGTGGATTGCCCATCCCACGCCAGCGCCAGGGAACTGGGCGCCCTTGCGTGGGCAATGTGCAGTTCAACGGCAACATAAAAATCCCCCACCATGTCCACAACTTGATCGCATATTTGGAGCATCTTCCAGGGCTTAAGAAATGGTTCATAGGCGGGTGTTTGGAGAAGGCGTGATTTCTTCTGCCCGAAATAGGTGCGAAGACGACGGCGGGCGCTGTTAAAGTCACGTCTCACTTTTTTAAGCTCTGCCCGTGTTTGAGGAGGCTCTTCTCCCAGCCATGCGTGGGCGTCGGGAACGTTTTTATGGTGCAAAAGAAAATCCGCTTTCTGGTCGATGCTGAGATCTTTGAAACGCTGTAAAAAGGAAAAGGAGACTGCGTCCATAAAGTCAACATTGTCCAGTTCCGGCCAAATGAGACGTCCAATATGGCGGTTGATCAGGGTCTTGAGAAGCGTCATATGCTGCTCCCACGCCGCCTCAGCCACAATGGCACATAAGGGGCATGTTTTGCGCGCCAGAAAAAAATCTTGGCTAGGCGCAGCCTGGCTTGGACACACGGCCCCGTACATATCCAGGACTTCTTTGGGGGCAATCACCGCCCGCAGCTTTTCGTCCTGTGCACGAAAAAGGTCGCGCTCATAGTCAAGAATGGTCTCATTTTGCTCGCCTTTAATGGTCTTCATTTCCCAGGCGAGGGCATCAAGAAGCTCATAGGCTTGATCAAATAGTGTGCCGTAGTCCTGCGCGCTCCCCGGCTGAAGAAAAGCCCCTAAACGCTCCCCAAAGTGCTCAAGCGCCTCTTTGCTTGGCTCCGGGCTACTGGCGCTGACAAATGAGGCGAAAAAAAAGACCGCGTAAGCGAGGGCTTGTTTTGACAAAACGGAAAGAAGTCGCATGACAAAGGGCCTGGGTTGTCCTGGTGTAGGATGTCTTTGTTTACCATTTGTTGCAAGGCGCTCTTTGTATTTTCTTGCATCCGACGTCAAAGCTGGCTAACACTTTTCTTATGTATAAATAGAATCCTGGTTGCTGCCCAATCCATGTCACATCTTGCCATTCCCATTCACACCTTTGAAGAAATCGACCCCGCTCTTTTTGGGCCTGAAACCCTTGTGCTTTTGGATCTGGACAACACCGTATTTGCTTCTCAAACATGTTATGGGTCCGTTGAGTTTTTCATCCACCTTGTGCGTGATGAGATGGCACGTCGTAACATCTCACTCGACGCTGCGCGCGAAATTGTGGGACCCAGATGGAAGAGGGCTCAAGATTACATCACAACCCATCTGACCCATCCGAATGTGCCTCTTTTCATGGACGATGTACGTGCGCGTGGAGGCCCCCTTTTAGCGCTCACGGCGCGCTATCCTGAAGTGTTGCCACAAACCATAGGGGCACTCGAGCATCATGGGGTGACTTTTGACGCCTTTGGGGATTTGTCCTTTGAAAAAACCTATGTGCATTTGGATAAGCATGCGCCGGCTCTTCTCCATAAGGGCGTTCTGTTTTGCCATGACCTTAATTCCAAGGGCCAAGTGTTTGAGGATTTCTACATGCCCTTTGCCCAGCACCGTTTGGAACAGGGGCTGCCCCCCATTGACCGTGTGATCTTGGTGGATGATTGGGTACATAATTTTGAATCCATGGAAAAGGCTATGGAGAAACTGGGGCTCGCGTTCCAGGGATATCATTACCAATACGCGCGTCATGATTTTGATTTAAGTCGCGCCCTTGCCCAAGAGGCCCATTTTCTTGGAGGACACGCCATTGGACACGCTCTATAGCCGCTTGCAAGCCCAGCCCTATGCGCGGGTTGCTTTTCCCATGCCCTCTTCCCAGATCAAAGGGGCGGTGGAGGCGTTCTTTGCCTTTTTGAAGGAATCCCAAAGCATTAAGGCGCATATCGATCTAGATATCGCGCCCCAGCACCGTCGTGGCGAGATAGGATATCGCTTACGCGAGGCCGATGACCTTTACGGGGACAGCAAAGAGTTTTTCCATTTTCATCCCATCATTTTTGATCACTACGCGGATTTTCTGGGTGAAAACCCTGTGGTCGCGCACTTTATGGCGTGCGCGAGACCCCTTTGGGAGGCGACGACCACCATTGTGCAAGACATGATGCAAAACTTGGATCAGGATTTTCCAGGCGCTTACGCACGCATTTTTGGCGCCTCACCCGTTCACGTGATTTTGCGTTTTTTAAAGTATGACTGGGCGGCGTGCGGCGCCTATTTGGCCAAGCCCCACTACGATGCGGGCTCCTTTACCCTGGCCATTGCGGAAAGTTGCGGGGGGCTTCGCATGGGGACGCTGCCTGAAAACCTTGCGCCCCTCACCCATGTACCGGGACAAGCCCTTTTCATGGTGTCCAGTAATTACGGCAAAATCTTAGACGGCGCCGAGATTGCCCCCGCCTGGCATGACGTCATCCAAATGGACGAGACAAAGGTTGGTAAACCTTTCTCCAGATGGGCGGTGGTGGCCTTTGTGGACGGGCATGGTGTGGAGGCGCTCAGCCGTGAAGAAACCCGCAAATGGTATGTCGCGCAAACCCTTTAAAATGATTATGTCGTCAGGCTTCGGGATAAGCCGTGCTCACTTACTCATATGTAAGCTCCGCGCGGCTTACCCTCGTCTTCCTAATACTGATTTTAAATGCTTTAGCGCGGTCATTTTATGTGTTTAGCTATATCGCATAGCTCAGGCCATGAGGCGTACAAGGCGCATGCCTATAACGAAGGCGAGTAAGCTGAAGAGGACGCTGGCCAGAACGTAGGCAATCCCATAGAGGGTGAGACCCTTTTCCTGAAGCAGACCCCACTCAAGGGCGAAGGCAGAAAAGGTGGTGAAGCCACCTAGAAACCCTGTGGTAAGGAAGGTGCGCACACCTGCGGGCATGGTCCACACGAGGGCGTCCGCCTCCATGATCACGGCCATAAGAAAACATCCAATAATATTGACGAGTAGAATGGGTAAGGGCAGGGGGCCTGCGCTTGCCGGCATCACACTTGCCACAAACGCGCGCGCCACCGCCCCCAGCGCGCCGCCTAGCCCCACAACGAGATAATGAGAAAGCATCTGTGTCCCCTTTTTCTGTGCATTGTAGACAAAAGAAAAGCGTGCTGAAAGACCTTTGGGGACTTGACCTGCGTGGCCCTTCATTCTAAGTCTTGAGGGTGTTTTTCTCTTTATTGCCACACCATGACGCGCTTTTTAATGATTCTTGCCCTCTTGCCCGCTATTTTCCTGTGGGGATGCGCCTCTCCCGGAACGCCAGAAGGCGCGACAAAGTGCCATCCGACCTTTGCAAAAAGAGCCTATAACCGCCCCTATAAAATCAATGGTACCTGGTATTATCCCCAGGGTCACTATGAGTACAACGAGACGGGCGTTGCGTCCTACTATGGTGGTTCTGACATTTTCCACGGTCGACCCACCTCCAACGGTGAGAAATTCGACAAGAATAAGGTGAGTGCCGCCCACAAGACCTTGCCCATTCCCTGCGTCGTGCGGGTGACGAACCTCAAAAATGGGCGCAGCATCACCATGCCCGTTAATGACCGCGGCCCCTTTAAGGACAGCCGCATTATTGATGTGTCCCAAAAGGCGGCGCAGCTTTTAGGGTTTCACCGGGATGGCCTGGCCCAGGTATGTGTGGAAACCTGTGTGCCTGAGAGTGTCGATCTGGCCCATGCCAAAGCCAAAGGCAAGAAAACAACAGACCACCACCAAATATGTGAGACCGTGTGTACGGATGTGAAAGTCTCACCCAAGAGGCGCGTGGCGCCCACTAAAAAGGCGCCTGTCCCTCCCACATATAAGATTGTGCGGGAAAAAGAGGGATATTTCGTGAGTGTGGGGGCGCCAGGGCGCCTGGATCAGGTTCACGCAAAAGCCGACACGTATCTGAAAAAGTTGCCCCATGTGGGGGTGAGTCTTGCGCCGCACAAGGGCGCGGGTCCAAAGCAGTTCCGCCTTCTTTTAGGACCCGTATCCAGTAGCCAGGATGCCCATAATTTGCTAAAGATGCTTGATCCCCACAAGACCTTGTCCGCCGGTTAAGGAGAAAGAAAAATGTTGCGCCGCTTGAGTTTCGTTGTTGCTGTGATGTCCTTGACGGTTGATGCCCGTGCCATTGAGGTTGTTTCAAAGCAGGCCTATTTAGTTGACGCAAATACGGGCGTTGTCCTTTATGAAAAGGACGCTGATACTCCTGTGCCTCCCTCCTCCATGAGCAAGCTCATGACCACCTACATGATTTTTAAGGCTCTTGAAGATGGGCGTATGAAGCTGACAGATCAAGTGACCATCAGCCAAAAAGCGTGGAAGATGGAAGGCTCACGCATGTTCGTGAAGGTGGGCTCCCAGGTGAGTGTGGAAGATCTTTTGCGCGGCGTCATTATTCAGTCAGGCAATGACGCGGCTGTTGCCTTGGCGGAAGCCCTTATGGGGGATGAAAGCGCCTTTGCGGCGCGCGCCACCCAAGAAGCACACGCCATGGGGGCAACCCAAACCATGCTGCAAAACGCCACAGGCCTTCCGGCGGAGGGCCATGTATCCACCATGAA
Organism: Pseudomonadota bacterium; assembly: GCA_020161545.1. Taxonomy (GTDB): domain Bacteria; phylum Pseudomonadota; class Alphaproteobacteria; order Caedimonadales; family UBA1908; genus JACESU01. Next base: position 19,254 of record JAIUNT010000003.1, read on the forward strand.
GGATCTGGCGCTTATTGCCCTTCGCACCATCAAAGATTTCCCGCAGTACTATCATATCTACGCCGAGACAGAATTCACCCATAACAACATTCGCCAGCAAAACAGAAACCCCCTTCTTTATGCGGGTCTTGGGGCCGATGGCCTTAAGACAGGCTCAACGGACGCGGCCGGATTCGGTGTTGTGGGGTCAGCCGTCCAAAAAGGCCGGCGTCTCATCATGGCCATCAATGGTGCGCCCACGAAACAAAAGCGCGCCGATGACGCCAAGGCGCTCATTACCTGGGGCTTTTCCTATTTTGCTAGCCCCGAGATTTTTAAGGCTGGGGCCGAGGTTGAAAAAGTTGACGTATGGCTTGGTACCCAAACACATGTTCCTATGATTGTGACAAAAGATATTTGGGCTACCCTGCCCCGCCACCAGTTGGGAGACTTAAAGGTAGAAGTTGTCTACAACAATCCCGTTGCGGCCCCCATAACAAAGGGCCAGGTGCTGGGCAAGGTTCTGGTGCACATCCCAGGAAAGGCACCCCAGGAAACCCCCCTGGTTGCAGGCGCAAGTGTTGAGCGCGCAGGCTTTTTCCCGCGTATTAAGACGGCCCTGACCTATCTTGTGTGGGGGCACCACTAATCCATGAAAGAACGCGGGCGCTTTATCACCTTTGAAGGCGGAGAAGGGTCTGGGAAGTCGACCCAGATCCGGGCGCTTGCGGATCTTTTGACCCACCATGGGATTGCCTGCCTTCATACCCGCGAGCCGGGGGGAAGTGTTGGCGCAGAGAAGATTCGCGCCCTCATCGTGCGGGGAAAGACCTGCGACTGGGACGTCGTCAGCGAGTATCTCCTTTTAAGTGCGGCGCGCCGGGACCATCTGGTGCGCACCATTCGCCCAGCCCTTGAGAGCGGCACATGGGTCGTGTGTGATCGCTATATGGACTCGTCCAGGGTGTATCAAGGTCTGCGGGGGTTGGACAACGCGTTCATGGAAGAGGTTTACGCCCAGATATCCCAATCCCTTGAGCCTGATTTAACTTTTGTGTTGGACGTGGATCCGCGCGTAGGCCTTACCCGCGCGGCCGCAAGGCAAGACGCTGAAAACCGCTTTGAGAAAATGGGCAGCGCCTTCCACGCCCAGGTACGCGAAGCGTTTAAGGATTTAGCCCGGGAAAACCCCGCGCGCTGCGTCCTTGTAAACGCTGATCAAGACGTGCACGCGCTGACCAAAATCATTATGGCTGAAATCGAGAGCCGCTTTTTGCAAAAAAGGGACGCGCCGTGCCCCAGCACCCACGCCTGACCACGCCCCTTGTGGGGCACGAGGGGAACGTCGCGTGGTTTCGCGAGGCGTTTGCCCGAGGCCGCCTTCCCCACGCACTTCTTCTGCGTGGCCCAAAGGGGGTGGGCAAAGCCACCTTTGCCTATCACGCAGCCAGGTCCTTGCTAAGAGAGCCACAAACCTGCGAAACCTTTTTCCAAGATGATCCGCAAGATCCCCTTTTCCGGCGCGTTGGGGCCAGGTCCCACGCCGATCTTTTTGTCATGGAGCAAGAGCTGCGCGAAGACGGTAAGCTCTCCCGGGAGATTCCCATTGCGAGTGCGCGCAGTCTTAAAGCGTCTTTTGCACGCACGGCCCTGGAGGGCGGATGGCGCGTGGGGATTGTGGACAGCGTGGACGCCCTCACCCACCAAGGGGCTCAGGCCCTTCTAAAGCTTTTGGAAGAGCCCCCCCAAAAGTGCTGCCTTTTCCTGGTGCACCACGGCGCCCCTCTTTTGGCCACCATTGCCTCCAGGTGCCAGGCCCTGGCCTTTGATGGTCTTGGGGATGGGGAAGCGCGCCGGGTGATGGAAGCTCAGGGCGTTGACGCGTCCAATGTCACTCCGCGTCTTCTTACACTTTTTGAAGGCTCGCCCGGCCTTGTGATGGCTTTTGTGGATGAGATGGGGAGTGCGTGCTCTCAGGATTTTGACGCCCTTGTTGAGGCGTACGGATCTGGGCGCGCGCCCTCCTTCACACCTTTTTTAGATGCCCATTTCCCAGCCAGGTCCACAAACCTGATGGTAAAGGTGGATGTTTTCCTTGAGTACCTCATGCGTTGGGTGCGGGCTTCACTAAAGGAAACGCTTCAGGGCACGGCTTCTGGGGCAACTGCTGCGTTCATGGGGCGTTGCCCGCTTGACGTGTGGACGCAGACCTGGTCCACCCTGCAAAGGCTGAAATCCGAGGGCATACGCTTGAATTTTGACCCCCGACATGTTTTGATCCTGTCACTTGAATCCTTTTTGAATGGAGCTTCTTCCCCATGACACGCCCTTCGTATTATATCACTACGCCCATTTACTACGTGAACGACGCGCCCCACATTGGACACGCATATACGAGCGTTGCGGCGGACATTTTGGCGCGCTTTCAAAGGCTTGACGGCTATGAAGTGTTTTTTCTCACGGGCACCGACGAGCATGGCCAAAAGATTGAGCGCTCAGCCAGCAAGGCCGGTGTGCCCACCCAAGACTTTGTAGACGGCTTTGCTAGGTCTTTTGAGGCCTTGTCATCCCTTCTAAACCTGACCAATGATATGTTCATCCGCACAACATCTCCTGACCACCACAAGGCCGCCCAGGCCCTGTGGACGCGCATTGAGGAGCGGGGGCATATTTACGAGGGGTCATACGCAGGCTGGTACGCCGTGCGCGATGAGGCTTTTTACGGCGAGAAGGAGCTCGTGGGCGGTAAAGCGCCAACAGGCGCTGATGTCGAGTGGGTTGAGGAGGCAAGCTTTTTCTTTGATCTATCCAAATGGCAGGACAAGCTTCTGGCGTTCTACGAGGAAAATCCCGATTTCATGGGACCCAGCAGCCGTCGCAACGAAGTGATCAGCTTTGTGAAATCTGGCCTTCGGGATCTATCCATTTCCCGCTCAACCTTCGGGTGGGGTGTGCGTGTGCCGGGCAGCCAAACCCACATCATGTATGTGTGGATGGACGCCCTCACAAACTATATCTCGGCCCTTGGTTTTCCCGATGAGAAAGCGCCTCTTTTTACCCGCCACTGGCCAAATGTGGTGCACCTTGTGGGTAAAGACATTTTGCGTTTCCATGCGGTTTACTGGCCTGCCTTTTTGATGGCTGCCGATCTTGAGCCTCCAAAGCGCCTTTTTGCCCATGGCTGGTGGACCAATGAAGGCCAAAAGATCTCCAAGTCCCTTGGGAACACCATTGATCCTGCCCATTTGGTGGAGACGTACGGCGTTGACCAAGTGCGTTATTTCTTCGCCCGTGAAATCCCCTTTGGCAGTGACGGCGATTTTTCAGATGCGGCCATGAGGCGACGCGCCAACAGCGATCTGGCCAATGACTTCGGAAACCTCGCCCAGCGCGTCTTGTCATTCGTGGCCAAAAACGGGGGAGGGGTTGTACCCACACCCGGCGCTTTCCTGGACGAAGACAAGGCCCTTTTGGCTGAAGTCTCCAGTTTGCTGGATAAAGCGCGCGATCATGTGAAGGTCCAGGCGCTCTCCCACCTGTGCGAGACCCTGTGGCACGGTGTTGGCCTTGCCAACCGTTATGTGGACGTTCAAGCCCCGTGGCAGCTGAAAAAGACGGATCCCGCGCGTATGGAGACAGTGCTTTATACGCTTATGGAGGTCATCAGGCGCTTGGCAATTCTCATTCAGCCTATCACGCCCGCCGCGTGCGCGAAGATGTTGGATCAGCTTGCCATCGCGCCCCATAAGCGCACCTTCGCGGATCTGGAGACGTCCCTTGTGCCAGGAACCACGCTGCCCACGCCAGAAGGGGTTTTCCCACGGCTAGCTTAAAACTTCAGCCAGCCATATCCCCAGCCTAGGAGCAGGGTGCCTAGGGCGATGCGGTAGATCACGAAGGGTGTGAGGTCAGACTTTGTGAGCCACCGCATCATGAAGGAGATGGCCAAAAGCCCCACAATGAAAGAAAACACCATGGCGTAGAAGGCTTCCGTATAAAGGGTAAAGTGGGAGCCCTTCAGATACACCTTCAAAGCCGTGTGGCTGGCTGCGGCCAGGATTGCGGGGATGGACAATAGAAAGGCAAAGCGCGCCGCCTCCTTGCGCTCGTACCCTAAAAAGCGCGCCATGGTCATGCAGGCGCCGGAGCGGCTTGTGCCGGGCAAAAGGGCGACCGCCTGGGCAAGGCCCACCAGAAACGCCTGAAATGCCGTCATATCACCCATTTTCTTGGTCAGGGCGCCGATTTTATCCGCAACAAACATCAAAAGGCCAAATCCTAGGGTCGTCCAACCTACAAAAATGATTGTGCGCATGCCATTGGTGCCAAAAGCCGAGAGGGTTGCGCCAAAGACGACCGCTGGGATGGTGGCAAGGATGAGGTAAAGGGCAAGTCGTCCCCCCCCATCCACGCGCCCACGAACAAGGGCAAAAAACCCCTTGATCATGCGCCAGACGTCTTTTCGAAAGTACACAAGAACGGCGCCCAGGGTGCCCACATGCATGGCCACGTCCATCTCTAAGCCTTGATCGGCGAATTTAAACAGCTTGGGTGCCAGGATCAAGTGGCCGGATGAGCTGACGGGTAAAAACTCTGTAAGACCTTGGACAAGGGCCAAGAGGATGATGTGAGAAAGTGGCAAAAGATTCCTCGCCGTGATAGGTTTGTATGAAAGTATGACTAACCGAGCAAGCGTGTAAAGTAAAGAGCACATGAGAATTCTGTATCACTGGCCGTTGTGTGGCGCCTCGCGCTCCGTGCGTCTTTTTTTGGCTGAGAAAAAACTCGATCACACACGCATTGTTGAGCCCTATTGGAAGAAGCGGGAGGAGTTCTGTGAGCTCAATCCACGCGCCCAAGTGCCTGTCCTTGTGGAGGAAAGCGGCCTTGTTGTGTGCTATGGCCCTGTGATTTGTGCCTACTTGGAGGAGGCCTACCCAGGACCCATTAGTTTTTTTGGCCACACCCCAGTGACCCGCGCCCAAACCCGCAGCCTTTGCGCCCTTTTGGAGGGCGAGTTCTATGCAGATGTCATTCACAAGATTGTGTTTGAAAAGACCCTGAAGCGTCACTTTGGCCTAGGGTATCTCGACTCCGCCAAGGTGCGCGAGGGCACCAAAGCGTTAGGCGATTACCTCGATTACTTTTCCTTCCTGGTGGGCAGGCGGCACTGGCTGGCGGGGGAAGATTACTCCCTTGCGGACATGACGGCGGCTGGGTACCTCTCGTGCTTGGATTATCTGGGGCATGTGCCTTGGGAAGACTATCCTGAGATGAAGGACTGGTACGCACGCATGAAGTCCCGCCCCAGTATGCGTAGCCTGCTTGAGGACCGTTTGCCGGGCCTGTCTCCCAGTCAGCACTATAGCGATCCCGATTTCTAACAGCTTAGAAAGATTCTGGAAGTAGTTTTAAGATGTGCGGCGGGCCACATTTGCCGCCACAAGGGGGCTCTTGATGTCGCTTAGGATTTGGCGGGTCTGCTCGAAAAGCTTTTCCTCAAAAGCCGGGTCAGGGTTTTTCAAAATCAAATCACGGGTGGCTTCCGCAGCCAAAAGCAGCGCACGCTCGCGGATTTCGGCAAAGGCGCGCTCCTCAGCTTGGTGAATGCGCTCTTGTAGAAGGCGCTCCTCTGCCTCTGTGTGCTCTTGCAGATCATCAAACACTTTTTGCTTTAAGCGCTTGGCTTCTTCTTCCGCGTGCTTGAGAATCTCATGGGCACGCTCTGTGGCTTCAATTTGGCGACGCTGGCAGGTTTTCAACAGGGTCAGGGCCTCTTGGCGCCTTTTGGCTGCTTCTTCAATGTCAGCTTCGATTTTCTTGGCGCGCGCGTCGAGGGCTGAGGTGATCCCTACCCACGTCTTGCGACCAATGAAGGCAAACAGCGTTACAAAACCGACAAAAACCCAAAAGGAGGCATCAAAGTGCATGGGTGCGTTTCTCTCTCTCAACACGGTCCTCAACGGCCTCTTGGATAGAGGCCTGGTTGATGGGATGGGATAAAAGGACTTGGGTAAAGGCGCCGGCAACCTCCGTTGCAATATCTTGCACATAGCCCATGGTGGTGGCCTTTTTTTGCAAGATGACACGCTCACTGTCACGGAAGCGTTGCTTGTGAAGTTGGGCAAGGGAGAACTTACGCTGGGTAAGCTCGTGGGAGGCTGTCTGTGCGGCCTCAAGGACGTCATGGTGGGCTTTGCGCCTTGCGGTTGTCAGCTCAGCTTCTAGGCTCGCCACAAGGCCTTCAGCCTCCTTTTGAAGGCGTTCCGCCTCCTCAAGTGTTCCTTCAATGCTTTTCCAGCGCACTTTCAGGACGCGCTCGAGGGCAGGAAGGCTGACATAGGCAGAAAACAGGAGCAAGGAAACAAAGCACACACCCAGCCAAAAAATCTGAGGCAAAAAGGTGGTGGCGTCAAATTGAGGCATTGTTTCCCCTCCAGATTTAAGTTCTTGTTGTGACTAGAATACAAACAAGATAATGAGCGCCACGGCAAAGGCGATTAGGGCAATTCCTTCTGTCAACGCCGCACCAATATACATGGGGCCCGTCAGATCGGCCTTTGCAGATGGGTTTCTGGCAACAGAAGACAAAAAGCTTGAGAAAATGGTGCCAAGACCAATGCCTACACCAAACAGGGCAACAACCGCCAGACCTGCACCGATTAATTTTGCTGCTGCAACTTCCATTCTCGTATCAACCTCTCTGTTAAAAAAACGTCCATAACTTTCATAGCCTAAAAACTAGTGTAAGTGAAGGGCATCATTCAAATACACACATGTCAAAATGGTAAAAACATAGGCTTGTAGTCCTGCAATAAAGAACTCAAATGCCGTCATACCCACGATAAACGCCAGGGGCGCAAATCCCCAAAGACCCATCATGGCCGTGAAAGCGCCAAAGAGCTTTAAAATCATATGCCCTGCCATCATGTTCACAAAAAGACGTAGGGACAGGGTGATGGGGCGCATAAGGTAAGAAATCACCTCCACAAGGATGACGAGGGGCGCGACAGCGATTGGCAGCCCCGCCGGGCAGAAGAGCTGAAAATAATGCATGCCGTGGCGGGAAAATCCAATGGCCGTCACGGTTAAAAAGACCATAATAGCCAAGGCAAATGTCACGACAATGTGGCTTGTGAAGGTGAAGCCGTAAGGGAGCATTCCCAGCATATTGCCCATGAGCACGAAAAGAAACAGAGAGAAAATAAAGGGGAAGAACTTACGTGCGTCGTCGCCCCCCGCATTGTCGTGCACAACGCCTGCCACAAACTCGTACCCGATCTCATAAAGCGCTTGAATCTTTGTGGGGATAAGGGTTTGTCCGCGCAGGGCCCACACCTGTATGAGCATGATGAGGCAGGTCGCCAGCACCATAAAAAGGGCTGAATTTGTAAAAGAAATATTGTACCCCGCAATATGTATGGGGATAAGCTCTTTGATAAGAAACTGATGCATGGGGTTCGTCATGGGACAGTCCTTGCAGCCTCGCTATGTTGTGTCACTCAGAATAGGTGTTCCCTTACCTCACGTCAACGCCTTGTTTTCATATGGTCCACGTCCAGAGAGCTGGTAGGGGTCTTGGTGAATGATCACCTCCGCCTCTGGAAAGGCAGCGACAATCTCCATGGCCACATCATCGGCAATGACGTGGGCCGCACTCAGGCTCATGTTGCCATCGAGCTCAAGGTGAAGCTGGATAAAAAGCTGAGACCCGGCCGAGCGTGTGCGCAGATCATGGAGTCCTGTCACATCAGGATGTTTGAGGGCAATTTCGCTAATTTGCGCGCGCTCTTCGTCCCCAAGTTCGCGGTCCACAAGAATGTGAAAAGCCTCAACACTGATGGTCCAGGCTGTGTAGAGGATGTAGAGACCGATAATCCCTGCCACCAATGGATCCAAGAAAGGAATCTGGAAAAAACCAGACAACACAAGGGATACAAGCACACTGCCATTAACGAGAAAGTCGCTGCGATAGTGGGTCGCGTCGGCCTTAATGGCCGTTGATTTCGTTTTCTTGATGACGTGGTTTTGAAACAGGACGAGCCCCAGCGTGAATACCATGGAAATGAGCATGACAACGACGCCAACACCTGTGTGTTCAAGGGGGTGTGGGTGTGCAAAACGCTCTGCGCACTCCACAAGCAGCCATGCGGCAGACCCAGCAATGAAGGCGGACTGTGCCAGGGCCGCCAAGGACTCGATTTTGCCGTGTCCAAAGCGGTGCTCGTGATCCGGTGGCTTAAGGGCCTGGGCAACGGCGATGAGGTTGATGAGGGAGGCGGCTGCGTCCAGGGTTGAATCCACAAGAGAGGCCTGCAGGCCCATGGAAGAAGTCATGGCCCAGGCCCCTGCCTTGAGCACAATGAGGATGAGTGCGACGCAGACCGATGCATAGGTCGCCCAGCGCAAGAGGTGTGCATGGGGGTGGTGACTGGTTTTTTTGTGAGGGGCGTGGGGATGCATGGAAAGAACCTTCTCAAAAATATTTCTTATTATGACGCACCAAAAGCCCTGCGTAAATTCATTTCACGAGACTATAACCGAACCTTTATAATCTGCTAATGCGACACTCACCGCTCGTGTACGTCGCTTTCCTCGTATCCTGTTATCACATTAAACTGTTCTAGCTATATGTTGCCAGGGATATGCACAGTGATAGATGTTTTATTTTTGCCAGTTTTTCTTGCTTGATCTGTCAAAACTTTGCTAAAGATGAAGTGAATTTAAGCGCACGAGACATCTTTCCATGAGACATGGCCGCCATTTTTTACTGTTCATCATTTGTGCATCCGCTCTTTGTCAAAGCGTCTGTGCCAATGAGCCGGCCCTTTGGAACGTGCCCGTGAGTTTTGAACCTTTTTGGGGTAGAAAGAGCGAAATGCTTGCGCTAGAAGAAAAAATACAAGAAGGTCCTGTGGTTGTCACCGGTCTTCCGGGTGTGGGTAAAAGCCGCCTCGTTTACACTTATGCCAAAGAGCATGCGCGTCGGTACCACGTTGTTTGGACGCTGGATGCGTCACAAAGGATGGACAGACAAATGATTGATTTCGCGAACAAACTCCATGGTCTTGAACACAAAGGCCGTGAAGGCACCTTCTCTAAAAAGGAAGACGCGGTGGACTATGTGAAAAGTTTACTGCGCACCTGCACCTTTTCGTGGCTCTTGATGTTTGATGGGGTGGCACACGCGGCGGCTGTGAAGGACGTGCTGCCAGAAACCTTCGGGGCGAAGGATAAGCACGTGGTCATGACATCTTTGTCCGACCAAGGTGTGAGTGGTTCCTTGCGTGTGAGTGCCCTCACGGACGGTGAGGCCCACGCTTTCTTGAAGCATTACTTAAAAAACGCCAGCGACAAGGATATTGGAGATCTCGCCCGTCTTTTGGACAACCATCCCCTCGCGCTTTTAAGTGCCGCGACCTATATTAACGCGACGCCTCACATGACAATCCCTGCATATATCGCTTTCTTTTCACAAAATAAAAAGGCTTACTGGGCGTCTGAGTCCAAAGTCTTGGGGGACCAGCCCCAGCTTTACACCACACTCAAGATCAGCCTCGATCAGTTGAAGATGGAAAGCGGCGGCGATTACACCCTTCTTGTGGCCCTGTGTCTTTTGGACACCCATAAACTGGAAGGGTCCTTCATCCAAGGGCTCTACGGACACGTGAAAGGGGCCGATGCGGGCGGCTTTTCCAAGATCCTGGATTTGTCCCTTGTGACAAAGCGGGACAAGACCACCTACGCCGTCCATGATTATGTACGCGATGTGGTGCTGGCCACGGCCGATGGGGAAACACTGCAAAAAGCGGCAGAAGCTACAACCAGCGCCCTTCTTGCCCTCTTTCCCGATAAGGTTGAGGACTGCGTGGCGACCTTCGAGAAAAACCCAGCCCTTGTGGGACAACTTAAAACCCTCATGACACGCATGGACCTCTTGCCAGGGGACGCAGGGTTTGCCCTGGGTGTGCGCACCTTTTACTATACGTACTACTTTTTGCGAGACTATCCCTATGCGTATGCTCTCTCGGATCAGCTGACACGGTTTTTGGCAACAGGGAAGGTGGTCGATCCCCTGCTTGTGGCGAACTTTCACAACGCTAATGCGTACATGACATTTTTGCGCAAGGGTATGGATGCGGCCCTTCAAGAGCTTCTCCTGGCCAAAGCTTCTTTTGAGAAAATGCCACCCGATCTTGTCAGGCGAGAGCTAGTGATGCTGCTGGGCAATAACTTAGGTTTTAAATATCACTGGCAAGGGAATTTGGACGCCGTTGAAAAGTGTGTGAGAGAGGCTGAGGCCCTTCAAGAGGGACACACCGATATTATGGGGCTGGCCATTGTTGGGTGCTTAAAGGCCCTCCTGGCCCAGGACCGTGGGCACTTTGAGGACTCCCTTCGCGCCTTGAATGACATCATAGCCATGACCGAGAAAGATCCCACAGAGAACAAGGTTGCCGGACATTACTTCAACTCCTTGAAAGCGTGTTCTCTTTTGAAATTAGCCCAGATGAAGGAGCTAAATGGTCGTATGGATGAGGCACGTGCGCTGCGCCGGGAGGCCCTCACCCTTTCAAAGACCGCCTACGCTCACGCCGTTCAAAGCTCTGGTGGAAAGGATGATACGGATATCGTGGCGCGTACGCTCCTTTATTTTTCCCAGGCACAAAGTGCGTGTGGAGAGCCCAAGAAAGCAGAAGGGTGTGCGCGCCGCGCCATTGCCATATTCGACCGAGAGCTAATGGGGGCTGGTAAAAACCGCCGCCAAGGCGTGGCCTATATTGCCCTTGGTGACGCGCTCTCCGGTCAGGGTAAGCACGAAGAAGCCAGCAAAGCCTATCTCATGGCGGAGGAGATTTTCAACAAGATCTCAACCCACAAAGCCTTTGATGACATGAGCGAAGTGTGGGCGCGTCTTGTTCAAAACGCCATCGTGCGCGGGGACGCCAACACTGCGCGCCGGTGCCTGAACGCCCATAAGAACACTTTTCACGGTCTCCATCCACGCTATATCATGATGGCCGCCAAGGTCGCCAGCGTCTGATAGAGGCGCTTACAAAAAGGCACGCACCCTGAAAGGGGTGCGTGCCTTTTTGTGCTTAGACGATATAGATGAGCCTCCGCCGTGGGGCGATATGTTTATGAGGGGTGCTTGATGTGCCACCACACACGCTTTGTCAGAACATATAACATGGCCGTGAAGATGCTCAGGAAAATCAAAACCATGACGCCCATGCGCTTGCGGGTCTCCATCTCAGGCTCGCTGGCCCAGGCAAGGAATGTGACCACGTCCCTGGCCATGTGATCCACCGTTGCAGGCGTGCCATCGGGGTAGGTGACTTGGTTATCGCTCAGGGGAGGCGCCATGGCCGACTGGTGGCCAGGGAAATAAAGATTGTAGTGCATACCTGGCGCCATCTTAAGGTCGCTTGGCGCCTTTGCGTACCCTGTGATGAAGGCAAAGACATAATCTGGTCCGTGGGGACGTGCCTTGATCACCATGGACAAGTCCACGGGAAGAGCGCCGTTATTGGCGTCTCTGGCGGCGGCCTCTGTGGGGTAGGGGTGGGCAAAGAAGTCTTTGGGCTCTGCCTTACGGGGCTTCGTGTTTCCGTCCTCACCTACGGGTCCCGGAACCTCATACTCGGCGGCGATAGCCTTAACATCGCTTTCCGTAAAGCCAAGTTCTTTGAGCTTTTCATAGCGCAAATGGGCTGCGCTATGACAGCTGGCACAGACTTCACGGTAGACTTGGAGACCTCGGCGTAGGGCCTTCCGGTCAAAGGTGCCAAAGGGCCCCTCAAAGCTCCAATTTTGCTCGGGAGGCTTGGGCGCCGCGTTTCCATAGCTTAGGGAGGCTCCCAAAAAGACAGCACAAAGTGTGATCCAAAGCGTGCGCTTCATGGTTTTATCCCTTCTTCGTTTGTTGCGGCGCGTGGGTTGCGTCGTAAATGCTCTGGGGCACAGGAAGTGTTTTCTCAAACTTTGGCAGCAAGGGCAGCGCCAATAGAAAGTAATAGAAGTAGTAGAAGGTCGCCAAACGACTCAAAAGGAGAGCAAGTCCTTCTGGTGCTTGGGATCCCGCCCATCCTAGCACAAGGCACGCCACCACAAGCAGCAAGAAGAAGATCTTGAAGGTGGGGCGAAAGCGCCCGCTGACGACTTTAGAGCGGTCAAGCCATGGCACAAAGAAAAGGACGCCCACGGCGGAGAACATCAAAAACACGCCGCCCAGCTTATCGGGCACAGAGCGCAAGATCGCGTAGAAGGGTAGGAAATACCATTCTGGCACGATGTGGGGAGGTGTCAGCAGCGGATTGGCGGGGATGTAGTTGTCAGGCTCGCCAAAAAAATTAGGTGCAAAAAAGACAAAGCCAGCCCACAGCATCAAAAAGACGCCGAGCCCAAAGAGGTCTTTAAGAGTGTAGTAAGGGTGAAAGGGAACAGAGTCTTTTTCTGTCTTTTTCGCCACACCCGATGGGTTGTTTGAGCCGTGTGTGTGAAGCGCCACCAGGTGCAACACAACCATGGCCACAATCAGCATTGGGAAGAGGTAGTGGAGGGAGAAAAAGCGGTTCAGCGTTGGGTTATCCACAGAAAAGCCGCCCCACAGAAGGGTGACAATGGAGTCGCCCACAAAAGGAATAGCCGAGAAAAGGTTCGTGATAACTGTTGCGCCCCAATAACTCATCTGACCCCAGGGAAGCACATATCCCATGAAGGCGGTTGCCATCATCAACAGGAGAATAATGACCCCCATGATCCACAAAAGCTCGCGCGGGGCCTTGTAGGAACCATAGTAAAGGCCGCGGAAGATGTGGATATAAACAGCAATAAAGAACATGGAGGCGCCGTTCATATGGATATAGCGAATGAGCCATCCATAGTTCACCTCACGCATGATGCGTTCAACGCTGTTGAAGGCATAGTCCACGTGGGGCGTGTAGAACATGGCCAGAAAGATACCCGTCAAAATCATGATGACAAGGGTGATGCCAGCCAGGGATCCAAAATTCCAGAAATAATTGAGATTGATCGGGGTTTTATAGTTAATCAGGTGCTCTTTGGCCATGGCCACAAAAGGCAAGCGGTGATCGATCCAATCGATGAGGCCACCACCAGAGGGTTGTTTTTGCTCTGAAGACATGTGCGTTAGACCTCCTGTTGTCCGATGCGTAGCGTGGTGTCATTCAAAAAGGTGTAAGGCGGCACGGGGAGGTTAAGGGGCGCTGGCCCCCGGCGCACACGGCCCGATGGATCGTACTCTGATCCATGGCAAGGACAGAACCATCCCCCATAATCACCTTTGTTATCGCTGGGACGCTGACCGGAGGGGACGCATCCCAAGTGTGTGCACACGCCCACAACAACCAACCACTCGGCTTTTTTGACGCGGTGCTCATCGGTCTCAGGGTCAATGAGTTTGGTTAAGGGCACTGCGCGTACCTCTTGAATCTCTTGGGGGGTACGGTGGCGAATAAACACAGGCTTACCGCGCCACATGATGGTGATGGCTTGTCCCACAGCAACGGGAGAAATGTCTACATCCACCACAGCGCCCGCAAGTGTGTCAGCGGCCGGGTTCAGGCTGTCCAAAAAAGGCCATACAAAGCTGGCGGCGCCCACGCCTCCCATGGCAGCAGAAGCCAGGATGAGAAAATCCCTGCGTGTCTTGTGCCCTTCTTCGGACGAGGGCTCAGAGGTTGTTTCAAGGGATGTCATAAATGCTCCACCTTGTTAAAAATTATTTTAAAATCCCCAATATATTCATATCATGTTAGGTGTTGTTCATCTAGACTTTTATGATAACAGGGCATGATAGGGGCAGATTTAGGTGAAGGTGATGAAAAAATATCTCATATGTACGGGACTCATGGCATTTTTGGGCGGGTGTGCGGATACACTGTGTGACCAGACGCCGCGCCAATGTGGCTCCCCTTGTCCCCACCTGATGCCTGTGGCCATGGATGAAGATACGCTCCTTGGGTCTTATCAAGCCAGCGCCCTTGGGCGAAAGTTAGAGCGAGACAATCAGGTTGCGGCGGCAAAAGTTTTGCAAAATCTCTTGCGTACAGGCGCCCTGGAAGAGACATTTTGCTGGCAACCCCGTGGGGCTTGCGCCGGTGACGTTTTTGGGTCCTTTCGCATTTTTCATCCCACACGCCAAGGAAGTGCGCATTGCTTAGATTATCTCCAGACCCTGACCCTGGATAAGGTCTATAAGGCCAAGGGCACCGCGTGTCGTGGGGTAAATGGGACATGGCGCATCGTGGAGGAGATCCCCTATGAGATCCACTGATGGCGCGCGCGGGGAAACGGTTCCTTGCGTCTAGGAAACCTTTGCAAGACGCCTGACTTTTTGTTTTACGCCAAGGGTTTGTTTGACGATACTGGCGAGGTCCTTCAGGGTGTAAGGCTTGGGAAGGAAGATAATTTCCTCCTCACAGGTCAGCTTCTCACGGAAGGTGTCCTCGGCGTATCCTGAGATGAAAATGACTTTTAGGTGAGGGAAAAGCTCGTGTGCACGCCTGACAAGGGTAGGTCCGTCCATGACGGGCATGACCACATCGGTGATAACGAGATCCACCTTTTCGTGGCCACTTTCCCAGGCAGTTGTGAGGTAGTTGAGACCTTCTTCGCCCGTTGTAGCTTCAATAACGTGGTACCCTTTGTCACGCAGTGCTCTGGCTGAGAAAAGGCGCACGGCGTCCTCATCCTCAACAAGTAAAATTGTGCCTGATCCCGTGAGATCCCGGTTTACGATGGCGTGGTGCTTCTCGCTTTCTTGGGCTTGCTCTTTGGCGGCCGCACTGCCCTCATAGTGGGGAAGGTAAATATAGAATGAGGTTCCCTCATCTGGCGCCGAGTCCACACAGACGTATCCGCCCGTTTGGCTGACAATGCCGTGCACCGTTGAAAGGCCAAGCCCTGTGCCTGACCCCACTTCTTTTGTGGAGAAGAAAGGGTCAAAAATACGCTCGAGGGTTTCGCGTGCCATGCCAACGCCCGTATCGCGCACCTCAACACACACGTAGGAGCCTGCCTTAATGAGCTCCTGAAATACCTGTGTGCTTTTTTCAAAGACAACATTTTTTGTTTTGATGGTGATGTCACCGTCTCCACCAAGGGCGTCCCGGGCATTGACCACAAGATTGATGATGACCTGTTCAAGCTGCCCGCGGTCAACACGCACTGTGCCAAGGCTGCGCCCGTGGAAGATATTAAGCTTAATGGTGGATCCAATGAGGCGCTGCAAAAGGAGGGACACATCTTCCAAGATCTCTGAAATATCAACGATCTTAGGTTGCAGCGCTTGCTGCCTTGAAAAGGCAAGGAGCTGGCGCACAAGATTGGCGGCGCGGTTGGCATTTTGTTTGATCTGCATGATGTCCATGAAAGAAGGATCACTTGGGGCGTGACGCAAAAGGAGAAGATCACAAAACCCGATCATGGCGGTGAGGAGGTTATTAAAGTCGTGGGCAATGCCGCCCGCTAGTTGTCCCAAAGCTTGGGTCTTTTGGGATTGGGACACACGTGCGTGGATTTGTTTGGCTTGGGTGTTATCAAAGATTTGTAAAAAGATGCCTTTTTCCTGGGCGCCTTGGGTGTTCAATGAGGGGTAGTTAAAGGAAGACGCATAAAGCACCACTTCCTTGCCGCTGGCAAGACGTGCCTCGCAGTGATGGTCCTGGGGCGCGTGGGTGGAGGCGGCTGCCTTTGCCATCATGCGGTGCACATTTTCTTGATCTTTCGCATCGATATAGGTGAGGAAAGGGGTGCCATGGGACAAGCCCTCTTTCTTAAAAAAGGCTTCCTCAAAGGTGCGGTTCCAGTCGTGGATGTGGCAACTTGAATCCAAGAGCACATTACCAGCCGGTGCACAGTGGAAGAGATTTTCAAGGTTCAGCGTCTTAATAAAGCGACCCGTTGAGAAATTTTGGCGAAAGAAGCGTTGTTTGAGATCATTAATGCTCAAAAAACGCCACAAGAACACGCCGTCCTGGGACAGCGGCAAGACGGAGACGAAGATTTCTTCCTCTCGTCCCCCGTCTAGAATAAATGTCTGGGCGTCGGAAAAAGCACTTTTGCTTTGAAGGCCCTTTGTGCACACGGTATTGAAGTGATTTTTTTGTGTGGGGGCCATGAGGCGTGATACGATATATTCAAAGCCTTTCTCCTCAATTTGAGGAAAGAAGTCCTTGAAAAGTTGGTTCGCAAAAAGGATGCGTCGATTTTGGTCCGTCACAAGGCATGGAAAGATCGCAAGCATCCCGGAGAGCGCCTGCCTGCTTTTTGTGAGGGACCTATGGAAAGACCTGCTTGCCAATAGGACAAGCCCCGCAATAAGTGTCATCCCGAGGACACCGGTGCCCACACTGCAGTAAATCCACCCGGGATTTTTGGTTATAAACCATGTGAGCGCAGTTCCCGTTACCAAAAGCCACGTGAGGCCAATGGCCAGCATAAGGGCGGGCGCCCCTAAAGCAGGTTCACTCAGCTTAAGGCTTTTGTAGAGAACTTCAGATCCTAAGATTTTGCGCGGCATCTAAAATCACCCAGACACTTGATACGTTAAGAGTAAGAGCATATTGATTAACAGTGTCTTAAGAAGTCGTAAAGAGATTCTATTTTTTTGGAGGTGACGCATGGGGAAAATTTTACAAAACCGTTGGGTTCTCTTAACGGGTGCGACAGGCGGCATTGGCGAGGCCATTGCGGTGCGCTTTGCCAAGGAGGGAGCAAATTTGATCCTTGTAGATCGCACCTCTCAATCACTGGAATCTCTGGATGATAGGATCGCACCCTACGGCGCTCAGACGATTTTGGTGCCACTGGACTTGAAAAATCATGCAGCCATTGATGAGATGGCCCTGGCACTGGCGGGGCGCTTGGGATATTTGGATGTGCTCATTGGAAACGCCGGGATTTTAGGCTCCCTTGGGCCCATCACGCACCAAGACGCAAAAGTCTGGCAACAGGTGCTGGATGTGAACCTGTCAGCCAACTGGCGTTTACTGCGCGCCTTTGATCCGCTCTTGCGTCTGGGGCACGACCCCCGGGCTATCTTTGTGACATCTGAGGCAGCGCGCGTGCCTTTATCATATTGGAATGCTTATGGCATCAGTAAAGCCGCCCTTGAGCATTTGGTGAAACTGTACGCCCTAGAAAACGACAGGATCTCTCCTGTAAAAGCAAATTTGATCTCACCGGGCGGGGTGCGCACGCCCCTGCGCACAAGCGCTTTTCCAGGTGAGGATCCCCAAAGTGTTGCCTCTCCTGAGGATGTCATGGATATTTTTGTATACGCTGCGAGCAGTCTTTGCCAAGAAAATGGGCATATTTTTCATGCCCAGGAGCCTTTCCACGAAAGATCTGTGGCTTAGTTAGTTAGGTGCAGGAAGGGTGAAATTTCCCACAAAGGATAGACGAGCATGGTCAGCACATCACTGGTTGTGAAGTTTTGAGGCAGGTTGGCTTCGTGGGTGAGAAGAAGATATTTATCTGGCGTCACTTGGGGCTTTAGGCGGTGGTGGGACCGCTCCGCGAGCACTACCAAAAGATTGAGAAATTTTGAGCGCACCAGGGCATTTTCGCTGCTATAGGGAATGGGGCCCATGGTGCCATAAAGGGTCACACGCCAGGCGTCTTGGGCGCGCTCAAAAGTGACGGTAAAGGGGACATTTTTGTAAGAAAAGTGAAGATCGGGCAAGGGGTGCTCTGCCTCGAAAACGGGGTGTCCTTGCTTGTTGACGGAGATACCAAAAAGGGTTGGATTTTGAAGCTGATAGGCTGACATAAGATGCAAAAAGAGTGTTTGCGACATATCTGTGTGCACGAAACGGACCCCCCTTTAACGGCCATATGGCGATGGCGCGGATTTTCGTGTACTGTGCCAGAAAGTTCTTAAGAAAAGGATAACGCATGGACACACATACACGTTTTGCCATTCACCGTGAGGGATGGAAATTTATCATTATTTTCGCGCTTGTTGCGATGCTTTTTGCCACATTTTCCACCGTTCTGGGGTGGATTGGTGCCATCTTGACCCTGTGGTGTGTGCTCTTTTTTAGGGACCCACAGCGCGTCACGCCCATGCGAGACGGTCTCATCATCAGCCCTGCGGACGGTGTGGTCAGTGCCATTACCCAGGTTGAGGCCCCAAAAGAATTGGATTTGCCGGGGACATATACCCGTGTGAGTATTTTCCTCAACGTCTTTGACGTGCACGTGAACCGTGTGCCGTTGGGCGGTACGTTGATCAAAAGTGTTTACCACCCTGGTCGCTTTATCAACGCAAGCCTTGATAAGGCCAGCGAGCATAACGAGCGCCAATCCTTGGTGGTTGAGGCCCAAGGCGGACTTAAAATTGCCTTCGTCCAGATCGCAGGCCTCATTGCAAGGCGTATTGTGTGCGATGTGCGCGAGGGAGACGTTTTGAAGACGGGTCAACGCTTTGGCATGATTCGTTTTGGAAGCCGCGCAGATGTGTACTTGCCCGAAGGTGTCGCCCCCCTTGTTGTTGAAGGTCAGCGTATGGTGGCCGGTGAAAGTGTGCTGGCAGACCTAACCTCGAAAGAGGCTGCCCGTGAAGGAGAGGTACGTTAACCATGGATGATCAAGCACCACGCGGCGCAGCAGCCGCCTTGAAGGGGCGTCTGCACGGCCACAGTTTAAAGAGCATCTTGCCAAATCTGGCAACTGTGATGGCCATGTGCGTGGGCTTGAGTGCCATTCGCTTTGCGCTCCAGGGGCGCTTTGATTTAGCTGTCGGGGCCATCTGTATTGCGGGCATCTTGGACGCCATGGATGGACGACTTGCGCGTTTACTGGGCGCCGCCAGCGAGTTCGGCGCGGAACTTGATTCCTTGTCTGACTTTGTGTGCTTTGGTGTGGCGCCGGGTGTTGTGCTTTATATCCTGTGCCTGAATGCATGGAACGGCTTTGGGTGGGCGGCAAGCCTGTTTTTTGCCGTATGTATGGGGCTCCGTTTGGCGCGCTTTAATATCTCAAGCCGCCTGCCTGATCGCCCCCTTTGGTCAAATCAATTTTTCACAGGCGTGCCGGCACCCGCCGGCGCTCTTCTGGCGATCTTCCCCTTAACGCTCTATTTGGCTTTTGATGTGGAAGGATTTATCTATCCGGGTGTGTGCGTTATTTCCCTTGTGGGTGCGGGCACTTTGATGGTCAGCCGTTTGCCAACCTTCTCTTTTAAGTCGGCTTCCATCCCACGCCCCTTTATCTTGCCCCTTCTCATGGGTGTTGGTCTTGCGGTGGTCGCCCTTTTGAGCGCGCCTTGGCCAACCTTAAGCGTGATCACTCTGGCTTACATTGCCATTCTTCCCTTAGGGCCTCGCTTCTTTCGCAAGCACGTTTCCTCCTCCCAGGAGCAGGAAACCCACGAAGCGCACTAAAGCTAAACAACTATAAAACGCACGCGCAAAAGCATTTAAATGAGTACTCGCGAAGGCGAGGGTAAGCCGCGCGGAGCTTATATGGTATAAGTGAGCACGGCTTATCTCGACGCCTGACGACATAATCATTTCAAAGGACTTGCGCTTTAAAGGAGCGAGAAGCCTGCAGCCAGGATAAGCGTTGCGTAAAAGCACCACGGCACGAGCTTGATTGTCGTGACATGAAAGACCTTCTCAGCAATCTTAGCCAAGGCTAGGGCAATAAGGGCGGGGTAAGCAATGGACAGCGCCCCCCCTAGCCAGTGCGCAAGGCGCGTAAATCCCGACAGTGACACAACGAAACTAATGACAAGGGTGATCACCAGTGACGCTTTGCGGGGAAGGCGGTCCTCGGTCACTTCATGGCTGACAAATTCTGCAAAAAGGTTGGTCAGGATGATCAGGGTCGTCAGGCACGCAAGGCCAATGGTTGCGGCCATGACAGGAGTCGCAAAATCGCCAAGCACTTGTCCCGCGATCACCACGAGCATTTTCTCAGGCGGCACTCCCACAAGCATTGGTGCGTAAGCCGCGCCCAAATACACAAATCCTGCATAGACGGCGCCCAGTAGGAGGATGCCTACACAGCTTGCCTTCAGGGACACTGTCATCAAAGAGTCCTTTGAGGGCGAGAGTGTTTGCTGGATCTTAAGATAAGTGATGGTGCTGGCACAAAAGAAGAACGCCGCCAAAAGATCCATGGTCTGGTATCCTTCCGACACACCAATATGAAAGGCTTGCTTTGCAGTGTGCTGGCTGGGCAGAAGCGCGGGCGCGTGGAAAACCCCCATGGCAATGATGAGAAGAATGCTGGCAAGCAGAAATGGGGTGAGATAGTGTCCGATGATGGTCACAACGCGCTTTTGTTGCCAACACAGGGCCGCGGTGACCACGCAAAACAAGAACGAGAAGACAGGCAGAGTGAGCTCTGGCACAACCAGCTGTGTGCCCGCAAAGGCAACAATGATACATCTCGCGCTGACGCCTACTGGTCCCATGAGGGCGAGCATCATAAGCGTGAGAATAAAGGCAGGCGCGCGGCCAAGCTCTTGGAAGAAGGCCGCGCGTTTGCCCTCCATCACAATCATACTAAGAAGGCCCAAGAAGGGTACAAAAATACCCGTTGCAAAAAGTCCAAGGGTGCCAAGGTCAAAGTGGGATTGGCTGCTTGCGCCAACCAGGAGGGGAAAAACCAGGTTTCCAGAACCAAAAAACATGGAAAACATGGCAAAGCCGGCAGTGACGGCCAAAGTATTACGCTGCATCATTCATCCTTTTATCAAAAAGGTTTTCTCTCGAAGGAGAGGGGAAAAAATAACAAAAAAATGGGTAAGAAAATATGATGGCGCTAGGCGCCAATAATGAGGATAGCAAGGACAAATGTGTTCTTCATCATAATAAGACATCCTGTCATAAATAGGCGACGCATGTCAAGAAGACTTGCGTCAGGGTCAGAAATAGCGTCTCATAAAAAGAAAAACATGGGAGTTTTCACATGATGGGTCGTACGCTTTTTTCCTTTATGTGCCTGGTGATGGTGTGGGGAGCCCAGCTTTGCTGGGGCGCAATGGACGGTGTTTACGGGCAAGTTGAGGCGGCGCTTAAAGCGCAGTTCGACAAAGATACCCTTGGCGCACGGTCGGAAAAAGAACGCCAAGTCATTGATGTTTACAAGAAAAGGTCCTTCCAACCCTTATGGTTAACGCCGTCCGGATGGGGAGGGGCTGTGCCCATTGCGACTGGTGTCCTTAAAAACGCTGACCGTGAAGGTTTGGAGCCAAAGGATTACGCACGCCTTTTGAAGGACGTTGAGGCACTTCCCGAGACCTTTGAGGGTGCCCTCAAGGCCGAGATCAACTTGACGCGCGCGGTCCTTGATTATATTGACGATCTAGGCGGCGAGCGTTTTAACCCCCACGCCGTTGTGACCAATGTGCACCTCAAGCCCGATCCTGTGGACGCGGCCGCTGTTCTCATTGAAGGTTTTGCAGCAGATCCCACAGGCGCGTGGCTTGAGCGCCATACCTTGCCAGTGAGCCAGTATCAGAACTTGAAAAAGCTCCTGGCTGACTTGCGCGCCAAGCAAAAGGACCAAGGGAACCAGGTGCTCTTGTCAGCCGATGGGCCTTCCCTTAAGAAAGGGATGACTTCGCTGGACGTGGCGAAGTTGCGCGCCGCGCTTCATGCACGTGGATTTGATGCGGGCGAGGGAAATACCTTTGACGCACCCCTTGAGGCGGCTGTGAAGGCGTATCAAGAGGATGCGGGACTTGACGGGGACGGCATGGTGGGTCCGCAAACGCGCCGCTTATTATCCAAGGGACTCCAAGACCGTATCAATCAGGTGATTGTGAATATGGAGCGCTGGCGCTGGATGCCAGCCCGTATGCCCCAGCGCTATCTTTTTGTGAACATCGCAACTTTTACGCTCCAAGGGTTTGATGGCGGAAAAGAGATTCTCGCCATGCCCGTGATTATTGGCCGGGATTACCGTAAAACGCCCATCTTCTCCTCCGTTGTGGACTCCGTGCGCTTTAACCCCTCTTGGAACGTGCCCCGTAGCATCGCCGTGAAGGACAAGCTGCCTAAGCTGCGCGTGAACCCAAGTTATTTTGTGGATAAAGGATACGTCATTACCGATGACAGTGGGTCGGAGGTGGATCCTCACAGTGTGAACTGGGAGGATGTCTCCGCCAGTGATTTTTCCTATCACCTGCGTCAACGCCCTGGAGCTGCCAACGCGCTGGGAAAGATTCGCTTTAATGTAGAGAGCCCCTTTGATGTGTATCTCCATGACACGTCAGAGCCTGCCCTTTTTGCCAAAAAAGTACGCACTTTCAGCTCAGGATGCATCCGTGTGAGTCAGCCGGCAAAGCTTGGGGAATTTGTCTTTAACGATCCCTCCCAGTGGACGCAAGAGACGGTGGCGTCTTCCATGAAGGGGAATGAAACGCGCAACGTGCGCCCGCGGGAGGCAACACCCATCTTTATTACCTACTTCACCGTGTGGGCACCAGATGGAGAAAAACCCCAGTTTAAGGATGATGTGTATAACCAAGACGCACAAATTCTTACGGCGATTCAAAGGCGTACACAGGCCTAAGGGGTTTTGAGGGTTTGGCCTGGTCAAGGGGTGGTTTTTTGACTACAATAAGCCCCGTTGATTTTATCAAGGAGTAAGTCAAAGACATGGCCCGCCCGCGCCCGACACCCCCAAAGCAGACCGTTTCACTGGCCTCCGTTTGTGCCCGCTTTATTGGCGCTTTTGTCTGCTTAGCAGGCGCTGCGTGGCTTTTTGCAGCGCTTTCAAGCTTTGAAAAGTCAGATCCTTCCTGGAATACGGCCGTTGCGGGGCAAGTCCAAAATATATGCGGGATTGCGGGTGCCTACGTGGCTGACGCCTTCTTTCAATTTTTGGGCCCTGTGGGGTTTTTGGTGCCTGTGATTTTGACCACATGGGGGGTGAGTCTTTGTGTCAAACGCCCCGTATCCTGGTGGGGCGCGCGCTTGTTTGCAGCGTTTGTGAGCGTTGGTGTGGGATGCCTTCTTTTTGCAAAGGCAGGTACCAAGGGCAGTAATCTTATCGGACAGGTGCTGCTCATCCAAAGCGCGCCCGTCAGTGCGCAGCTAGGGGGCGGATTTATGGCGCTCTTGTGTGTGGCTAGTGTGATCAGCCTCTTCTTTGCGCTCAATGGTCGACTCAAGGACTTGCGGGCGCTCGCAGGTCTGATGCGTCCGTTGAAGAAGGCGCCAGATTTTGCGGGAGCTGCACAAACGTCCTTTGAGCAGCTTTTTGCCCGCGCGCGCGCGCGTGCAAATGACGCAGAGAAAAGACGCATCGAGCCTGGTATGCACGGTCACCCAATGCCTGCACAAGAGCCCGGGGTCTTCTTGGACGAAGACGCGCCGCTTTCACCGCAAGAAGAGGCTCCCGCCATGGCCATTACCATTGAGCGTGAGGCCCGCCCTGTGTCCGTCAAAAAGCCTGCACCCTCTCCCAAAGCATCCAAGGATACAGGTGCCTTGGATTTATCACGCATGGACGCGTCCTACCAGCTTCCGTCCCTTGAGCTGCTGGCGCCTCCCATTGTGGACAAGTCCGGTGACCAGACCCAGCAAATGCTCCAAGAATCTGCCCAAGCTTTGGCGGTGGTTCTTGATGATTACGGTGTGCGCGGCGACATCACGCGGGTGTGCCCCGGACCTGTCGTGACCCTGTATGAGCTGACCCCGGCGCCGGGGGTAAAATCCTCCCGTGTCACGGGTCTGAGTGATGACATTGCGCGCTCCATGTGCGCCGCGTCCGCCCGTGTGGCGGTGGTTCCTGGTAAGAACGCCCTCGGCATTGAGCTACCCAATGCGGTGCGCCAAACGGTTTATCTGCGCGAGCTCATGACAGGGCGCATTTTTGATAACAGCAGTGCAAAGCTCGCCTTAGCGCTGGGCAAAGACATTGGTGGCAATCCCATTATTGCCGATCTTGCCCGCATGCCCCACCTTCTTGTGGCGGGAACAACGGGATCTGGTAAGTCTGTGGCCATCAACACCATGATTTTATCTCTTCTGTACCGTCTGTCCCCCAAGCAGTGCCGGTTTATCATGATCGATCCCAAAATGCTTGAGCTCTCGGTTTACAACGACATCCCTCACCTTTTG
The DNA here is from genome assembly GCA_020161545.1 of Pseudomonadota bacterium. Lineage (GTDB taxonomy): Bacteria > Pseudomonadota > Alphaproteobacteria > Caedimonadales > UBA1908 > JACESU01. The sequence goes on from JAIUNT010000003.1 coordinate 43,340, forward strand.
TGTCCCGTTGTGACAGAGCCTAAAAAAGCCATTTACGCCTTGAAGTGGGCGGTGCGGGAAATGGAGGACCGGTACCGCGCCATGTCCCGCGTGGGTGTGCGCAATATCGAAGGGTATAACGCGCGCTTGTCGGAAGCTGTGGCCAGGGGCGAGGTGCTCTCCCGTCAGGTGCACACAGGCTTTGATCCAGACACAGGTAAGCCCATCTATGAAACCCAGCCCCTGGATATGTCCCCGTTGCCCTATATCGTCGTGATCGTGGACGAGATGGCGGACCTGATGATGGTGGCGGGTAAAGAGATCGAAATGGCCGTGCAGCGTCTCGCGCAAATGGCCAGAGCGGCGGGCATTCACCTTATTATGGCAACCCAGCGCCCCTCCGTTGACGTGATCACGGGAACCATTAAGGCGAACTTCCCCACCCGTATCAGCTTTCAAGTCACCTCAAAATTCGACAGCCGTACCATTTTGGGCGAACAAGGCGCTGAGCAACTTTTGGGCCGAGGTGACATGCTTTTTATGGAGGGCGGCGGGCGCATTGGACGCGTTCACGGTCCCTTTGTCAGTGACGAAGAGGTGGAGCGCATTGTGGCTCACCTCAAGGACCAGGGTGTGCCCGATTATATTGACAATGTAACCGATGAATCTGGCGACGCACCCCTGGAGTCCTTTGGGGATCCTGAGTCTGGTGCGGATAGCCTCTATACCCAGGCCGTGTCCATTGTGACCAGGGAAGGCAAAGCCTCCACAAGTTTTATACAAAGACAGCTGCAAATAGGCTACAATAAGGCCGCACGCATTATGGAGCAGATGGAAGCGGAAGGTGTTGTGAGCACCGCCAACCATGCTGGAAAACGTGAAGTCCTTGTAAAGGCAGGTTAGGAAAAGAAATGTTCAAAGGTGTAAGGGTTTTATTGGGTGTTTGCTTAGTGGCAGCCGCGTCCCACGTGATGGCGCGCGAAGAACAGGTGGAGCTTAGGAATGAACTCGTGGAGCTCAAGAATGTGGAAACCTATTTGGATGGTCTGCGCTCTCTCCAAGCAACCTTTCAACAAATAGATCCCGACGGACGGGTGCGTAAGGGAACCTTTTATCTCCAGCGCCCCGGTAAAATGCGCCTCAAGTATGAAGGCAGCCCCCAAACGGTTTTGGCGGACGGTAACTTCCTTATTTTCAACAATCCTGATCTTGATGAGGTCACGCAAGTTCCCTTGGATAGCACGCCTGCGCAGTTCTTGCTCGCCGACCATGTGTCCTTTGGAAAAGATGCCTACGTGACTGATTTTAAGGAAAAAAATGGAAAGGTTTACCTGAGCCTTGTGCGTGCCGATGACCCCGATGCGGGACGCCTGACCCTCATTTTCAGGAGCCATCCACTGCAGCTGCAAGAGTGGGAAATTTCAGATCCCAATCAGCGCCCGACGCACGTTTTCCTTGAGAATGTGACCAATAACGTACGTTTGGATCCGTCTTTGTTTACGTTTGATCGTGGGCGGTACTAGGCGCGGTAGGCTGTAGGGTCGCCCCCTGCAAAAGAACATATACAATGAGGGTGAGAATGCTGCCCGTCACAAAAAGGGCGGCTAGGGACGTGACACTCTCGTTGTATATGATGCCAGCAAAATACGCACACACCCCAAGAAGCCCCATACGCACAGCCGCAAAAGTTGCTGACACCGTTGCTGCCTCTCGCCCAAAGGAGCGCATGGCCAAGGACATGGCCGGCGAAAAGACCATGGCGATACCGGCGGCTAAAAAGAAAACAGGCATGGTCAGAAGATAAGGATCGTGGGGCGCAAAAAGGGCCATAAAAAGAAAGAAAAGGCCACTGAGTCCCGCCATAAGAACCCCGCCCTTGAGGACTTTGTGGGCGCCAAAACGCGCCGTCCAGTGGCTAGCAAAAAGGCAAAAAAGGACGTTGCCTAAGGTGCCGCAGGCCTGAAAATAGCCATAGTGATCCTTAGGGACGCGCAAAACATCGATGAAGTAATAGCTTGCTAAGCTGACATATCCCACGATAAAGCCAATCAGAATCGACGGTAATAGGAGGTGCCCAATGACCTGCCAGGAACTGAAAATGTCTGCGTAGGACGCAAGGACTTGCTTCAAATGAAACGGCTTTTTCTCCTTAAGTGTCTCGGGCAAGAAGGGTAGTGAGATCGCGGACAAGAGAACGCACGCGCCTAGCAAAAACCAAAAGATGGAGCGCCACCCAAAGGCTGCGCTCAGGTGACCGCCAATGACAGGAGCTAGGGCCAAGGAAAAGGTGATCACCATGCCAATGAGGGAGCCCATGCGCGCGAACTCCTCATGGGTGTACCAGTCAAACAAAATGGCCATGACGATAATGGGCGCGCCGGCCGCGAAAACGCCTTGCAAGAAACGGAAGAGAAGCAGTGTGTCTAGGGTCGGCGCCCACGCGCACCCGAAACTTGTGATGGCAAAGCCTAAAAGACACACGTGCAGTACCCTGCGACGCCCATAGGCATCGGCCATGGGGCCAATGATGAAACCTGCCAAAAAAAGACCCACGCAGAGGCTGCTGATGGTCAGCTGGAGCGCTTGATGTGTGCTGTGGAAGGCATCCACCATGGTGGACAGAGCTGGAAAGTGGATATCGATGGACATGCTCATGAGGGCAACGAGAAGGGCAAGGCGATAAGGCATGGAGCGGGTAGGGGGCGCAAGGCTCATGGGTGATGTGTCCGTTTTAAAGCTTCGGGATCATATCACATCCTGGGCAAAAGAAGCGTGAAAAGGTGCGCGGTACAAAAGGTGCCCGAAGGCACCTTTTAAGAGATTATACTAGAAGCATTTTGTCAGGGTAAAATAGACGCGGGTTCTGCCAACGTCCAAAGTTTTCCCAGAAGACTTTGTGACAGTGTATACCGCCTTATTGTTGTTGGATCCCGAAACGCCAAGCTTCAGATTGAGCCCGTAATAGTCTTCGGGCAAAGTATAATCGATACTGGCGCCGTAGCTGCCATAGCTTGCTTTTGTATAATGTCGGACCTTTTGATAGCCATAGACCAAGTTCAGATTTAAATCATCGCGAAAGAGGGGGAACTTCAAAGCGCCCTCAAGATACCAGGATCCTTGGGAGTTGCCGTTGGGGGCGAGGGGGGGGACGGCCAACTGATTATTAAAACCTGCCTTGTCTGTGATGGAGTATGCATAGGTTACTGTCAACCAGCGGTAAGTCACAGAGGGAATGATCTCAAAAGAGTTGTAGTTTTGGGAAGAAACATCCGTTGACTGTCCGCCGGGATACAAACACCATTGTCCAATGATGCGTGCACTGAGGTGCTCATTAAAGGTGTGGGCGAAACCAACATAGGGGTCAAATTCCAGGCTTGAGCTGTTGGGAAATCCCGTGTCGCTGATGGACGAGCCCCATACACCCAGGAGAAGACCCTGAAGAAAGTTTGAAAGGTCAGCCTCAAGGCCACCCTGGACCGCAGGATTTCCAAAGCTCTGGGATTGGCCACGGGAGATATAGTCTGTGGTAAAGGCCACATTTGCCGTCAGCTCTATTGGATTTTAGCTTCTTCTTTTTTGGCATCCGGTGCTTCTTGAGCGAGAAGGGCATGGGGGTTGCTCAAAAATGCAAGCACACAAGCGCTCAGTAAAAATTTGGTTTTGTTCATCTTTTCCTCCCTTATATAGTGAACGATTGAAACTGTACACAGGTTTTTTGTGTAAAAGAAGCATGCAAATTTCAGCTTTTTCATTTTTTTAGACACTGTTACATCCTTGCTGGTTGCCCCTTGTAGGCTGCGTGCCAAAACGCTAGCGTAAGGCAATGCATATATGCCAAGGAGTCATACTTATGTCGAAACGCCGCTTATTTTGTGTGGCCATTGGGGTTCTGTTAGGAAATAGCCCCCTTTGTGCCAGTGATCCGTCGCAACAGGAGCCTGCGCGTGGCGCGCCTTTGAAAGGGCATGTTTCGCGAAGCGCCGCGTCCGCCTTTGAAAACCTGAAGAATAATGCACAGGGTTTCACGCCTGCCCTTGCCGCGTCCCTCACGGGAAGCGACACATTTATGCATGATCCTGAGCAAAGCGCACAAGATCTCCTGCATATGACGCTCTCGTTACCTGAGTTGACTCTGGCAGACGCCTGGCATGTCTATGCCTACAAAAGCCACTGGCGTCCAAAAGAAGTAGAAGACTTCATGGCCCAGTGGTGGGATCTGAGCATGCATTTGCCGCACACGCAAAATGAAGTGAGCGCCCTCATGGAGCTTGCGCCCCTGATGCTCATGGGGCCCGTGATCAATGCCGTCACGAACGCACGTGCGCCCCAGGACCCAGATCTTGCGGACAATATTTTATCAACTTTAGGGGATAATGAGGTGCTTACCCTGAGTCAGATGCGCACGCTTATAACGGCCCTGCATGGAAAAAGTGACGTATGTGTTTTATACAGTGTGGCGTTGTTGGAGGAGCTTGGCATTGCGTGTCCCGCACTCTGTGCCTATCATCTAGAGTGTTTTGCAGAGCTTCCCGAGGCCCTTCACAGGTCAGACGCGCTGCGCACCATTGCCCTGACCATGCTGCCGCGAGAGCTCTGTGCGCGGGATAAATGTGAGCAAATTGAGGGTCTTCTTGAGCATGAAACCTTGGGCCCTGTTTTAAAAGATCCACAAAGAGGTCCGACGTATCTTCATCATATGCAAAGGCTTATGCCCATCTATGAACCCCAAAGAATGTTCACTTTTGCAGACTTGCCCATCCATGAGGTAGGTGAGGCCGTTGACGCCGCCCTGGTGTGGGGGGTGGGGCGCAAGCAGGAGGACGCCGCACCTGAGGCGGGGACTATGCAGGCCATCAAACGTCTAACATCAAGGCGTTTTGAGCACACCCTTGCCTTGAAAAAGGCGTGGGATACGGGTGCTTTCAAAGGGGATCCTAACGCGGCGCTTTCCCTTGCCCATCAAGCGGGGCCTGCTTTTGATGAAAGCGAAACCTGGGATCAGGTGTGGCTTGACGCCCAATCCTTGTCTTCGGTTTATGGCGTTTCCCTCAGTTTCGAGGAGAGTGTTCTGCTGGCTTGCATGCCGCGCGCCTTGAGGCATTCTTTTATGCATGACATGATTCTCCTGACGTGCGACCTTGGCCAAGGGGAACGCCAGAGTGTTTTTGATCATTTTAAAGAAATGACAAACCTGGGTGGTTCTTTGCGCGCGCACATCGCAGCCTATGCTGGACGCGTGGGCGCCCTCTCGTCTTTTCAGGACACTTTCACAAAAGGCGCTGAGCTTATCAGAGTCCTGAACGCCCTCGCGCGTGTTTCGGAAAATGACCTACCTCTTTTCATTCAGGCCATGCTGCCCTTTAAAGAGCACAAGAACTTGGGCGCTCTTATGGAAAAGTGTGCGCTCTTCCCGCCCGCATCATGGGGGGCCATTACCAATCGTTTGCGCACTGATAAAGCGCAAAGACCCATCGCCTTCTTGGATCAGCTTGCCAAGGTTTGGCAGGAGCTTCAAAAGCCTCTTCATGGGCCTTCCTCCAGCACGCCTCAAGGGCTCCAGGGCGGATGGGAGCGTGAAAAGGCTTTTGTGAGGCGTCTTGCGGCACTTGAATAGGAAAAATTTTCATAATTTTGATGCCTTCCCATAACGTATTGGCGTGATAGGCTAATTTCTGTCGTTGTGCGCGCCCGGATGAGTGATATGATGAAAGAGGAGGCAATGACATAAGTGGACACGGTTCTAGCGTAAAATGGTGAGCGACTCTTTTTTTCTACAACAGCTTAAGTCATGTGACCTTTTTCACGGGCTGTCTGCGCATGAGATTACGGAGCTATACGCCTTTATGACCACCGTGCATATCAAGGCGGGAGACGTCTTGGTGCTCCTCGGGGATCCTTCAGATAGCTTGCATGTTCTTTTAAGTGGCCGTCTCATTGTAAAAAATGCCCTTGGTCAGGCAGTGGGTCAAATTAGCCGAGGCCAGACCGTGGGTGAGATGGGACTCATCACCCAAGAGCCGCGCTCGGCAACGGTGATAGCCCTGCGCGATTCGCTTCTTTTGCAGCTGGATAGTGCACACTTCATGGAGGTTTGCCGTAAGCACCCAAGTGTTCTCTTGGAGGTTGCCAAAACCATCACAAGACGCTTGCAGCGCACCCTCCAGGCAAAGCAAAATTACAGCAATGCCTCCAATATTGTGATTTTCCCAGCGCACCGCGGCGTTAACGTTGGACTTTTCATGGATAAGTTGTCTTCCAGGTTTAATCAGCAATTTCGGTACCGTACCATCGCTCATCAGGATTTTCCAAAAAATATCACAACAAACGATCTGCACGGCGCCATCCAAGAGATAGAAAACAATCACGATTATTTGTTTTATGAGGCGGGGGACGACAAGAAATGGCGTGAGTTTTGCTTAGACCGTGCGGACCATATTTATGTGCTTGCTGATGCCTCTCATCTAGGCGGATTTGATCCTGATTTGCTTGACACCATTAAGGGTGTGCAAAGTGATATTAAGAAAATGTTGGTGCTGCTCCACGACGGGTGGGGTCCTCCCACAAATACCCAGGACTGGCTCGATCGCTTGTCTTTTTCTCAGCACCATCATGTTTGTTGGCACGAGCAGGGGGACTTTGACCGCTTGTTGCGTTTTGTGAGTGGGTCGGCCGTGGGCCTTGTGCTGGGGGGAGGCGGGACACGCTCCTGGGCCCATGCGGGCGTGATTAAATATTTGTTTGAGAATAATATCACCGTTGACGCATGCGCGGGCACCAGTGCGGGTGCCATTAGCGCAGCCCTCATGCTGGCGGCGCGCGATCTACAAGACTTTCTGGATATGTCGAATTTGCTATCCAGGTCCATGCGGTTTAATGAGTATACCATTCCCTTGGCGTCTCTTTTGAGCTCCAAGAGCTTTACCCACGCCCTGCAGACCATTTTTGGGACAACGAAGGTTGAAGACCTGAGGACAAGGCTTTTTTGTGTGGCGGCCGACCTTGTGAGTGTGTCCGAGGTCGTCATTAGTCGGGGTCTTGTTTGGCGCTGTCTGCGCGCAACAGCGGCGATTCCCGGCATTTATCCCCCGGTCCATGATGGAGACCGCCTTCTTATTGATGGAGGAGTGGTGAATAACCTGCCTGTTGATGTGATGAAGGATTACTTTGACGGCGCGGGACAGGTAATTGCCGTGGATATTTCAGAGGTAGACGCCCATGAGGTGGCTTATAACTATCCCCTTGATTTGAACTGGCGGTGGATTCTGCGTCACAAAATTTTCTCAAGGCGCTCTGACTTTCATCTGCCTCCCCTTGCGGGCACACTGATGAAGGGCATGGTTTTAGCCTCGGATCTGAAGTCTTTTCGCAATATTAAGCTGAGCACCGTTGCCATTCGTCCTGTTTTATCCGGATACGGGCTTTTGGATTTCTCCAAGAAAGATGAGTTGTTGGCCATTGGGCACGCGGCTGCGGCGGAGTCCTTGAAGGACTGGCCAAAGGTTTAGACCGTTTCCTTTTTCAAGATAAAAAGCTCGCCTCTTGCCTGCAAATGTGTATGATACCCAGAAAGTTTATAATAAGAGGGGAAAAAACACATGCGCTCAATTATTCTTGATTGTGATCCCGGTGGAGATGATGCAGTCGCCCTTTTGATGGCCCTATCTGCGCCTAATATTTTGGAACTTAAAGGCGTGACAACCATTTCCGGAAATGCGTCCCTTGAGTGGATCCATACAAATGCCCGCAAGGTTTGTGAGCTGGCAGGTCGACGCGACGTGCGGGTTTTTGCGGGATGCTCCAGCGCCCTTTTGCGCCCAGCCGTGAATGCAAGCTTTTGCCACGGCAATGACGGCCTTGCCGGGGCAAGTCTTCCCATGCCCACCATGCCGCTGGAAAAACAACACGCGGTAGATTTCTTGATCCAAAGTTTAGAAGAGGCGAAGGAGCCTTTGACGCTCGCCATGACGGCGCCCATCACAAACTTGGCCGTTGCCCTATGTAAAGCCCCCCATATCGCGGATCTTATCAAGGAAGTGGTGTGGATGGGTGGAGCCATTGGTACAGGTAACATTACGCCAGCGGCTGAGTTTAACGCCTATGTGGACCCACATGCGCTCGCCGTTGTGCTTTCGCGCAAAGTGCCCCTGCGCATGATTGGCCTTCATATTACACATCAGGTGACCACAAGCACCCCTTGGATGGCCAGGCTGCGCGCCCAGGGGACGAATGTCGCCCGGCAAGTTGCGGGCATTCTTGAGGTGGAGGCGGAGGCTGACAAGGCCCGCTATAACCTCGGGGGACGCGCCATCCATGATGCGTGTGTGATCGCAAGCCTCCTAAGGCCTGAGCTCTTTACATGGGCGCCGGCAAGTATTTCTGTGTCCACGGAAGACAATGCGTCTCTCGGGGCGACCCTTGTGAGCACATACCCTTGCCACCTTGATGAAGCGCCCCACGCTTACGTTGCTACCCAGGTGGACGCCCACGGTGTGCTGGAGCTCATTTTGTCCTGCATGGCCTTTTACCGCCAGGAGGATCAAAAACAAGTGGTGGGTTTTTAGAAGGCTCCCCAAAGGAGCCACCGACTTTATAACGGTTTAGTAACGCAGATCTACATATGAAAAGGGCTCCTTTCGGGGCCCTTTTTTGTAGGTATTCGTCTCTAGTTTGAGCCCAGTAAGAGGGTGCCATTTGTGATGGACGCACTGGGAAAAACAGCTGACGCAGGCAACATCTGGAAATCGCTCCTAAGCGCTGTGATATTATTGTACTGCGGGCTCGTGGGGTCAAGACACCATGAATGTGTCAGTTGCGATAAAGCTCGCCCTGCGCTAACGCTACCTAAGGCAAATGCCTCACCATAGTGGACCATTGCCTCATCGCGTTCTCTAACCATATGGAACTGGGTGGGAGAAATAACCGCTAAGTAGGGGGTATCATATAGACGCGCAAGGTGCCTATGCGCTCGTGCCTTCTCTTCCTTTGAGGCGGAGGCATTTGTGATGACGGCCTTGTAGCATCCGATTGCTTGCCAACGATAGTTCGTGTACGCCGTATTTTTTTGCGTCTTATAATAATCCCCAAGTCTGATCAGCTGCATTGGTGTCGCGCGGCCATCTTCGAGGTTGCGCTCATAAAGCGCCTCCAGGGTGCCACTTGACGTCGTGCGGCCTCTTTCAAGCCACGCAATTGCTTCGTCGCGCAAAGCAGACAGGCGCCACGCCCGGTGAAAGGGAAGCATATCTAAAGCAAAGGTAAGGTAAGAGGGGGCCACGTGCTCACCCTCGGCCACAAAGGCCCCGTAGGCGGCGCACGCTTCAGGAAGGCCAGCTTCAGCGGCTGCACGCATGTGTTTGGCGGCTTGATAGAGATCTCCTTCCTTTTGGAAGGCGCGACCAAGGGCGTAGGAGACTTGCGGGTGCCGCTTAACGATCAACGCGCCGTGGTTTGCGACCTTTTGCATAAGGGACTTTTCCTGCGCATGCAGCTCGGCAATGAAGTCATTCTTGCGTAAATCGCGGCGAATAATGCTGGGATGATAAGACGTGCCTTTGAGCGTTGGATCTGCGCCGTAGAGAAGTGCGCGCACACGAAGAACGTCTTGTCCAACGCGCATGCCCCCTCCCCACCCACGTGGCTCACCTGCGGCGATGGCTGGGTTATCGTAAAGAGACTCGGGCAACATGGCATTAAAATCGGCCCCCTTTGCGGCCAGCAAATCAATAATATCAAGGCGATCTTCACGGGGAACGTGAGGATTGAAAACAGGATGCTCAGGGTCAATGGCCTGACCCATGGGATGAACCGGCTGGCGGTATCCCCAGGATGTGTGCTTTAAATCGTTTATGTTATCAATGGGTTCTAACCAACGCGCCACGAGATCCTTCTGGCCCAAAGAAACTGCTAGGGCTAGAGGCGTTGTTTTCTCCACATTGAGGCGATTTCCGCCATCAGCCGTTGGACACACATAATAATGGTCGCACACCTCCCCTTGAAAGTCAGAAAGCAAAAAGGAGCTTTGTGTTTGTGGACTATAGGTTTCAACCAACTCTGTATCCAGCAAGTGCGCCACAATGGCCGCTTGGTCTTCGCGTGTATCGGCGCTCGTAAAAAGCCCATCCACAGAACGCAAAAAGCCCAAGTAGGCACAAAGCGCTTTGTCTGTTTGGGATACTTCTTCGCTCAACTTCGTGCACTCTGGCACGCTGGCAGGAGCTGAGATCGTTATGAGTGATGTCAGTAAAAGTGTTTGTAAACCGTGGCGCAACGTCATGGGGTCCCCTTTTATGATTATGGGTTGCAGATGAAGTCTTTTATCAGCGAGATGACAGTATGTCAACACGAAGAAATTTTAAGAAAATCATAGCCTTTAAATGAGTCATGTCTAGAAATCGTTCACTGCAAACGCACCTATGTTAAACAAGAAGGGTCCCCATTTGCCCTCTTCTTGGGTGTTAGCGCAGACCCCAGGGCAGGGCCTCGTTGTGTTCGCGTAAGGTGCTCATATGGGTGAGGAGCTTGACAGCACCAGCGCGCCCCGCAAGTGATGCGTCCCTTCGTAGCTGGTCAGGGATGCGCCATGGGCCAGAGGTGCAAGGGCTTCCATCCCTTGCCCATAAAATTAAACTATTCTCGTGATGGGATGTGGCAAAAAAGAAGGGCCCCAAAAAGGGACCCCGAAGGTGTTCGTTTTAAGGAGAATAAAAGTTAGGCGACTTGTGCCAGCGCCTCTTCCACACGTGCGGCTGCTGCGTCTTCATCGATGGATTCAATGAGGGCAATTTCAGCGCACAAACGCTCAAGGGCGCTGCGGTAAATTTGACGCTCGCTATAGGACTGCTCACCGCGGTCGTCCTTGGCGCGGTAAAGCTCGCTTAAAACTTCTGCCACACAGGTCAAATCACCTGAGTTAATCTTCAGCTCATATTCTTGGGCACGTCTTGCCCATACGCCCTTCTTGGCGCGGATGCGGCGTGCCAGGGTGGCAAAAGCCCTTTCCATGTCTTCTTTGGAGCCAAGGCGACGCAGACCTGAGGTCTTTGCCTTGGCCATGGGGACCCGCAATGTCATGCGTGTTTTATCGAAAGTAATCACGAGCACCTTCAGTTCGCAGCCTGCAACCTGTTGCATTTCAACGGATTCCAAGCGTCCCACCCCATGGGTTGGGTAAACAACGAACTCACCACCACTCAATGCCTCAACACCTGACATCATGCCAATTCCCCTCCTTTAAAGACCCCTTCATTTGAACAGTTTCATTTCTAAAAGTCAACTTTTTTTACATTTTGTTAGTAAATCATTAAGATTTTTATTGAAATTAGCCTTCTCGTGACTTATTGGAAAAAATAGAGGCCCGCACTTTATGCGTGGCATGACTTTTTTTGTGAAGTGAGCAATTCCATGCGTCGTTTAATGGCTTATATGATGATCGGTGCGCACGTACTCGCGCATGTCCCGTGTTACGGCACGTCAATGTCCTCAGCTGAGATGGAGCAAATTCAAAGCCGCCTTCCACGTGCTCACACAGCGCCAAGTGCTGTGGCGCCCCAGGGAAGTTTCTTTACCCGCTACGAGGAGCTCTTGGAGATGTATCGTCTGAGACAGGATGAGCTTGCCGGATGCATAGATGAGAACGCGCGCCTCATTGGGGAGCTGGATACCTTGCGAAATGCAGCTCAGAGTCGTGTGGACGCGCAAGAAACCCAGGAGAGGCTTCAACTTGAAGAGCGCTTACGTGACGTAAGGGCACGCTTTAATGAAAGCGAATGCGCAAATGCGTCTTTACACCAAGAGAACCGTTTGCTCACAAGTCACCTTGAGAAAGAACAAAAAGCACGTGCACGCGACGCGCTGCGCATGCGTGAGCGCTCCCAGCAATATGAGCAAACGCTCCACCAGATGGGACAAGAAAACGCGCGTCTCGACGCAGAAAATAGTGCGCTGAGAAAGAGTGTGAATCAACAAGAGCGGCGCGACGCGGACGCAGCTGCGCGCATAGCGGCCCTTGAGCACGCGCTGAGTAAAAAGCGCGGAAAACCTGCCACCTCTGCCCTTGCGGCCGGACGTTTGGCAGAGCAAGCCCGTCAGATTCAAGTTTTGGAAGAGATGCTTGAGTCAACGCGGGATCAAATGCGTTCCGTGGAGGTTGCAGGAAACGTCCAAGTGGCGAGAAACCGTGATCTGGTCCGTGAGTATGAGGCCCTCCAGCAAAACAATGAAATTCTGCGTCAGGACATTGTGCGCTTGCAGGAAGAAAGGGACCTCGCTCAAGTTCCGGCCCCCCAAGGCCCAAGTCTGGCCGATGAGCTCGCAGCCATTGGTGAAGGTGCGTTTACCGCGCCTTCAAACCAAGCTCCTCTTTTTTGCGAACCTGCGTCTGTGGACAGCATTGATGGGGTTTCATTGCAACAAGCCCAGAACATTGTTGAGCAAATAGGCCAAGGGCTTGATGAGGAAAGCGCTCAGCGTTTGCGCGCACACCTAGCGCCCCTATGTCAGATCATGAACCAGACGGAAGCAGAGCGGCGCATGGCCCAAGAGGAGTTGGTTGAAGCAAGGGCGCTGCACCAGGAAGAAGTGGCCTCTTTGGTAGAGCGTGCGCGGGTGCAAGAGGAGGCGTTGGAAGCGCAGGCACAGAGCTTGGCACAAGAACGTCAAGTGAACCGGGTAAGCGAAGACGCGCGTGAGCGCATACGTGTGGCCCTTGAAGAGGAGCAAGCTCAAACCACAGAACTGCGCCGGGAGATTGCGGTAGCGTCAGCACGCATCCGTGAACTTGAGGCGCAAAATGCGCAACACCAAGAGGAGCTGCGCGAGGCCCGTGACGCCCATGGGGGAGCGCAAGCTCAACTTGAGAGCACTACGCGCGCTCTGAGCGCAAGTGTGTCAGATCACGAGGAAACCCAGAGACTCTTGGAGGCATCCCGAAGGGCTCTGGTGGCTTCTCAACATGAGGTTACGCAAGCACGAGACGATTTCGCAGCGGAGCAAGGCGCCCACGGGGAGACACAGGGTCATTTGGTCACCGCGCAACGTGATTTGGCAGCAGAGCAAGGCTCTCACGCCAACACACACAGACTTTTAGAGGACGCGCAACAGGAAGCCGGTGCGGCGCGAGATGACTTTGCAGCTGAGCAGAGGGCGCATGGAATGACCCGGGGGTATCTCGCCACTGCACAAAGCGATTTGGCCGCAGAGCAAAGGGCTCACGCGGCAACGCAAGGTCTTCTTGCCACAGAGCAAATGGATCACGGGGCAACGCAGGGTCTTTTGGTGACCGCACGGGATGATTTTGCAGCTGAGCAAAGGGACCATGGAGCTACCCGCGGACTTCTCGCCACTGCACGGGATGACTTGGTTGCGGAGCAAGGTGCTCACGCGGGGACCCAGGCGCTCTTGGTAGCCTCGCAGGCTGATTTAGTGGCAGCACGGCAAGCACATCATCTGGCGCAAAGTCAGGGGGCCGTCCATTTGGGAACGGCCAATCGTCTCCAGGGGGCGCTAGCAGGGTTGCAAGCCCAGCACGCCGCATTGGGAGAAACCTTTCACACACATCTCAGCGAGTCACAGGTACAGAGTACGGCCCAGGTGAATCTGCAGCACTATGTGAGCGCCTTGGAGGCCACTCTAGCGCGCGCCCGCCAGGAGCTTGCTGACGCACAAAACGACAGGCAGCGTCTCGCTCAGGAAGTGCAGGCTCTACGCCGGGCACTCGGGGGCCTTAGTCACGGTCCGAAAAAACCGGTGATCGCCGCGCAAACACACCGCGCACCAGAAAGCCACCTTGACCGTTTGAGCCGTGCTCTTTCGTCCTTTGTGAAAACCCCGGCGGCGCGCACCAAAGGCACGCCCACCAAGTCCCACGGGCCGTCCGTGAAGGGGTCAAAGAAAGAGGTGCCAAGCCCTGCTGTCACGCAAAGCGCTTAAGACGCGCGGGCTTGGGACTGAGTCTGAGGGGTCGCTTCTGTCTTGCCTGTCACAAGGTTTGCAAGAAGGGCAATGAGTGCGTTGCTTTCATTCAGACATGGGACATAGGTAAAGTGGGTGCCGCCGGCCGCAAGAAAAACTTCGCGGTAGCGGATATTAATTTCCTCTAACGTTTCCAAGCAGTCGCTGACGAAGCCAGGCGCCACCATGACCACTCGGGTAATGCCTTGGGCGGGAAGCTTCTCCAGCGTTTCTTGGGTATAGGGCGTCAGCCACGCCTTAGGACCAAAGCGGGATTGGAAGGTGTGGGTAAAGGTTTCAGGTGTGAGCTCAAGGGCGTCTCGTAACAAGCGCGCTGTCTTGGCGCACATGCAGGAATAGGGATCGCCCTTTGTGAGGCTGTCGGCAGGCATACCATGGAAAGACGCAATCACCTTTTGAGGTTGCCAATCCAAGGTTTTTGCGTGTGCGGTGATGCTTTGTGCAAGGGCCTCGATATAGCCGGGGTGGTCGTGAAAGGGCGGAATCACCTTCAAACTCGGCTGCCAGCGCATCTTGGCCAGGACCCGAAACGCCTCATCACACACCGTTGCCGTTGTGGCGGCGCAGTATTGGGGATAAAGAGGCACCAAGGTGATGTGGGTGCACCCTTCCTTCACCAGTGCCTCAATTTGTGAGGCCATGGAGGGATTGCCGTACCGCATTGCCCAACGCACCTTCATGTGGGGCAAGGCGCGGGCCAGTCCCTCTCCCTGGGCGCGTGTGAAGTGCCGTAAGGGTGACTCGTTGGTGTCCTCGCGCCAAATGCTGCGATAGGCGTGGGCACTTTTGTGGGGACGCAGGGTGAGAATAATGAGGTTTAAAATGGGCTGCCACAAAAGGGGATGAAGCTCAATGACCCGCCGGTCCGATAGAAACTCTTTGAGGTAGCGCCTGACAGCAAACCAGCTTGTGTCATCGGGCGTTCCGAGATTCACGATCAGGACCCCTTCTTTTTGAGGGGGAATTGTGGGATGGCTGGCTGGCTTCATGGGTAATCATTTGATCTCGTGTGACTTCATGCCAAGGTAATCCCTTTTGCAACCTTTGTACAGGTTGGGGATGGATCTAAAGAAAAAATCGCACTAGAATAGATGTATATCTTGGGGGAGATCTTATCCATGTCATACCTTTACATATCTTGGCAACAATTTCACCGTGACACCCATTCACTTGCGCAAATTTGCAAGGAAAAAGGGCCGTTTGAGCGTTTGATTGTCATTGCCAGAGGTGGCCTTGCGCCGGCAGCTATCTTGGCTCAGGCGCTGGATATTCGCATTGTGGATACTATTTGCGTGGCAAGTTATAGCCACAGCAATACCCGGGAAGATTTGGTGCTTATTAAGGACAGCCTCCACGGGGGGCAAACAACCCTGGTGGTGGACGATCTGGCGGATTCGGGGAAAACGGCCGCCTTTGTGCGCGAGCGCCTGCCTAACGCCCACATGACGGCCCTTTATGCCAAGCCAGAAGGGGAAGCAAGTCTGGATAGCTATGTGCACAAGGTGGCCCAGGACAAGTGGATTGTGTTTCCCTGGGAGGAGGCGCCCGAGATCGCCGCCCAGTGGCCGGCCGTGGCCAGTCTCTAGCGTTATAGCCGAACCCTTATAATGTGATCATGCGTCTTCCTCCACCCATGAAATGCCCGATGGGTTTTGGGTGAAGAGTTGGGGCGCTGCATGGAGGTAGGGGTCACTTTCTTCAAAGGCGCTGATCTCCCACGCTTCTTTGTGTCCTTTTATTGTGAGAGACGGTGAGTGAACACACAGCTTGCTTAGAGATGGAAGATTTTCCAACCCTTCTAAATGTGTCGCACCCTTTGAAAGGATAAGACATGTCAGATGTGGCATCACAGCGTTGATACGCACCCCTGTGATGGATGTGTTGATCAGTGACAAGGTCTCAAGGGCTGGAAAGAACGCCATATCAGGCAATTGTGTCATTGTAGACGGCAAGACCAGTGTCTTGAGATTTGGCATAGGCAAGCTCAGGTCCTGTGCGCTCACTTGCGTTTTTCCCAAATCCAATGCATTGACAGCGCAAAGATTTTCCATCCCTGTTAAACGTGTCAGGGTGCTGGGCGCCCTAAAATCTTTTAGATTTGGCATGGGTGCATCAATATGAAGCGTGCTCACCTGCGTGTTATCAAGGGGTAAACATTGAAGTGCGCGCATATTTTCCACGCCTGTCACATGCGCCAGGGTGCTGAGCGCCATAAAAGCGATCAGATTTGGCATGGGTGCATCAATGTGGAGCGCGCTCACCTGTGTGTTACCAAGGTGCAAGAATGAAAGCGCCTGCAGATGATGGATCCCTGTCAGATGCGTGAGGGTGTCTGGTAAGAAAAAGAACCGCAGATTCGGCATGGGACCTTCGAAGTCGATGGATGTCACTTGCGTATTTCTGGTGGGTATATCTTGAAGCGCGTGTAAGTGCCCGATGCCCGTCAGGCGCGTGAGGGATTTGGGCAAAGTCAACGACGTTAGATTTGGCATGGATTCATCAAAATGCAGCGCATTTATATCAGTGTCCTGCAGATGCAGAGTTGTCAGTGCGCGAAGATGGGCGAGCCCCGTTAGGCTTCTTGCTGCCGTGGAAGGCGCAAGGTACGTCAGATTTGGCATGGGTGCATCAAAATGCACAGACGCCACCTGGGTGTTATTCAGGGGCAAAGAAACGAGGGTGGATAACCTCTCAATACCCGTCAAATGCACCAGCGTGTCAGGCAAAGAGAGAGAAGTGAGATTTGGCATGGGCCTGTCAAAGTGGAGCGACGCCACATGGGTACCATGGAGGTCCAATACCTCAAGGGAAGGCGCATGGGGTAAGGGGGATAGGCTGGCCATGTCTCCCGATAGGGTCAGTTTTGTAAGACTCGGCACAGATCCTTCAATGGCAAGAGAGGGCTCTTGGATGTCACTGACACTCAGGTGATTGAGGGCCGGAAGGTTTTCTAGGCCTGTTACGCGTGCTCCTTTTGAAAGGTGTACCCTGTGAAGATGCGGCGTATGTCGATCAAAGGTGATGGTGCCTTCTTGTGCAACACTCAGATGCGTTATATGGGGGAAATGCGCGAGCACAAAGGCCAGGGGATACTGAGGCGTCGTCTCAAAAGCGCGCACTTCCTCAAAAAGCGTTCCTTGGTAGATCGGCTGTGACAAAAGGGGCAGGAGTGCTTTTGCGATATCCCCTTGCATGAAGACATCGTCCCAAGCGACGTGTGACAGGACGTAACGCAGGAGCGGCACAAAATCCTGGCGTTCCTCCATGGTACTCAGTTTTTTCAAAAATGCTGCCGCCTCATTGTTTCCAAGAATTTTTTGTGAAACCAAGTGATAGAATGGATTGCGCACTGTGAGGGCCGTGTGTGGATCCAAAAGAAGCATGGACTCCAAAACCCCATGGTGGAGGCTGCCCTCATGGGCGCGCATCACCTCTAAACGCTGCTCTTCATTTTGATCTTTCAGAGTCAGTGAGATCAGCCCCTCAACATGTCCATGGGTGCCCGCACCCTCAAAAAGAACGAACTGAAAAATGTTATCAACGGTGACTCTCAAAGAGCCCGCTAAATCGTTGGCCTTTTGCTTGAGATCGTTGGCCTTTTGCTTGAGATCGAGAAAGTCTAGTGCAATACGTCTGTCAGGTGCGATGAAGGAAAAAAGACGCATAAATCCTTGATTTATTTCCTGTTTCTGTACATCTATAGCTGTCCTTGAAAAGGATGGCAGGAACGATTTTCCTAAGATTTTTTCAAAGACGCGCAGCACATTTGCAAAGCCCGAATCGAGTTCGTTTTGACCACGCAAATAGCGCACATGCTGCACTGCAGGGGGGTTCCAAGAACTTGAGGCTGCGCTCATGGGTTCCTCCAAGCTGTTTAAGTCACCCACGACCCTGTTCCAGGCGGTTCGAACCAAGAGTGAGACAGCGCCCACCTGGTCGACGGGCTGTTCGTCATAAAACGCCCTTAAAAGATCAGCGCGCGGCCCAGTTATTCCATTCAAGAAGGACAGATCAAATAGCTGCTTTGTGTAGTTGTAAGCCATGAGATTGAGCAAAACGCGTAGCTTGTTCTCATTACAATCAGAAAAAGTATCGCTGGTGCTGACGGTCGCCTCAGGCCCAAAGACAAGATTTGCCGGACCATGGGATGGGGGGGATCCCACATAGGGTGTGGTCTTTGAGAAAAAGGGAAAAACAAAAACACCGTAAAGCGCGTCGAGGTCAAGTCCAGGGATAGATGCATCACGAGGATTGGCAGGGTCACTGGATGATGCGCCAAAAGATGATGATATAATCGGCTCTAAAAGGTCTGCTTTTTTGAGTGCTTCGCGGCCCAGGATCTCTCGCACATCGCTTTCTTCCAAAGACGTGACGTCTTGAAACCGTGTTGCAGGAGGCGTGTTGACAAGGGGGGTGAGCACGCGTCCATTTTGGCCGCCATGATCAAGGGCTTTCAAATAGGCGTTTGTCACATCCGCTAATGTGTCTGCTTTCATGCATAAAAAAGAGGAGATAAGGAGCTCTGTTGTGTGGCGAGGAAAGGGGCTCGTTCCTTTTTGTTCGGCAATGAGCGCCTTTGAGACGTTATACAGAAGCGGGAGGACCACATCTTCCTCGTAGCGCTTTGAAGTGCCTTGGGCCTCAAAGCTCTTTTGGTAGCGCTGCCTTACATCTTTAAAGGCGGACTGCTTGAAAAGGGCTGCGCTGCCTAACTGTGAGAACCGGTTGAGCTGTTTGTCGTTTGTGTTTTCTAAAATCTGACGCACGTCGGCCACCACCATCATGAGCGTTGCAAGTGTTTCGAAAGTGGCATGCTTTGAAAAATTATCCCGTCCCAGGGAATCAATGCCCAACTCGCCATTGACGCTTGGGAAGAGTATTTTCGCTATATTCCAGTGGGGATTGTTGCCTTTGTCTCCTACAAAGGAACGACGCCCTTCCTTGTCGTAAACAAAACTCTCAACAAAGCCAAAGCGCATGTTTTTGACGATGTCAGTGTGCAGTCCGATCAATCCAAAAGTAAAAGACGACTGCGGGTTTTGAAAATACTTTGTTGTGCCCTTACTGGCGTTAAAGGGCAGGACTGCGCTGACACTTGAGCAAAGGGCCAGGGACGCTGCAAACAAAAACAAATTCTTGTGAAAACTTTTCAATTTTATCAATGTGGCAAATAGTAGTGTTCTGCCTGTATATTAGTTTGAATAAAAAAAAGTCAAGAAAAAGGAGAAATGGTGAAATTGTACTAATCGTGTATTTCTTTTACGTCATGTGTAGAAGATGCAAGAAAGCAACGCGAGTACGGGTGCACAGGGCGGACCCATCGTTAGGGCAAATGAGAGTGATTGGCGCTACTTTTGGCCGCGCCCGGGCTCCCATAAAACGTCCCTGGCGCCTTGGTCGTTGAGGGTGCGTGAGACCACAAAGAGGTAGTCCGAAAGTCTGTTGAGGTAGGGAAGTGCCTGGGTATGAATCCCCTGGGCTGCCGCATCTTGTTCAAAAAAAGCACACAGAGCCCGCTCGGCCCGGCGCGTGGTGGTGCGCGCCAGATGGGCAAAAGCGCTTGAGCGCGTGCCGCCCGGTAGCACGAAGGAATTAAGGGGAAGGAGCTTCGCATTAAGCGCGTCGATTTCTTCCTCCAGACGTGTGACTTGGGTGCCGCTCAGGCGTAGGGAAGGGGTTTGGGTGTCCTCAGGGACACACAGATCCGCGCCTAAATCAAACAGATCATGCTGGATCTGAAGAAGGGCCTCTTTGGCGTCCTCGTTATCTTCAAGGTGAGCAAGAATGAGGCCAATGGTGGCGTTGACCTCGTCCACACACCCAATCACCTCAAGGCGCGGATGGGTTTTGGAAACGCGTGCGCCGCTGCCCAGGGACGTTTTTCCTTTGTCGCCGCCCTTGGTATAAATCCGTGTGAGCTGCACCATCTTAGGTGTGCCTTGTCAAAAGAAAGAGTGTGAATAAAAGGATTGCCACGATCTGGGCCGCCACACGCCAGCGCATGAGTTTATTGCTCTGTTGAGGGCTCTGTTTGCCGCGTATCATATTGATAATGCCGATAATCAGCACGACCACGGTGGCCAAAAGCGCAAGGCCAACAAGATATGTGAGGATATGATGCATGAAATGAGTTCTCTTTCTGTGTCAATGCCACTACTATAGGGCCAGTTATTTTCCTTGGAAAGAGAGAAACCAGCTTCTGGTAATGGGGTTCCATGAGTGATCTTTTTAACGCGGCCGCTGCCAAAACCAATGAGGACTACAGCGCAAAGGACATTGAAGTCCTTGAGGGCTTGGAGCCTGTGCGCCACCGGCCCGGTATGTATATTGGTGGTACGGACGAGACAGCCCTTCACCATTTGGTGACAGAAATCCTGGATAACGCCATGGACGAAGCGGTGGCGGGGCACGCCAACCGCATTGAGATTGAGATGAGCGCAGACGGTCTTGTGACCGTGCGTGATAATGGCCGTGGTATTCCCATCGATCCCCATCCCAAGTTCCCAGAAAAGTCTGCCCTTGAGGTGATTTTGACGACCCTCCATTCAGGCGGAAAGTTTAAGGCGGGTGCTTACGAGACATCGGGCGGCTTGCACGGTGTGGGTATGAGCGTTGTGAACGCTTTGTCCGAGACCCTCATTGTGGAGGTTGTGGCCCAGAAGCAGCTTTGGCGCCAGACCTACTCAAAGGGCGCGCCCACAACCACGTTGACCCTCATGGGGCCTGTGCACAACCGACGAGGCACCGCCGTCAGCTTTGCCCCAGACATGACCATCTTCGATGAAGGTGTGCGCCTGCGACCTGGTCGCCTTTATCAGATGATCCGCGCTAAGGCCTATTTGTTCCGGGGCGTGGAAATTCGCTGGACCTGTGACACCTCTCTTTTGGGCAAGGACGCCGCCACCCCTGCCCAGGACCGTTTTTTCTTTCCAGAAGGGCTCAGCGATTATCTCAAAGAGCACCTTGAGGGCAAGGAGCTCCTTACCCCAGACATTTTTGCCGGAGAGGCGGCTTTTTCCGATGGTTCTGGACGTGTGGAGTGGGCCCTTGCTTGGCCCGAGTGGGATGACGGCACCTTCACCTCCTATTGTAATACGGTTGCGACACCTTTGGGTGGGACCCACGAGGCGGGCTTTAAACAGGCTATCATGCGTTCCCTTCGTGGATACGGAGAGCTTTTGAACAACAAGCGGGCCGCCCAGTTCACCGCCGATGATTGTCTGGGTGGAGCCGTTGTCATTATGTCCGCCTTTGTCAGGCAGCCTCAATTTCAGGGCCAGACAAAGGAGCGCCTTGTCAGCTCCCAAGTCACGCGTCTTGTGGAGGCGGCCATCAAAGACCGCTTTGATCAGTGGCTCAGTGAGCGCAAGGACGTATCCGAAGCCCTCATCGAGCATGTGTGCGAGCGCCTTGATATGCGCCTCAAGCGCCGTCAAGCCAAAGAAACCGCGCGCCAGAGTGTGACAAAGCGCCTGCGCCTGCCGGGCAAGCTTGCCGATTGTATGAGCACCCATCCTGAGGAGTGTGAGCTGTTTTTGGTGGAGGGAGACTCCGCCGGGGGCAGTGCCAAGCAAGCCCGTGACCGTAAGACCCAGGCGGTTCTGCCCCTGCGCGGAAAAATTCTCAACGTTGCTTCCGCCACAACGGATAAGGCGCTGGCTAACCAAGAGCTGACGGATCTGGCCAAGGCGCTGGGATGTGGGACAAGCGCCAAGTGTCATCTGGATAATCTGCGTTATCACCGCATCATTATCATGACCGACGCGGACGTGGATGGGGCGCACATTGCAGCTCTTCTCATGACATTCTTCTTTTTGGAGATGCGCACCCTCATTGAAAACGGGCATCTTTATTTGGCGCTGCCGCCCCTTTACCGTCTGACCCAGGGGTCAAAGTCCGTCTATGCCCGTGATGACGCCCATAAGGAGGAGGTGCTGCGCACGACCTTTGCCAAGGGCAAGACAGAGATCAGCCGTTTTAAGGGTCTGGGTGAGATGTCATGGCAGCACCTGAAGGAAACCACCATGGATGTGCGCACGCGCACCCTTTTGCGGGTGACGCTGCCCGACCATTTGGTGAGCTTGGGCTCCAACGATCCTGAGGCCCTTGTGGCGCTGGAGGAGTTTGTGGAGCATCTCATGGGGCGCAAGGCAGAGCGACGCTTTGCCTATATTCAAAATAATGCATGTCTTGTGGACAGTGTGGATATCTAAGCACGTCTTGCAAGGCGCGCCCGGGTATGGAATAAACAAAATAATGGTTTTGAACAAAAGGAAAGGGGATTTTCCATGGATCGTCAAAAAGCACTAGAGGCCGCTATTACGCAAATTGAGCGTGCCTATGGTAAGGGGTCCGTTATGCGTCTGGGTCAGCAGGAGACCGTGGCCATTGAGGCTATCTCCACGGGCTCCTTGGGTCTGGATATCGCCCTTGGCGTGGGCGGTCTTCCTAGGGGACGCATTATCGAGGTGTATGGGCCTGAGAGCTCCGGTAAGACGACGCTTGCGCTCCACGTGGTGGCAGAGGCCCAGAAAAAAGGCGGCACTTGCGCGTTCATTGACGCCGAGCATGCCCTGGATCCCATCTACGCCCAAAAGCTTGGGGTGAATGTGAATGAGCTTATCGTGGCGCAACCAGATGCCGGTGAGCAAGCCCTTGAGATTGCCGATACCCTCGTGCGCTCCGGCGGCGTTGAGGTGGTTATTGTGGACAGCGTGGCGGCCCTTGTGCCTAAGGCTGAGCTTGAAGGTGAGATGGGAGATTCCCACATGGGTCTTCAAGCGCGCCTCATGAGCCAGGCCCTGCGTAAGCTCACAGGCTCCATCTCCCGCACCAACTGTACGGTGATTTTCATCAACCAAATCCGTCACAAGATCGGCGTGATGTTTGGCTCACCTGAGACAACCACTGGTGGTAACGCACTGAAGTTCTACGCCTCTGTGCGTCTTGATATTCGCCGCATCGGCGCCATCAAGAACAAGGATGAGGTTGTGGGTAACCAAACCCGCGTGAAGGTCGTGAAGAACAAGGTCGCCCCTCCCTTTAGAACCGTTGAGTTCGACATTATGTACGGTGAGGGTATCTCTAAGACCGGCGAGCTCATTGATTTGGGCGTGAAAAGCGAAGTCATCGAGAAATCCGGCTCCTGGTACGCCTATGACGGTGAGCGCATTGGCCAAGGGCGCGAGGCCGTGCGTGCTTACTTGAAGGAAAATCCCGCCACGGCAGAGGCCATTGAGCACGCCATTCGCGCCAATGGGGGCCTCATCGCCCAAGAGCTTCTGTCCAGCGGCGCCGAAGAAGATGGAGCGTCGGACGAAGACGCCGCGTAAGCAAAAAGGGGGTGGGCCGGTCCCATCCCCTGCTATCACCTACATATTTGATATAGACTGACAAAACATAAGGAAAATCTCCATGTGGACCGTGTCCAAAATTCGTCGTGACTTTTTGTCTTATTTTGAGGCCAAAGGGCATACCATTGTCCCGTCTGCGCCCCTTGTTCCCCACAATGATCCGACCCTTTTGTTCACGGCCGCGGGCATGGTGCCTTTTAAGAACTATTTCACGGGTGCGGCGACCCCTCCCTATACGCGGGCAACGTCTGCCCAGAAGTGTCTGCGCGCAGGCGGCAAACATAACGACCTGGAAAACGTAGGCTACACTACCCGTCACCACACCTTCTTTGAGATGATGGGGAACTTTTCCTTTGGCGACTATTTCAAGGAAGAGGCCATTTCCTTCGCCTGGGAGCTGGTCAGCCGTGAGCTTGCCCTGCCCAAAGACCGCTTGCTTGTCACGGTTTATGTGGACGATGATGAGGCTGCAAATCTTTGGAAGAAGATAGCAGGCTTTGGGGACGATAAGATCCTGCGCATCTCGGGCAGCGATAATTTCTGGTCTGCAGGTGACACGGGCCCATGCGGCCCATGCTCGGAAATCTTCTTTGACCACGGGGACCACATCTTTGGTGGTCCTCCTGGCACAAAAGACGAGGACGGGGACCGCTTTGTGGAAATCTGGAACCTTGTCTTTATGCAGTACGACCAGGTTATGGGCGAGGATGGCCAGATTGGCCGTGTGAATCTGCCTAAGCCCTCCATTGATACGGGCAGCGGTTTAGAGCGTTTGTCAGCTGTCCTGCAAGGGGTGACCAGCAACTATGAGACGGATCTCTTCCGTCATCTGATTCAGGCCAGCGAAGAGTTAAGCAGTGTGAAGGCGCATGGCGATGCCCTTGTGTCCCACCGCGTTATTGCAGACCATTTGCGCGCCTGCAGCTTCATGGTGGCAGACGGCATTTTGCCCTCCAACGAGGGGCGCGGGTATGTGCTGCGCCGCATTTTGCGCCGGGCAAGCCGTCACGCGTATTTGCTTGGCACAAAAGAGCCGTTCCTCCATGCCCTTGTGCCCACGTTAGTCGCCGAGATGGGGGAGACTTATGATGAGCTCCACCGCGCTCAGGCCCTTATCCAAGAGACCCTGCGCGCCGAAGAAGAGCGCTTTCGTCAGACCCTGGGGCGTGGACTCAAACTCCTGTCCCAGGAAACGGACGGCCTTCAAACGGGGGGAACTTTGTCTGGAGACGTCGCGTTCCAGCTTTACGACACCTACGGCTTTCCCCTTGATCTGACACAAGATATTTTGCGTGGACAGGGCAAGAGTGTGGATCTTACGGGCTTTGAAGACGCCATGGAAGCCCAGCGCGCAAAAGCCAGAGCCAGCTGGACAGGGTCCGGAGAAGAGGCCGATACGCGCGTGTGGTTTGAGCTTCAAGAGGCCCATGGCGCCACGGACTTCTTGGGATACACAACCTTAGAAGCGCAAGGCGTGGTGCACGCGCTTATCAAGGACGGGGTGCTGGTGGACGAGGCGAGTATGGGCGATACGGTGGCCTTTGTCACCAACCAGACGCCTTTCTACGCCGAGTCGGGCGGCCAGATTGGTGATAGCGGCGAGGCGGTCTCTTTAGACGGCGCGCGTATTGAAATCACAAATGTGACTAAAAAAGCTGATGGTCTTTTTGTGCACCAGGGGCGTGTTGCGGTCGGCACCTTACGCAAGGGACAGACCCTGACCCTTTCAGTTGACGCCCACAAGCGCGCGCGCACAAAGGCCAACCACTCAGCGACCCACTTGCTCCATAAAGCGCTACGCGATCTTTTGGGTGAGCAAGTGACCCAGAAGGGGTCGCTGGTGACCCCTGAGCGCTTGCGCTTTGACTTTAGCTATTCAGACCCCTTAAGCCCCGATCAACTGCGCCGCGTGGAGGAAGAAGTGAACCGAGTGGTGCGCCTCAACACGCCTGCTCAAACGCGTCTTTTGTCCACAAAAGAGGCCCTTGCCACGGGCGCTGTGGCCCTGTTTGGCGAGAAATACGGGGATGAGGTGCGCGTTGTGTCCATGGGGGCGCCCGCCCATACGGGTGCTTATTCCGTCGAGTTCTGTGGGGGCACCCACGTGAGTGCCACCGGCGACATCGGTTTTTTCAAGATTATCGCCCAAAGTAGCGTTGCGGCAGGCGTGAGGCGCTTAGAAGCCGTTACGGGCGAAGGGGCTCTGGCCTATGTGCAGGAGCGCTTCGATATCCTGGACGGGGCGGCCGCCCTTTTGAAGGCGCCCGTGGCCCAGATCGCTACGCGCGTTGGGGGTCTTTTGGAGGAGCGCCGTCGCCTTGAGCGTGAGGTGAAGGAGCTGACCACTAAGCTTGCTTTTGGAGGAGGTGCAGGAACGCCAACGGCTCAAGAAGCACCAGAGACGGTGGGCGGTGTACTTTTCGTGATGCGTGTCTTGGAAGGCGTGTCTCCCAAGGATCTGAAAGGTCTTGCGGACACCCTGCGTGCCCAAAACCCCCAAGGTGTGATCGCCCTTTTTGGCATCTTTGAAGGAAAGGCCTCCCTTGTGATTAGCGTAGACAGCACGCTGTCAGCCAAGCTCAGCGCTGTCGACTTGGTGCGCGCCAGCGTCAGTGCCCTTGGCGGTAAAGGGGGCGGGGGGCGCCCTGACATGGCCCAAGCGGGTGGTGATAATACGACCGGCGCCGATGAGGTCTTTGCGGCCGTGAAAGCCTTTGCCCAAACGGTCTTGAATTAAGCATCTTTTGCAGTAACCCCATGAAAATGCACTTCATGGGGTTACTTTTTTTGTAAAATGGCATGTGTAAGGGATACTTGCTCAATTATTGCCACAATGGAAAAAACTTGACAAAAACTTCTTTTATGTGGTCAAACAAATCTCAATAAAATCCATTGGAAAAGAAGTTATGACATCCATTTTTCGTGCTGCAGTACTCGGTTTAAATATCATTATCAGTGCAAGTGTGCTTGCCAGTTCTTATGCATCCCCTCAAGAAGAGCTTTTGGGGACGTTTATGTCGGCTGTGCGCGGTGCCAGTGCGCCGGATACGTTTGCCCTCGAGAAGGCCCATAATTTGCGCAGCGAGACACAGGTGTTCTGTTTAACACAGGACATACCCGCGTGGGATGAGGAAGCACAGCCTAGCGCCGCGCAACTGCAAACATACATGGCAAAGGTCCCTCACGTGATGTCATGGCTGAAAGTGAATTTGGATCAGGTGCCTGAGGGACTTCCAGAAACTGAGCTTGGGCAAGCGCTCTTTGCACTTTTTGTGAACGCGCGCATGTGGCCCGTAAACTTAGAGACTCTGGAGGCAAAGCCAGATCATATTGTGCCACAAATCTTGACCCTTGCGGCTAAGGAAAATTGCTTGTCCCTTGTGCAGACCCTTCCCTTTGTAATGCACCAGGATGATCTTATGTCACATGAGGGAACCTTCGCTTCTGGTCTAGCCCCGACAGGCAGACACAAGATCAGCGTGCAAAATTTAGCCGACCTTACCCCGGCCCAACGTCATGCATTTCTGTATCACATCCGCTACGCCTTTCCATATTTGAACTGGCGCGATCACGCAGCTTTATACAGTTTCTATACCAAGCAAAACCCGGAAAGTCTCCACGCCCTTGTGCAAAGTGATTTTGCACTGACATGGTCACAGGTTACGGGTGCTCCACAAAGCGCCGCGCCGTCAGAGTCGAGCGCTGGGGATGAGTTGGTTGCAAAAGGGTCTTTGTCCTACGACTTGTCTACTTTTCTTGCCACTGAGCCTTATTGGGTCCCACTGCATGCGACAAAAAAGATGACACCGGGTGTTTATAAAGGGCAATTTTTTAGCAACTCATTTCTGCCCCTTATGGAGGGTCAGTCCCTGACCATGTGGATGGTGCCCCCTCAACGCTCTGTTGAGCTGACTGAGTCTCAGGCGAATTTACAACAACTCAAGGTACACGGACAAAAGCAAAAGTGCGTCCTACAATAGGCCGTACTCTTCTTGCCACACTTGGAACTGGTCCCGGTAAATAAGGGCTGTGAGGTCCTTCATGCGCTCAGGGTACAAAATCCCCTGGAGGTGGTCACACTCGTGTTGAATGATACGTGCGAGGTGACCACTGGCCTCCTCGCTCACTGGGGCACCAGTCTCATCAACGCCCTCGAAGCGAATATGGGTGTAGCGGGGCACAAGCCCCATGAGATCAGGCAGGCTTAAACACGCCTCCCAGTCGTCGTAGGTTTCATCACTCAAGGGGGTGATGACAGGGTTTATTAAGACCCGCGGCGGAAGGGGCGTTCCACCCTTGCGTTCCGCCACGTCAGGAGCGTACTGGAAGGCCACAATTTGTAGATTGATTCCCAGTTGGGGGGCCGCAATGCCTGACCACGGGTTGTTTTCGATCAGCTCTTTAAAAAAAACGCCTATATTACGGACGCCTTTAAAATCCTTAACTTCTTGGCAATGTTTTCTTAAGGATGGATGTCCCATCTTAAGAGGAGTAGTGGTCAATATTTGGTCTTTCATCGGATACCAATGTGGGTTTATGATGTGGTAAAGTAAAGCGTACATAAGGACGAACAGGGTGGCAAGGATATTGCTTGTAGAAGATAATGAGATGAACCGGGATATGCTCTCGCGCCGTTTGGTGCGTCAAGGGTATGAGGTCCTCTTGGCCTTTGACGGGGAAGAGGGGGTCGCCAAAACCACCCAAGAAAAGCCAGACCTTGTTTTGATGGATATGAGCCTGCCTAAGATGGACGGGTGGCAAGCCACGCGCGTTTTGAAGTCTCAAGAGGAAACACGCGCCATTCCTGTGATTGCACTCACCGCCCATGCCATGGTTGAGGATAGGGAAAAAGCGCTAGAGGCGGGCTGTGATGACTTTGATACAAAGCCCATAGAGCTTGAAAGATTACTTAACAAAATGAAGGCGTTACTATCATAGAAAAAATCATTTTTGTGCTTATTGTGAATAAGATCAGTTGCATTGTTGAGCTGTGTGAAAGGTAGTCGGATATGAGTCGCCCTGAGCCCAAGACAGTATTTCAAGAGGCGCCACATCTAAGTCTAAAGGCTGCCTCTCTCGCCTTAGAGGAACTTCTTTCTCAAGAGAAAGATATAAGGGAGTCTTTTGCCTTTGTTGAAGAGCTATTTCCCGCGCCCCGCAGCCCCCTTTGCGAAAAAGATCTCAAAGCCATTGCAGTCTCCATTGATAAGCTCTTTGATTTGGCAGTCAAGCTGCGCGTGGATGTGTCCCAGGAAGATCCCAGTGAAAACGATTGGAGCGTTGCAAGGCATGATTTGCGCGCCAACGTGGGGTGTATTAAGGGATACGGCGAAATCTTCGTGGAAGAAGGGCTCACTGACCCCAAAGCCATTGCGACCATGGGTCTTTTGGTTGAAAAAGCCAAAGCGCTTTTGGGGATTGTAGAGCGCGTGCGTATGGACTCATATGGTGTCCAAGAAAGTGCTGCCCTAGAAGAGTACCCCTCCTGCTTTATTGGTGCCACCTCCACCCGGGGCGTGATTTTGATCATCGACGATGATGAAGAAAAAAGACGCCTTATTGTGCGAAGGCTTCAAGACGCGGGGCATGAGACAATTGAGGCGCAAAGTGGGAGAGAGGGGCTCGATATTCTGAAGAAACAGAAGATTGACCTTATCTTGCTCGATATTTTGATGCCTGGTATGAGCGGTCATGAGGTTCTGCGTGTGCTCAAGAGCAACCTTCAGACCATGCATATTCCGGTTCTTGTGATCTCAAGTTTGCAAGATGAAGGCAGCGCCATTCAGTGTATTCGTGCGGGCGCCGATGACTTCCTATCCTCCCCCGTTAACCCTACCCTTTTACAAGCAAGGGTCAGCGCGTGCCTTCTTAAAAAACAGCTTGGTGATACGGAAAAGCAGCAAGCTGAAGAGCTCTTAGCCACACAAAAGCGCTTAGAGGCGGCCCTTGAAAGCATCGATGTGGGCTTTGCCATCTTTGACCGGCACGAGCGCTTGTCCATGGTCAATCAATCCTTCCGGGTCCTTTATCCTTGCGCCCAGGAGGTGAGTCATATTTTCTCCTATGAGTATTTCCTGACGCTGAACTATAACCAGGGACTCTATGAGCCAGAGCGGCGAGGGGTTTCGTCGGGCGAAGATCTTTTTCTCCACTGGCTAAAGGACCGTTTGGATCATTTTCGCCGCGCGGACGGAGAGCCATTACAAGAGCGCCTGAGTGATCAACGGTGGGTTGAAATCGTACATAACCCTATTCCCATGGGGGGAACCGCCACGGTCCACAAGGATATTACCTTTCAAAAACGCCGGGAGGAATCTGTTTTACACAGGGCCAATCACGACGCACTGACGGGGCTTATGAACCGGGCGTACTTTGAAAGATCTTTGGATGAGCTCTGCGCAGAGGAAGAAGAGTTTTCCCTTCTCTATGCGGACCTCGACGGATTTAAAGCTGTGAATGACACGTTGGGGCACGCCTTTGGGGATTATTTGCTGACAACGGTTGCACGCAAGCTGAAGAGCGTGTTCCGGGAAGAAGACTTAATTGCAAGGCTGGGCGGCGACGAGTTCTGCGTGCTTTTGCCGCGCATGCACGCAAAAGACTTCCTCAAGAACGTTGCGAATCGCTGTCTTGAATCCATTGGTGACCATGTTGAGAAAAACGGTGTGCGGGCTCACTTTGGTGTGAGCCTTGGCATT